>JANOLJ010000067.1:0-6156 GCA_031419715.1 Burkholderiales bacterium | reverse complement strand
GGTCGCCGATGGCCACGCCGCAGTGAAACGACTCGCTAGTCCCCTTGCGCCGGAAGACGGCAAAGGGCAGGTTCTGGATCGGAAAATCCGTACCCTCGGCGTTGGCGGGTGCGACCCAGCTGCGCAGGCTGGGGTCGTGCGTTTCGTTGATCATGGCGTGGCCCGGGCAAGTTCGCCCGCGTGCATCCATGCCGCGTGCCGGGGCGCGCGCTTGGTGCGGCTCCATTCTTCCAACATTTCCCACTTCACGGCCTCGGCCCGGCCCGCCAACTCCGGCGTGCTGGTGTCAAGCGCCAGTTCCAGCCGGTGGCCATTGGGGTCGAAGAAGTAGATTGACTTGAACAGCACGTGGTCGGTGATGCCGACGACGTCGATGCCGCCGGCCAGCAGGCGCGCCTTGGCTTCCTCCAGGTCCTTGAGTTCGGGAACCTCGAAGGCGATGTGCTGGACCCAGTCGGGCGTGTTCGGGTCGCGGCCCATCTCCGGCGCGTTGGCCAGTTCGAAGAAGGCCAGCACATTGCCGCCGCCGGCGTCCAGGAAGATGTGCATGTAGGGGTCGGGCGCCTTGGTCGAGGGCACGAAGTTTTCCGCGAAGGCCAGCTGGAAGTCCATGTGCAGGTACTTGGCGTACCACTCGACGGTTTCCTTGGCGTCCTTGCAGCGGTAGGCCACGTGGTGAATTTTCGAGAGCTTCATGCTGTTTCCTTCCTGGCGGGCGAGGGTTCCTTGAGATGGTCCGCGACCTGCTCGAGCGTCGCGACCCAGACGTTGGCATCGGCTTTCATCCAGCCGATGAATTCAGAGAGAAGATGGCACCGGTAGCCGCGGCCCATGACCTCCGGGTGCATGGTGATGGTGACGTGGCGGCCTTCAGCGACCGCGTTCTCCACCTCGCGCTTCCAGGTGTTCAGGCAGGCCTGCGGGTCGCTCATCGTGCCGCCGCCGTCGTAGATGTTGCCGTTGGAAAAGCGAAAGAACACCCAGTCGTCCAGGCTCCAGTGGACCGGCAGCTCCAGTAGCCTGGCGCTGCCGGACTTCAGGTAATAGGGCCGGTCGTCGCCCATGCAACTGCTGTCGTAGCGAAAGCCCTCCTGCACCAGCAGATCGAGCGTAAGAGGGGTCAGGTCCCAGCCCGGGCAGCGATAGCCGCCCGGCCGGATGCCGAGTTTGGCCAGCGCCTGCAGCCCGCGAAACATCTCCTCGCGCTGCTCGATGGGGCGGATCCGGTCGATCGCCAGGTGGATGTAGCCGTGGTGCCCTATCTCGTGCCCGTCGTTCGCGATCTGGCACACCTCTTCGGGGTACAGCTCGCAGATCTCCCCGGGCACGAAGAAGGTGCTCTTGACCTTGTGCTCGTCCATCACGCCCAGCAAGCGCTCCAGACCGCGGCCGGCGCCGAACCTGGCTTCCGACAAGGTGGTCAGCCCGTCCATGTTGCGCCAGGATTTGCCGACGTCGGCGTCCAGGTCGTAGCTCAGCGACACCGCGGCCTTGTGGCCCGAAGGCCAGACGGGCAGGGGCGGGCAATCGGTCACGGACTGCTTGAATCGGGTTCTCTTCATTTTTGTTTCCTGCCTTTCGATATGTGGCAAAACTGCGTGAAAAAGGGGCGCCGCCTCAATGCTTGACCTGCCCCAGGAAGAGCCGGTCCAGCCCGTAAAGCCGGTCGAGCACGATGAGGAAGAGCGAGGTCAGCACGATCAGCGTCGCCGACACCGAGGCGATCAGCGGGTCGATGTTGTCCTGGATGTGGATGAGCATGCGCACCGGCAGCGTGGTGGTCTCGGGCGAGGCGATGAACACCGTCATCGTCACCTCGTCGAACGAGCTGATGAAGGAGAGCATCCAGCCCGACACAATGCCCGGCAGGATCAGGAACAGCGTCACCCGGCTGAACACCGTCGCCGGCCCGGCGCCCAGGGAGACCGCGGCCTGCTCGATCCGCTGGTCGATGCCGTAGGACGCGGCCAGCACCAGCCGCAGCGCGAACGGCATGATCACGATGACGTGCGCCAACACCAGCCCGACAAAGCGGCCGCTCAGACCGATCTCGGAGAAAAAGCGCAGGAACGCGATGCCGAGGACCACGTGCGGCACCATGAGGGGCGACATGAACAGCGCCGTCATAGCGTCGCGGCCGGGGAAGCTGTAGCGCGCGATAGCCAGTGCCGCGGGCACGGCCAGCGCGATCGACACGCTCGAAGACAGGGCGGCCAGCCACAGGCTATCGCGGAACGCTGAAATGAATTCAGGGTAGTCCAGGATGGCGCGGAACCAGCGCAGGCTCAAGCCCTTGGTGGGCAGCGAGAGAAAGCCTTCCGGCGTGAACGCGACCACGCAGACGATCAGGATCGGCGCCATGATGAAACTGATGAACAGCGCGTGGAAGGCGAGTGCGAACGGGCCGTTGCGGTTCATCTAAGGATCTCCACGTAGCGCCGCTCGATCAGGCGGTTGGTCGTGAGGATGATCACCAGCAGCGTGACCAGCAGGATGACGGCCACCGTCGCGCCCAGCGGCCAGTTCAGCGTGTTGAGGAATTCGTCATAGGCCAGCGTCGAGGCCACCTTCAGCCGCCGCCCGCCGATGATGGCCGGCGTCGCGAAGGCGCTGGCCGCCATCGCGAACACCACGACCGCGCCCGACAGGATGCCCGGCACGATTTGCGGCAGCACCACGCGGGCCAGCACCGTCACCGGCGTGGCGCCGAGCGACAGCGCCGCGTTCTCCACCTGCTGGTCGAGCCGCTGCAGTGACGCCCATACCGACAGGATCATGTAGGGCATTAGCACATGGGTCAGCGCCACGATCACGCCAAGCTCGGTGAACATGAAGGGCAGCGGCGAATCGATCAGGCCCCAGCGGACCAGCGCCTGGTTCAGGATGCCGGTGGAGCCCAGAAGAAGCGCCCAGCCGAGCGTGCGCGCCACCACCGAGATGAGCAGCGGGCCGAGCACGACCAGCAGGAAGATGCCGCGCCACAACGGGCGCATCTTGCTCAGGATGTAGGCCTCGGGCACGCCGAAGACGAGGCACAGCAGCGTCGTCGCGCCGGCGATGCGCAGCGTGCGCCAGAGAATCTCGGCGAAATAGCCGTCAGAGGCGATCTCGATCCAGTTCTTGGCGGTGACCGTTTCGATGATTCCTTTGTACTGGTCCCAGCTGTAGAAGGACAGCAGCACGGTGGCGGCCAGCGGCACCAGCAGGAAGCAGACAAAGACCGGAAGCGCCGGCGCCGTAAGCAGGTAGGGCGTGGGGATCGCCCGCCACTTCTTCACGCGGTCTGCGTGGCTCACTTGCGGTCTCCGTTGGTCACCTGTGGTCTCCGCTGGAGACGACCATGTCCTCCGGCCGCCACGACAGCCGAACCTGCGCGCCTTCGGGCGCCATGTCCGAACCGTCGTTGGGTGCGATCACCACCGCGGCGCCGGCCGCGGTCTCCACCTGGTACAGCCAACTCGCGCCCTGGAAGACCCGGCTGGTCACGCGCCCCTTCAGGGTGCCGTTGCCGTCGGGTGCGCAAAGCCTGATGCGCTCCGGCCGCACCTGCACGGTGACCGGGCCGACCGGCGCCGACGCCGCCAGTGCGAGCCATTCGCCGTCGACCAGCAGCGCGCGGTCGCCGCCACGTTCCACCACCTGGCCAGCGAAGACGTTGGTCTTGCCCAGGAAGCTCGCCACGAAAGGCGAGGCCGGCCGCGCATAGACCTCTTCCGGCCGGCCGACCTGCTCGACCCGGCCTTCGTTCATGACCACGATGCGGTTAGACAGCGCCATCGCCTCGGACTGGTCATGGGTGACGAGCAGCGTGGTGGTGCCCAGCGTGCGCTGGATGCTGCGCAGCTCGATCTGCATTTCCTCGCGCAGCTTGGCGTCCAGGTTGGACAGCGGCTCGTCCAGCAGCAGCACGGCGGGCTTGATCACCAGCGCGCGCGCAAGGGCCACGCGCTGCTGTTGGCCGCCAGACATGCGTCGCGGATAGCGGTCGGCCAGGCCGGACAGGCCCACCAGTTCAAGCATCTCGGCGACACGGCGCGCGCATTCGGCCTTGGGCACACCGCGCATCTGCAGGCCGAAGGCGACGTTCTCGGCCGCGGTGCAGTGCGGAAACAGCGCATAGCTCTGGAAGACGATGCCCAGTTCGCGCTTGTTCGGCTTGATCGCGGTGAGGTCGGCGCCGGCCAGAAAGATCTTTCCCCCGCTCGGCTCGGCGAAGCCGGCGATCATCTGCAGCGTCGTTGTCTTGCCGCAGCCTGACGGGCCGAGAAGGGAGATGAACTCGCCCTTCTCGATGCCCAGGTCCAGACGGTCCACGACAGTCTGCGTGCCATAGCGCTTGGTCAGGCCCTCCAGGACCAGGAAGCTCTTGTTGGTTTCCATGAACTCCGTTTGGCGAACCCGGCTCAGCGCTCGACCTCGCGGACCCAGCGCTTGTTCCATTCGGCACGGTTCTGGTTGATGGTGGCCCAGTCCATCACCAAGAGTTTTTCCAGCTGCTCGCCGACCGCCACGCCGCGCGAGTCCGCGGCCGACAGCTTCACCGTCTTGTTCACCGGAGAGAAGCCCACGCCCTTGGCCAGAGAAACCTGCACATCGGGAGTGAGCAGAAACTGGATGAAGTCCTGCGCCTCTTTCTCGTTCTTGCTTCCCACCACCGGGCAGGCGCCGAAGGCCAGCGCCACGCCGCCTTCCTTGGGGTACACGAAGTCAACCGGGAAGCCCGTGTCGGCCAGCGACTTGGTGCGTCCGTTGCCGTAGACCGCGATCACCGCCTGGCCGCTCTGGAACAGCTCGGTGACCTTGGCCGGCGCGGCCTCATAGGCCAGCACGTTCGGGCCGATCTCGTCCTTGAAGGCCTTGAAGCCCGGCTCGATGTTGGTCTCGCCGCCGCCCTTTTGCTTGGCAGCCATGACCAAGGCATGCACGCCGTAGGTGCTGTTGAGCGGGAAGATAACCAGCTTCTTGCGGAACTTGGGGTCCGAAATGTCGGCCCAGGAGGTCGGCGCGGGCCAATTGTTGTCCGCGAAGGCCTTCTTGTTGTAGGTGATGCCGGTGGCGACCACGCCGAAGAAGATGCCCTTGTTGGACTTGAGCTTCATGTGGTCGTAAACGCTGTTGTAGATCGGCGCCGGGGTGAGGTTGCCGCAGAAGCCCAGATCGGTTGCCTGGTACATCGGGCCGTCATCCAGCATGGCGACGTCGATTTGCTGGTTGCCCTTTTGCGCCTGCAGTTTGGCGATCAGGTCGGTCGCGCTGGCCTCGACGTAGTTGACCTTGACGCCGGTCTTGGCCGTGAAGGCCGTGAAGACGTCCTTGCGCAGCCACTGCTCGAAAGAGCCGCCGGGCGCCGAGACGGTGATCGTCTTCTCTTGAGCCTGTGCGCCGCCCGCGACGGCAAGCGTCAGCAGCAGTCCGAGGGTCGTGGTAGATGCATGCCTCATCTTCATGGTGGGTTTTCCTGGTTCACAACGTGGGGTGATCTTTCAATCGTAAGCCGGTAGGCTTTTGCTGCCAGTCCCCCCACTGGGTGACACACAAACCCTGAAACACGGGCAGTGCCCGCGGTGAGCTACGGTAGCGCCTGAGGCGGCCAGGGGCTGCGCCGACCACCAGAGAACCAAAGCATGCAGGCCACCCGCCTGGGCAACACCGGCCTGAAAGGCTCCCGCATCTGCCTGGGCATGATGAGCTGACGGATAGGCATTTCAAGCACATTGAACCGGTCCCCGTTCAGTGGACGCCGCAAAGCGCGATGAGCTTTATCCACGGACGTCCGGTTAGGTCGCTTGCGACGAACCGGGAACCGGCCGGCTGTGAGCCCCAAACAGTCATGTCCCCATCGTCCCAGTTAGAAGTGTCCCCCTGCGCGGTGCCGGGATCGCCGTGGATCATGGCAACCCGCCCTCGCGCATCCCCGTGGTCCTGGTCCCGTACACGGCGGCGGGACAGGTGTCGATGACCGGCAGCGACCTCGACCGCGTCGCTCTTACCGGCCCCGCGGGGCGGTGGGTCGCCGTGCGCAGCCGCACGTGGCTCGAGTTCTGGCGCAGCGAAGCAGGGCTGGACGGCTTCTGCGCGCAGCGCGGATGCGCGATGTAGCCCGTGGGTCATCGCGCGCAACCACCTCGTCGAGGAGGCGGTGGCCGCGGCCTCGGA
>JANOLJ010000066.1:0-5579 GCA_031419715.1 Burkholderiales bacterium | reverse complement strand
CGTCGGTGGCGACGGCGGCGACGATCACGCAGGTGGCCTACCCGGAGATGAAGGCGCACGGCTACCACGGGCGTCTGTCCACCGCGACGCTTGCCACCGGCGGCACGCTGGGCATCTTGATTCCGCCGTCGGTACCGCTCGTCGTCTACGCCATCCTCACCGAGCAGAACATCGCGAAGCTGTTCGCCGCGGCGCTGGTGCCGGGTTTGATCGCGACGGCCGGCTACCTGATCGTGATTGCGCTGTACTGCGCGGTCCGGCCGGACCTGGCCACGCCGAGCGCGCCACTGCCATGGGCGCAGCGCTGGCGGGCACTGGCGGGCGTATGGCCGATCGCGCTGATCTTCGTCGCGGTGTTCGGTGGTATTTACGGCGGCGTGTTCTCCCCCACGGAAGGCGCGGCGGTGGGGGCGGTGGGCACCTTTGTCGTCGGCGTCGCGCAGCGCGAGTTGAACCTGACGGGAATCCGCCGCAGCTTCCTGGGCACAGCGGAAACCTCGGCGATGGTGTTCATGATTTTCCTGGGCGCCGACATGATGAATGCCGCGCTTGCGCTGACCCAGATGCCGGCGCGCCTGTCGGAGTGGGTCAGTCACCTGCATGTCGCGCCGCTCGTCATCGTCGGTTGCGTGCTCTTGTTCTATGTGGTGCTGGGCTGCGTGATGGACGAGTTGTCGATGCTGCTGCTCACGATTCCCGTGATCTTCCCGACCATCATGCAGCTCGATCTGTGGGGCTTGGCGCCGCAGATGAAGGCGATCTGGTTCGGCATTCTGGTGCTGATGACAGTGGGCATCGGCCTGATCGCGCCGCCAGTGGGCTTGAACGTCTACGTCGTGAACTCGATCGCGCGCGACGTGCCGATGAGCGAAACCTACAAGGGCGTGTTTCCGTTCCTCGCCAGCGACGTGCTGCGCGTGCTCGTGCTGCTGTTCTTTCCGTCGTTGAGCCTGGGGCTGGTGACGTGGCTCTTCAGGTAGGGCCGTGTTTGTCGGCCTCGGAAGTGAACGAGTCGGCGTAGAACTCTTCCGCGGGCAGGCCGCGCAGGTTCACGAAGTCGCGCTTCGCGGAGTCCACCATGACGGGCACGCCGCAAGCGTAGACCTGATGGCTGCTGAGATCGGGCAGGTCTTGCATGACCACTTGGTGCACGAACCCCGTGCGCCCGGTCCATGCATCCTCGGGTTTGGGCTCGGAGAGCACCGGCACATAGCGCAGGTTCGGCAGGCGTTGCGCGGCCTGCTCGGCCCAGTCATGCAGGTAGAGGTCGGCGCGGCTGCGGCAACCCCAGTACAGAACCGTCGGCCGCGTGATGCCCTTGAACTCGATGTGCTCGATGATCGCCTTGATCGGCGCGAAACCGGTGCCCGAGGCGAGCAGCACGATCGGTTTGGCGGAGTCCTCGCGCAGGAAAAAACTGCCGAATGGGCCTTCGATGCGAAGGATGTCTTTTTCCTTGAGCGCGCCGAACACATGGTCGGTGAACTTGCCGCCCGGCATGTGGCGCAGGTGCAGTTCGATGGCGGGGCGCTCCGTCTGGGTGTGCGGGGCGTTGGCCATCGAGTAGCTGCGCCGAGACCCGTCTCGCAGAATGAACTCCACGTACTGGCCGGCGTGGTACTTCATCGTGTCGTTCGCTGGCAATTGCATCATCAGAATCGCCACGTCGGCGGCGGGCTTGGCGATGCTGATGACGCGGCACGGCATCTTGCGCACCGGGAACTCACCCGCGCCCGGGACCATGCGCGCCTCGAGCACGACGTCGGTCTGCGGCACGCCGCAGCACGTCAGGATCATTCCGCCTTGTTCTTCCTCGGTGCTCAAGGCTTTTTTCTGGTGCGTGCCGTGCACCACTCGGCCCTCCAGCAAGCGGCACTTGCACGAGCCGCAGGCGCCGTCGCGGCAACCATAGGGCAGGCCTATGCCTTGGCGTATCGCCGCGGCGAGCAGAGGCTCGTCCAGCTCAGTCTGGAATGTGCGGCCGCTGGGCTGGACCGTGATCGTGAACGTCATCTTCGATGGCTAAGGGTAAAGTGAGGCGCGATTGTGCCCGCTGCGACATGACCCCTATGCATGACAGACCGGCCAGGTTCAAACAAGCCACGCTCTTGATCGTGGGCTGCGGCGACATCGGCATGCGCGTCGCGGCCCTGCTGCGCGGGCGCTGGCGGCTGATCGCGCTGACCTCCGATGCCGCGCGCTTGAAGGCGCTGCGCCAGGCCGGCATCCGGCCCATCGTGGGCGATCTCGACGACCCAGCCACATTGAGCCGCCTCTCCGGACTCGCCGATTCGGTGTTGCACCTCGCGCCGCCGCCCGCGGCCGGGCGCCTGGATACGCGCACCCGCCATCTGCTCGCCGCTCTGGGGCGCAGGAGCGGCTTGCGCAGCCTTGTCTACGCCAGCACCAGCGGCGTGTACGGTGACTGCGGCGGCGCACGCATCGATGAAACCCGGCGCGTCGACCCGCACACCGATCGGGCGCAGCGCCGTGTCGATGCCGAAACTCGGCTGCGCTGGTTCGGCCGCGTCTTCGCGGTGCGCGTAAGCCTGCTGCGCATCCCGGGCATTTATGCGGGTGATCGGCCGGGCGGCCACCCGCGCGAGCGCTTGTTGCGCGGCACGCCGGTGTTGAGCGCACCAGACGACGTGTACACGAACCACATCCACGCCGACGATCTGGCGCGCGCTTGTGTGGCCGCATTGCACAGGGGCAAACCGCAGCGCGCCGTGAACACGAGCGACGACACTGAGCTGAAGATGGGCGAGTACTTCGACCTCGCCGCCGACCTGTGTGGCCTGCCGCGGCCGCCGCGCATCAGCCGCGCGCAGGCGCTCGTCAGCCTGCCGCCGATGCAACTGAGTTTCATGAGCGAGTCCAGGCGGCTCGTGAACCAGCGCCTGAAGACGGAACTGCGCTTGCGGCTGCGCTACCCGACGGTGCGGCAGGGCTTGCTGGTCTGAAACGGCGCGCGCCGCAGCGTCAGCGCTATGGCCAGCGCCGCGATCAGATTCCCTTGGGTTTGCTCAGGGTCTGGCTGCGATCGACACTCTGCAAACGCATGGTCTGCACTTGACCCAGGCGTCGAATCTCCAGCACCACATCGCGCTGCACGGCGCTGCGCCACAGCGTCTTGTAGAGGACTTCGAGCTGGCTGACCGCCACGCCGTCGATGCTGACGATGCGGTCGCCCGGCAGCAGGCCGGCGTCTTCGGCGGGGCTGTCGCGGCTCACCCGGATCACGCGCACGGCGCCGTCATGCTCCACGCAGTTCATGCCCAGCCAGGCGCGCGAGCTGCTGCGTGATGCGCCTTCGCGGCGCATTTCGCCGAGGATGGGTTTTAGCAGATCGATGGGAACAAACATATTGCCCGGCATGCGCGGGTGGTCATCGCCCAGCGCGTTGCCCACGACGAGTGAACCGATGCCCAGCAGTTCGCCGTTCGCGTTGAACAGGCCCGCGCCGCTGTGGTCGCCGCGCGGCGGCGCGGTGAACAGGGCGCCGTCGATGTGGTACTCCCAGTAGCCCGAGAACGCCCGGCGCGACACCATCTGCGCCAGGCTGCGCCCGCCGTCTTCGCCGCCGCTGGCGATCATCAGCGGTTCCGTGTTCGACACCTCGGCCGATGCGCCGAATTTGGCCGGCGCCACCTTGACCGGTGCCAACGCCTGCAACAGCCCGAACCCCGACGCCAGGTCGTAAGCGACGACGCGCGCCGGCACCTGACGCTCGCCTTCGAGCACGATGTCCACTTGCTCCGCCTCAAGGATCAGGTAGCCGATGGTGAGGATCAGGCCATCGGCGTCGATCACGACGCCTGAGCCTTGGCGTTTGCGGCCCAGGGTATCGATCGAGCGGGCGTCTTCCACGGCAATGGTCTTGACGCCGACGACCGCGGCGTTCGCTTCGCGAAGCGCGCGCACGCGCGCCTGCAACTCCGCCGATTCGGCCTGCGTGGGGCTGTTCGCCGTTTGCGCCAGCGCGGCCGCACCGCACAGGCTCAGTACCACGGCCAGCGCGGCGTGCGGCCAGCGCGGCTGCCGAGCCAGACCAACACATTGAATCGTTCGCGCACCCATCGTTGCCTCCCGCCGCATTTTCCTCTGCGCAAGCATGCGGCAAGCCATGCGTTTTGAAAAGATGCGCGAGCGGGTTTGGCTCAAAAAAACTGTCAGCGCCGGCCGAACGGTGACTGGCCGCGCCAATAGCGCATCACCAGCCAACCGCCCAGCATGCCGCCCAGGTGCGCGAAGTGCGCCACGCCGCCTTGCGGGTCCATGACGCCGAGCACCAGTTCAATCGCACCATAGGCGAACACCAGCACCTTGGCTTTCATGGGGATCGGCGGGATCAGCAGCATCACGGTCCTGTTCGGGAACATCATGCCAAAGGCCAGCAGCAAGCCGAACAAGCCGCCCGATGCGCCGACCGTCGGGTTGTTTGAGCCGAGCAAGGCATTGACGAGCAACTGCGTTGCCGCCGCGGCCAGCACGCTGGCGAAGTAGAAATGCGTGAACCGCTTCGGGCCCCAAACGCGCTCCAGCTCGGCGCCGAACATCCAGATGCCCAGCATGTTGAAGAACAGGTGCCCAAAGCCGCCGTGCAAGAAGGAATACGACAGCACCTGCCAGGGCAGGAAGCCGCTGCCGAACGGCCAAAGCGCGAACGCCCGCGTGAACCACGGCCCGAGAAAGATGTCGATGCAAAACGCTGCCACATTGACCAGCAGCAGTGCTTGGGTGATGGGGGGCAGGGGGGGCATGCGCAAGTCCGGTGGGCAGAAGCCACGCAGTTTACGTGCTCGAATTGCGCGCCGAGCGCATGCCATAATCCGCACCCTTCGAAGGCGCTCACACGCGCGCCCACTTCGGCCGGAGTGGCGAAATTGGTAGACGCAGCAGACTCAAAATCTGCCGGTGGAAACACCATGCCGGTTCGATTCCGGCCTCCGGCACCACCTCAGCGTTCGCAACCGTCCGCTGGCCTCCAACAATCCCTCGATCCACCTATGAAGAATCGGCGCCTTCCGTCCGCAGGCGTCCGCTGTAGTGTGCCTGAATCCGGGGGCACAAGGGGGCACATTTGGGGGCACAAGATCGGAAACTGGGGGCACATTCTCGACAGGGGTCGGTGCACCCCTCGGTAGCCCCAACGTGTCCCGCAAGTGCCAGCGCTGTCCCCCAACTTTCCGAAGCAGTAGGGACACGTTCGACGCGATCGCGAATGACCCGCGTGGTGAAGTGCCAAGAAGGACCCGTCGAGTCACGCGGGCCCGATGACCCCCACCCCCCGAAACCCGCACGCCCAAGAATTTGGTTGCTATGCGGTCCGGGGTTTGAATCGCCCAGACATTTGATGCCCCCTCCCCGTGATCGCCTCGGGCATCGGTGTCGCTCATCGCATAGACGCCAAGCGGTGTGTCAAGCAATCGGCAAGAGCGGCCACTGGCGTTTTCGCGGGCCGCGAATGACCCGCGCTGGCCGGATGCGCTGGAAGTACCTACGCGAATTCACCGCGACTTCGCGACCTGTTGACACCTACTCCGCTTGCCTCGGGGTCAATTCCTTCAAGGTATCGC
>JANOLJ010000065.1:0-1710 GCA_031419715.1 Burkholderiales bacterium | reverse complement strand
GGAAACCGTGGTAATCGTTGATCGGGTTGTGCTGCACGCAGCGGTTGTCCCAGAACGCGAGCGCATTGGCGTCCCAGACGAAGCGGCAGGTGAATTCCGGCTTGACCTGGTGCTCGTACAGGAACTGCAGCAGCGGCGCGCTTTCGGCATCGGTCATGCCCTTGATGCCGGCCGTGTGAGCCACGATGACATACAGCGCCTTGCGCCCGGTTTCCGGATGGGTCCGCACCACCGGGTGCTCGGCCAGGTATTGGGTTGGCGCTTCCTGCTTGCCGCCCTCCTTGATCCGGTCCTCTCTCGTCTTGCTGACGTCGGCCTTGGCCGAACTGCTGATGCCCTTGAGGTTGGCCAGCAGGCTCTTCATGGTGTCCGACAGCGCGTCGTAGGCCGCGTACTGGCTCGCGAACAGCGTGTCGCCCCCGTGGGGCGGCACTTCGCGCGCCAGCAGCATCGAGCCCATCGGCGGCTGCTGCAGGTAGGTGGTGTCCGAATGCCAGATGCCGCCGAAGTTGCTCTTCTCGTGCTCGAGTTTCTTCACCTCGATGATGTGCTGGAAGCCTTCGATGCCCTTGACGAACGGATACTCGATCGGCTCGCCCATGGCCTGCGCGAACGTCAGGAACTGCTGCGGCGTCAGGTTCTGGTTGCGCAGGAAGATCACCTGGTGCTCGAGCAGCGCCTTGCGCACCTCGGCGGCCTGATCGGTCGAAAGGCCGGGAGCAAGGTCGATCCCGGAGAGTTCGGCGCCCAGCGCGCCAGCGATTTTCCTGATCTTCATGGGGCTCATCCTAAATCCGGTGGTGCGGCTGCACAGCTTATCTGAAAGGATGGGTCAAATTTATTCAGTTGTCCTGCAGCGAGCGCCGACTTAACATGGCTGCCCGTCGTAACCAGAGGAGACATTGGTGGCCCGCAAGAAAAAAGAAATTCGTACCGACATCGGCTGGAGCGACGCCGGCAGCATCACGCTGTTCGGCAAGGACATGTGCAGCGAGATCCTGGGCCACGTGAACCTTGGCGACATGGGTTTCCTGGAGCTCACCCGGCGCCTGCCGACGCCCCGCGAATCGAAGATGTTCAACGCGATGGTGGTGACCCTGGTAGAGCACGGCCTCACGCCGAGCTCGCTGGCGGCTCGGCTGACCTATCTGGGCGCGCCCGAGTCGCTGCAGGGCGCCGTGGCCGCGGGCCTCAATGGCCTGGGCACGGTGTTCGTCGGCAGCATCGAAGGCGCGGCCAAGCTGCTGGTCGAGGCGATGCCCCAGCCCGATCCGAATGCCGATTTCGCCGCGCTGGCCAAACCGGTGGTCGAGTCGTTCCGGCAGCAAAAGCGCAACGTGCCGGGCATCGGCCCTCCGTTCCACAAGCCGATCGACCCGCGCACGCCAAGGCTGATCGAGCTGGCGCAGGAAACCGGCTTTTACGGTCCCTACGTCAAGCTGATGATCGCCGTGGCCGAGGAAGCCGGCCGGGCCAGCGGCAAGGTGCTGCCGATGAATGCCACCGGCTCGATCGGCGCGCTGGCCTGCGAGATGGGCTTCGACTGGAAGATCTGCCGCGGCCTGGGCGTGATGGCGCGCGCGGTCGGGCTGGTCGGGCATATCCTCGAGGAATCGCGCAAGCCGATGGCCGAGGAAATCTGGCATATGGTGGACGAGCAGGCGACCGCGCATTTCCGCGCATCGTCATCGACAAGCACGAGCGAGACCG
>JANOLJ010000064.1:0-1556 GCA_031419715.1 Burkholderiales bacterium | reverse complement strand
GCGCGCAGCATGCGGGCGCCGTCGTTGAGGGCCACGCTCGATGCCCTTGGCGATGCCATAAAAAGCCGGCGGCGAGACGTCGCATGTCGCTGAAATCGACCGGCACCGACACGCTCGTCGCGATCATCTCGCGGCGGCGCGACATGTTCTCGACGGCCCGTCCGCCGGCTTTGTGAGCGCGCCGGATATCGGCCATGCCCATCTGCACGTGCTGGCCATCGCCCAGTCCCATCTGGGCGCCGCGACGGTGCAGTTCACAGTCGGCGCGAAAGCGCCGGCGCCCGACTTGAACGAAACGTCGCCCTTGCGGCCGACCGCCATGTGCGGCAGGTCGGGCGTGCCGGCGAGCGAGCCGCCAGCCGGGAGAGAACCCGACGCCCGCTCCACACGCGAGCCGCTGACCGAGACCTGGAACCGACGCCGCCCGGCCGGGGCGTAGGATGGGCGGCTGCGCGCACTCTTCGCGTCATTCGCCGTGCCGCCAGCCGCGCCAGAGACGTCGCCGTCGCCGAGATTACGGCCGACTTGACGGGAGAGGCTACGGCCTGCGCCGACGCCAGCGTCTGCTCGGCAGTAGCGTAGCCGGCCCGGTCACCGCGCGCGATAGCAGACAGCGCCTGTCCCGCGGCGAGGCGGGCTTGCTGGCACGGGATGCAGGGCGCAGGGCGCTGCACCGTCGCTCCATGCGTCCAAGCCGGGGCGGGATTGGCGCGAGAAGAGGTCGGCGCGGCGCCCCCCCCCCCCCCGGCACCAGACGCTCGGCCGCGGCGTAGGCCTGATCGGGCTTGCGCGAGTGGCTGCGCACGGCGCCATCGACAACCGAACGCACGTTGCGGGCGAGCCTGGGGGCGCCGCGCACGCCGATCAAAAACGGCTCATAGGTGCCACGCAGCACGTAGCCGTACCGAAGCCGATCTTGCCGTTGACGGTCTTTTTGACCCAGACGCCCGAGGTCGAAAACCGAAACACCCAGCGCTCGATCATGCGGCCCTGCTCGAGCAACATCGGCGCTGTCGCCCACAACCACAGCAGGCAGTCGGGCGCGGCCAGTTCGGCGATCGGCAGCGCGGCGATCGCGTCCAGGCTCATGGTGCGGTACGGCCTGTGCCGACTTCTCCTCGCCGCGCGTCGAATAAAGTTCGACCGACCACGGCGGGTCGATCATGATCAGGCCGTAGGCCGTAGGCCGATGGCGCAGGGTGCCCAATGGCCAGTCGCTGCGCAGCTGCGGACCGGTGAAGAGCATGGGTTGCGTGGCGGCCATGCTCAGCCCTCGCAGCCGGGGCCGATGGTGCCCGGGTTGTCCGCTGCCGGCAGCCGTAAATTTCCGCCAGGCACCCACCGACCACCGGGGCAGTGGAACCCCCAGGAACGGATGCGCGGGCCGGTGACGCAAATGGTCGTCGCCGAGCGTCCGGGCCCCCGCAGCGCCAAGCGGTGCGCAAAACGCGCCGAGCGCAGCACTAGTGGCCTGAACCTCCTAAAGTGCGGGATACAGGCTTTTCAGCTTCACACGGGCGTCGGTGGTCGTGAAGTGCCAATTGGCTTTTGCGTTG
>JANOLJ010000063.1:0-2666 GCA_031419715.1 Burkholderiales bacterium | reverse complement strand
CCTTGGCCTTCAGATCCCACAGCGCCGTGTCGACCGCGGCGATCGCACTCATCGTCACCGGGCCGCGCCGCCAGTACGTGCCTTTGTAGAGGTACTGCCAGATGTCTTCGATTTGCCCCGCGTCGCGGCCGATCAGGCAGGGAACGACATGATCCGTCAGATAGCTCGCCACCGCCAACTCGCGGCCGTTGAGCGTGGCGTCGCCAATGCCGGTGCGGCCCGAATCGGTCTCGATCTTCAGTGTGACGAAATTTCGGCCAGGGCTGCAGACAATGACGCGGGCGGCGGTGATTTTCATGGTTGTGTTCATCGCAATCGCGATGGGTTCAGAGCGAGGTGCGGCACATCACCGCGCCTGCGATTCAGGTGCAGGGTTGGCAACAAAACCTTGCTGAAAACTTGCGACGCCTTCGGGCACCGTGACCCACGGGCGCTTGGATTGGACCCAGATGTGTCGATCAATCTTGAACCAATCGGGTTCATCGAAGGTTCCAGCGGCAATGCTTCGAAGCCCGGGGCGAACTTCGGCGGTGTGGGAGATTGTTGTACCGCACTTGGGGCAGAAGCTCATTCGCAACCACCGCTTGCTTTCGTCGGAGCGATGCTCGCACTCGACGAGCTGGCCCTGAAGTACATCGATGGCGTCCTCGGGGAACGAAGCCACGATCGCGAATGCGCTGGCGAGCCGGCGCTGACAGAAGGTGCAGTGGCAGACCTGGGCAATGGTTGGCTTGCCACGGACACGGTAGCGAACCGCGTCGCAGGCACAGCCTCCTGTGTGGGTCTCGCTCAAGGGCTGCTCCTCGGTGGTGAACGGGTTTGGTGATGACTGAACGCAGCGCCTGCGGCGCCCGCCCCACCTACATCGTCGCCCCCAACTGCCAAGGCACGAATTCGTTCTGCCCGTACCCGTGGACTTCGCTCTTGGTTTTGCTGCCCGACGCGGTTTGCAGCATCAACTGGAAGATGCGCTCGCCGAGTTCATCGATGCTCGCCGTGCCGTCGATCACGTCGCCGCAGTTGATGTCGATGTCGTCTTCCTGCTTGCGCCACAACTCGCTGTTCGTGCTCAATTTGAGCGACGGCGACGGCGCGCAGCCGTAGGCCGAGCCGCGGCCGGTGGTGAAGCAAATCATGTTCGCGCCGCCTGCCACCTGGCCGGTGGCGGACACCGGGTCGTAGCCGGGCGTGTCCATGAACACCAGGCCTTTGGCGGTCACAGCTTGCGCATATTCATACACGTCCACCAGGTTCGTCGTGCCGCTCTTGGCGATCGCGCCGAGCGACTTTTCCAGGATCGTCGTCAAGCCGCCGGCCTTGTTGCCGGCGGAAGGGTTGTTGTCCATCTCGGCGTCGTTGCGCTCGCAATGGTTCTCCCACCATTTGATGCGCGCGAGCAGTTTGTCGGCCACGGCGCTCGACACGGCGCGGCGCGTCAGCAGGTGTTCGCCGCCGTAGATTTCGGGCGTTTCCGAGAGGATCGCCGTGCCGCCGTGGCGCACCAGGCGGTCCACCGCTGCGCCCAGCGCCGGGTTCGCGCTGATGCCTGAGTAGCCGTCCGAGCCACCGCATTGCAGACCCACGATGATGTGGCTCGCGCTCACGGGTTCACGCCTGACCTTGTTCGCCTCTACGAGCAACCAGGTGATCAGCTCGACGCCATGCGCCACGGTTTTCCTGGTGCCACCCGTCTCTTGAATGTTGAAGGTGTGCAGCGCGGTGCCGGCGCTCAAGCCTTCCTGTTCCATCAGCCCGGCGATCTGGTTCGTCTCGCAACCCAGGCCGACGACGAGGATCGCCGAAAAGTTGGCGTGGCGCGCATAGCCGCCGAGCGTGCGCCGCAGCAGTTGCAGCGGCTCGCCGTCGCTTGCCGTGGCGCAGCCGCCGCCGTGGGTGAGGGCGATCACGCCATCGACATTCGGGAACGCCGCCAGCGCCTCGGGGTGGATGTCGCGCCGGAAGTGGTCGGCAATCGCGCGTGCCACCGTCGCCGAGCAGTTCACCGACGTCAGCACGCCAACATAGTTGCGCGTCGCGATACGCCCGTCAGCGCGGCGGATGCCCTGGAACGTGGCAGGCGTGTCCACGTAGGCCGTGGCCATCGCGCCTTGGCCGGCGGCATAGTCGCGCGCGAAGTGGCTGAACTCCAGGTTGTGAGTGTGCACATGCTGGCCTGGGGCAATCGCGCTCTTCGCCGTGCCGATGATCTGGTTGTAGCGCCGCACCGCCTCGCCCTGAGCAACGGCGCGCACCGCCACCTTGTGGCCCGGTGGAACCAGGCCGCTGACGGTGACGCCCTCGCCCGGCAAGGCCAGCCCGCCGACGAGTTGGTGGCGCGCGATCACGACGTTGTCGGCCGCGTGGATGCGAATGATCGGCGATTGGGTGGCGGGCATGGCGAGGCGCTAGTTTTGCAAGGTCCGTTGCAAGGTCCGTGGCGAGGTCGTGGCGAGTCGGTTCAGTTGTCGATCAACTCAGCGCTCCAGGCGTGCACCTTCTGGTTCTGCTCGCCCAGGCCCTGGATCGTCACCTTCATCGTGTCGCCCGCCTTCAGATACGTGGGCGGCTTCATGCCCATGCCCACGCCGGGCGGCGTGCCGGTGGTGATCAGGTCGCCGGGGTAGAGCGTCATGAATTCGCTGATGTAGCTCACGATGTGTGCCACG
>JANOLJ010000062.1:0-2391 GCA_031419715.1 Burkholderiales bacterium | reverse complement strand
GACGGCGGCATAGAGCGGCGCAAAGGCTTCCGCCACGGGCTGTTCGACATAAACGAACCAGCCTGGTGCGGTCACCGGCATCCATGCGGCGAGTGACTTGCGCGTGTTGCCGCCGGCGGCGCTATCGGCGATCAGCACATGATCCTGACTGGAGTCGATTTTGGACAGGCGTGCCCGCACCTGCGGCAGCGCCGAGAGGTCGGTTTGCTTGAGTACCAGACTGATATCCGGATGGGAAACGAGCCTGCCTTGCCTGTCGACAATGTAGGCATAGCCCGAGTTTCCGACGCGCATGGTCGCCACGAAATCCCAAACGAACTTGAGATTGATCTCGGCAATCACGACGCCGCTCTCGGGGGCGTCGCCGGCGACTGCGACAGAAAGATAGGGTTCGGTTTGCTGCCGAAAATACACGGAACCGAAGACGGTCTTGCGTGTTCTCGCGGCGACAATCAAGGGATCGGCGGAGCGGTCGCGTGAACCATCCAATACATCGGGTGCGATCCGCGACAGGCGCACCCGCTCCAAGCCGTCGGCGTTGATCCATGCGGCTTCCCCCACCGCCGAATTGATGCGCAGGAGCTTGATGAGTTCGTGATGCTGCTCGTCGAGCGCGCCACCAGGAGGCCCGATCGCCGGCGCGAGCAGTGCAGCGCGCAAGTGGCTCTCGATCGTGCGCAAATACTGATCAATGATGGTCGCCGCCGCGCGCGCCTTCTCGCGGTGCAAATCGTCGACCAACACCCGTGTATCCCGGTAGCTGAAGGCAAGGCCGACCAAGCCGCTTGCCAGCACGCCCAGCGTGACCACGGCGGCGAAATAGGTCGCGTATTTCCGGATTAGGCGCCCACGGGTGGGCATAGCGCTCTCAGAGGTGGGGTTGGTCGAAGCCGCTGCCCAGTCTAACAGCCTCAAGTATTGTTCCATCTCAATGCTGCTCTGGGGTGCGATTCAAACCAGCCCGATCCACCCCTGCAAGGGACGCTTCATTCGTCCACCCGCCCGAAACCGTAGCGCGCGAACACCGCCTGCCGGTCGGGCGACAGCAGATGCCAGGCGAAGCGCCCTGCTGCCAAAGGCGCTCCTGCCGGGGGGTTTCAGAGGCATCATCATTTCGCGTTGGCGAAGAACAACTGCTCGCCGCCGATCTTGTAGCCGGTAATCGTCTTCTGCCCTTGCGGCGACACCAGCCAGTCAACAAAGGCCTGGCCGAGTTCCTTTTTCACATGCGCATGCCTGGCCGGGTTGACCAGCATCACGCCGTACTGGTTGAACAGCCTGGTGTCGCCTTCGACCAACAGCCCAAGGTCCTGGCGGTTCTTGAACGACAGCCAGGTGCTGCGGTCGGCCAGCACATAGGCGTTCATCGACGCCGCCGTGTTGAGCGCCGGGCCCATGCCGCAGCCGCAATCGCGGTACCACGCGCCGCCTGGCCCACCCCGGCCCTGGTCGACGTCGACGTTGGCCATCTTCCAGTAGCGCAGCTCGGCGGCGTGGGTGCCGCTCTTGTCGCCACGCGAGACAAACGGCGCCGCCTTTCCTTCCCGATTGGCCGCCTCAATCTTTTTCATGCCGTCGAGCACGTCGCGGCCTTTGGTGTTCGCCGGGTCCGCTTTCGGGCCGATCAGGACGAAGTCGTTGTACATCACCTCGCGCCGTTCGACGCCGAAACCGCCGGCGACGAATTTTTCTTCGGCCACCTTGTCGTGTACGAACACCACGTCGGCATCGCCGCGCCGCCCCTGGTCGAGCGCTTGGCCGGTGCCTGCCGCGACCACGCGCACCTTGATGCCGGTCTTTTTCTCGAAGGCCGGCAGCAAGTGCGCGAACAGACCCGATTGTTCGGTCGAGGTGGTCGATGCCACGACGATGAATTTTTCCTGCGCCGGTGCCGGCCGCGCGATGGCCAGTGCCAGGACGGACAACGCAACGAGCAGCTTGATTGAAGGTTTTGTGGAAGGTTGCGCGGGAGGTTTCATTGAAGACTTCACTCCAGGTCTCCTTTCAAGTAATCCCGTCCGGGCTGCGATGCCGGCTTGTCGAAAAACTGTGCCGCCGGGGTGTGTTCCGTCACCTTGCCCTGATGCAGAAATACGATGTCGTCGGCCAGGCGTTTGGCGACACCGCGATGGTGGGTGACCATGACAATCGCGGTGCCGGAGGCGGCGATCCCGGCGATAACCGCTTCGATCGCGCGGATGCCGTGCGGGTCGAGGCTCGCGGTCGGCTCGTCAAGCAGGAGCACGTCGGGTTTGAGCGCCCAGGCGCGCGCCAGGGCATCGCGCTGCTGTTCGCCGCCGGACAACACGCGTGCCGGCCGCGCGGCCAGGCGCGCGAGGCCGACGCGGTCGAGCACCTCGCATGCACGGGCTTGCGCCTGATCCGCCATGC
>JANOLJ010000061.1:0-7714 GCA_031419715.1 Burkholderiales bacterium | reverse complement strand
CAAGGTCATCGACCAATGCCTGCAACTCTTCGGCGGCTATGGCTACATGTGGGAGTTCCCGATCGCCCGCGCGTTTGTCGACGCGCGCGTGCAGCGCATTTATGGCGGCACGAACGAGATCATGAAAGAGGTGATCAGCCGGGCGATGGGGTTGGGCGGGCGCTGAGCCGACGTGCCCGTCCGTTGCCTGCCCCGTTCGGAAGTTGCAGATAGATCAGCACTGATCTATCATTCGCGGCGTGACGGGCAAGGAAGTCATCGCGAAGCTGAAGGCTGCCGGTTGGTCGATCGCCCGGATTCACGGCAGCCACCACATCATGACCCTGGAGGGTCGGGCCGTCCCGGTTCCGGTTCACGGCTCACGCGATCTCGGCGCCGGTCTGCTCGCGGCGTTGCAACGCCAGACCGGCGTGAAGCTCAAATGAGAGGTGACCATGGAAATTCGATACCCCGCGACGATCGAGACTCACAAGGACGGAAGTTTCTTCGTGCAGTTCATCGACCTGCCGGACACCTTCACGGAAGGCCAGACGAAAGAGGAAGCGCTGTTCAATGCGGTTGAAGTCTTGTCGGCCATGTTGGCCTGGCGCCTCGACGAAGCCAAGGACGTACCGGCGCCGAGCCTGAAGGTCAAAGGCGCGTACTACATCGCCCCTGACGCAAAGACCCAAGCCGCCATGTTGCTGCGCCTGGCGCGAGGCGAACGCACTCTCTCGGACTTGGCGCGCGCCCTCGCAACCTCTTGGCCAGCGGCTAAACGTCTGGAGGATCCCACGCACTGGCCCTCACTGAAGACACTGGACCGTGCTGCCGCTGCGCTCGGAAAGCGCCTTGTCCTGACGCTTGAGTAGTCCCAAGCCCAAGCCGTGGCGCCGTTGGCGCGCGGTCAGGACATTGAGCGCGAAGCGACATGGGGAGCGGCAGCACACCGCTCCCCATCGACGACCCTGATCACTGACTACTTCGGGGTCGGCGCCGCGATGTAGGCGGAAAGGTCCCGGATGTCCTGCGCGGTCATGCTGGCCCTCAACGCGGAATGGCTACCGACGTTGGCAAGCACCGAAGTCAAACCGGCCACGGTGCTGGAATTGTTGTTGCTGACCATGCTCGTGCCGTGGCAGTTCATGCAGGTGTTGGCGTACACCAGCTTCCCACTCGCGACGTTGCCGCTGGCCGGCGGTGGCGGTGGCGGTGGCGGTGGCGGTGGCGGTGGCGGTGGCGGTGGCGGCGGTGGCGGTGGCGTCGGATCAGGATCGACCGGCACGACGGGGTCGGTCGCCGAGACCGGTACCGCTGTCCAGGTTCCCTTCATTGCCACCCCGTTCGAGGTGCCGGTGAATGTGCCTGACAAGTTCGCGCTGCCCAGGCCGGTCGTGCCCGGAGCCATGCCGGTGGCGGCCTGCAAAACGATACTGCCGTGTTCGGATTTGCCCAAGCTCAGCGTCAGGTTGCCCATGGCGTCGAGCGTTCCTTTGACCTTCAGGCCGCGCGCAGCGCGACGCCGATCATCACCACGCTGGGCTTCAACGCTCACCCCGGAGCTTGCGGCTGCGTCGGCGAGTGCGCTGCGGTACGAGTCCATCGCTGTCGACACGGCGGTCCTCAGCGTGGCGCGAGATTGCACTCGGTTCGCCTCGGGCGTCGCGAGCGCTGTGTCATACGCCGCTCTTGCAGCGTCGATCGCGGTTTGCAGCTCGGCGCGCAGGCCGGCCTTCAGCGACTGGAACGCCGCCATCGCGCTCGCCGAAGGCGCGGCACTGGCTGCGCTCATCGGCACCAAATGGCCCTTCAATTCGTAGGCGCTGCCATCTTCACTTTCTCCCTTGAGCGTCAACGCGCCCTGCAGGAGCGGCGTGCCGTCGGAGGCCATCGCCGAGAGGTTGAACTGAATCGCCTGCAGCACGCTTTCACCGGCCGTGCTGCTGGAGCTGCTGCTGGTGCGGCTGGTGGAACTGCTGGCGCTGCTCGCGCTGCTCGCGGCACTGTCGCCGCGCGAAGCGGCAGACAACGTCGTCCTCACCGAGAGTCCGGCGTCGGATTCCGTGACCTGCACCGAGGCAGGCGGTTCGCCAGCGCTCGCCGGCGTGTCGCTGCCGCCGCATCCTGCCGCCAGCATGGCGGCCAGGGCCAGGGTCGTCAATGGCCAGTTCGGCGGGGTTCGTTTGAGTCGATTGTTCATCGGGTCTCCAAGGGATTGAAAGAAACTTCGCTGTGCGCCTGACCGGCCGACGCTCTTCTTGCGCCGGCATGGGATGAGTCAAACGTTCAGCTGCGGCCCCGATGCCTGCAACGCTTCGCCGCGTTCATCGGAAGGGGCGCAATGTAGGTTGATGAATGCGCTTCCCGACCTGTTTTGAACGAACCCTTACCTGGGACACGGCTCGCGTTACGTGGAAATTCGCTTGAGCCACCACCTACACGCCGCGCGAATCGGTTCGGGCCGGGTTACGAAAGCAAATGCGTCCCCACGCCGATGCGCGGCAGTTCCAGAGATCCGTAAGGTCTTTCGCGCGAACGCAGTGAAATTCGGCCTGTGCGTGACCACTGCGCGCACTGGCTACCATTGCCGGGCTTGCCACGTCGCGCTGAGAAGAAGCGGCGCCATGAAGAGATCACGCAGGGAGACACCCATGGGCCCACTGCACGGACTGCGCATCATCGAACTTGAGGCCATCGGCCCGGTGCCGATGTGCGCGATGCTGCTCGCCGACCTCGGCGCCGACGTGGTGCGCATCGACCGGCGCGAGCCCAGTGGCCTGGGGCTGGCGTTGGACCCGCGCTTCGCCGTCAACTCGCGCAACCGGCGCTCGGTTGCGCTCGACCTCAAGTCCGCCGCGGGGCGCGACGCCGCGCTGCGCCTGATCGACCGCGCCGACGTGCTGCTGGAGGGCTTTCGCCCCGGTGTCGCCGAGCGCCTGGGCCTCGGCCCCGAGCCCTGCCATGCGCGCAACCCAGGCCTGATCTATGGCCGCATGACGGGCTTCGGCCAAAGCGGCACGCTCGCGCAAGCCGCTGGCCACGACCTGAACTACATCGCGCTCAGTGGCGCGCTGCACGCCATCGGGCCGCGCGGCGGCAAGCCGGTGCCGCCGCTGAATCTGGTGGGTGATTACGGCGGCGGCTCGCTCTATCTGGCGCTGGGCGTGCTGGCCGCGCTGCATGAGCGCAAGGCTTCCGGGCGCGGCCAGGTGGTTGACGCGGCAATGGTCGACGGCGCGGCGTCGCTCGCGTCGATGTTCTATGGCCTGGCCGCCGCGGGCGCCTGGGGCGGTGCGCGCGGCGAGAACCTGCTCGACGGCGGCGCGCCGTACTACGACACCTATGAAACCGCCGACGCCAAGTACGTGTCGGTCGGCGCGATCGAGCCGAAGTTCTTTGCCGAACTCGCGCAGCGCATCGGCCTGCCCGAGCGCTTTGCCACGGCGCAGAACAAGCGCAGCCTCTGGCCCGAAATGCGCGCGGCGTTCGCCCACATCTTCATGCAGCGCACGCGCGACGAATGGTGTGCGCTGCTCGAGGGCAGCGATGCGTGCTTCGCGCCGGTGCTGTCGATGCAAGAGGCGCCACGCCATGCGCACGCCCAGTCGCGCGGCGCCTTCATCGAGATCGACAGCGTGGTGCAGCCGGCGCCCGCACCGCGCTTTGATCGCAGCGTGCCCGCCACGCCACGGCCAGCGCCTCGCACCGGCGAGCACACCGGGGAGGTGCTGCGCGAGGCAGGGTTCAGCGCCGCCGAAATCGCCGCGCTGCTCGATCCGCCTGCCTGAACCCTTCGTTGTGCGCGGCCCTCTCGATGCGCTTGCGGCACTATTGCAGCGGAGTTTCCGGCTCTTCGCGCATGAAACCTCTCCCGCCCCGCGTTCCCTCGCTGCGCCGGCCATGGCATCCCGGCGCAGCCCGCCACCGCAGCGTCGCGGCAGCCATTTCGGCAACCTGCCGCCGGCATCGCCAGCGCGGTAAAGGAAGAATGTTTCGCCGCCAACGCGAATGGCAGTTTGTTGTCTCTGCCATTGATGGCCTACGCCGCGCTGACCAGGAAATGCAAATAGCGCGGGTCGGGACGCCTGCGCCGCGCAGGTCTGCGGCAGCAACGCGCCGATCGCGCCGCGAAGTTCGCTGCGACCTGGCAAGCGCGCGTTCCCGACCCGCTGCGTCGCGTACCGGACGCAGACGCTCCCTCCCGACGGAACGCAGCCCGCAGCGGGCCTCAATTCCCCGCGCGCAACTCCCGCACCCCGCGCCCGATGCGGCGCCGGATCAAGGTTCGCAAGGTCACGCCGTCGGCATAGCCGACCTGCACCGCGATCTGGTCGACGCTGGCATGGCTGGTCTGCAGCAGGTGCACGGCGCGTTCAACGCGAATGTCCTGGAAGTACGACAGCGGTGATTTGCCCAGCACCGCGTTGATGCGGCGTGCCAGCGTGCGCTCGCTGGCACCGCTGGCACGGGCCGCATCGGGCAGCGAGAACCCACGCGCCAGGTGCGCGCGGACCCAGGCTTCGAAGCGTTCGACGAGCGGGTCTTTATGGGCCAGGTGGTCGCTGATCGCGAACGCGGCCTGCGACGGGCGCGGGTCCATCACCAGATAACGCGCCGTCAGCGTCGCCAGTGTCGGGCTGACGCGCCGCACGCACCACAGCGCCAGGTCGAGGTGCGCCAGCGCCGCGCCCACGGTGACGAAGCTGCCCGACTGCACCAGCATGCGCGACGCGTCGAGCGCCACCTGCGGGTAGCGTTCGCGAAAGCGCGGTGCGTGCCACCAGGTGGTCGTCGCGCCCTGGCCGTCCAGCAGTTTGTTTTCGGCCAGCACGAAGGTGGCGTTGCAGGCGGCGCCCAGCACTGCGCCTAACGCGGACCAGGCCTTGAGTTGCGCGCCGGCATCGGCCACGTCACGCCGCCCGAGCGACTCGCACACGGCGTCGGTCGTCTTGTTGTTGAGCGCCGGCAGCAGCGCCACGTCGGGCTGCGGGCAGGCCTCGATGCGGCCCACCGGCACCCGCATGCCCTGCCCGGTGACGACCTTGCGCCGCACCCCCACCAGGCTCACGTCGAAGCGGGCGCCGACGATACCCTCGGACGCGGCGATGGCGTTCGCCAGGGCCAGGGTGTCGAGCAATGTCGCCAAGCCGGTGTCGAACACCCGATCAAGAACCAGCACGGCAATCTTCATGGCGAAAACAATACCATAAATGTCGTTCCTGCCACTTGATGGAACACAACCTGCGCTCGACCATCAGCGCCTGTGCAAATGCCGTTGCAACGGCGACGGTCTCGATTCGGGGCTACGGACCGATCTTTCTCAAGCCATACCCACCAGGTTGAACGTGAAGGAGACAGACGTGAGTGAAGCGATCAGAAGACTCGCCGACGCGGCGGTGAACCAGGCGGTGAACCAGGCCAGCCCCAGACACGCGCGCCGAAGCGCGACATCACCGTCAACGACCTGATGCTGCACACCTCGGGCCTGTGCTATGAGTTCTTCAGCCACGACGACCTGAAGTACCGCACCGCCAAGAACATTGCGACCGTCGTGTCGAGCACCTTCGCGTCCACTCGCACCGTGCTGCTGCACGATCCGGGCGAGCGCTGGACCTACCGTGTCAACATCGACTGGCTGGGCCGCATCGTCGAGCAGCAACGGGGCAAAAGGCTCGGCGAAGTGATGCAGGAGCGCGTCTTCGCGCCGCTGGGCATGACCGACATCGGCTTCACGATGAGCGACTCCATGAAGACCCGCCGCGCCGTGCTGCACGACCGCGCGACGGACGGGAAATTGACGCCCTTGCCCGACCTGGTCCTGCCGCAGCCGCCCGAGATGGACATGGGCGGCCACGGCCTGTATGCCAGCGTGGGCGAATACATGAAGTTCATCCGCATGATCCTGAACGACGGCGCGGGCCCGCACGGGCGCGTGCTGAAGCCCGAAACGGTGGAGCAAATGTCGAACAACGGCCTGCCGGCCGGCGTGACCAGCGGTGGCTGGAAGACCTCGATCCCGTCGTTGTCGAACGACGGCGAGTTCGACCCCGGCGTGCCCAAAACCTGGGCCTACACCTTCCAACGCAACGAAGAAGCCACCGCCAGCGGCCGGCCCGCAGGCTCGCTGATGTGGGCCGGGCTGGGCAATCTGTTTTACTGGATCGACCGGAAGAATGGCGTCGGCGGCTTCTGGGGTTCGCAGATCCTGCCGTTCCTGGACGTGGCCTCGTACCCAGGCTTCGTCGACTTCGAGACCGCAATCTACCGCAGCTTGAAGCGCTGAGCCGCGCCGCGAGTTCAGAGCCACACCATCGAAGGCGACCGCCGCCCGCCCGATATCCTCGGGCGGGCGCTTACTCAAACCACAAACAAGGATTCCATGATTCTCTACGGCAACTGGCGTTCACTCGCCTCCTACCGCGTGCGCGTGGCACTGGCACTGAAGGCCATCCCGCACGACGTCGTTTCCATCGACCTGGTCACCGGCGAGCAGCACGGCTCCCGGTTCAAGGCCATCAACCCGCAGGGCGTGCTGCCGGCGTTGGACGACGGCCATGGCACGGTGCTGTTCCAGTCGCTCGCCATCATCGAGTACCTCGACGATACCCACCCCACCCCGCCGCTGCTGCCCGCCGATGCGGCCGGCCGGGCGCGCGTGCGCGGCCTGGCGCTGATCCACGCGGCCGACGTGCACCCGCTGCTGGTACCGCGGGTGCGCAACCACTTGCAGAAAGACGCCGGCCTGGATGATGCCGCGCTGCAGCGCTGGCTGGCACGCGCACTGCTGAGCGGGCTCGACGCGATCGAGGTGAACCTGGCCAGCTCGCCCCACACCGGCGAGTTCTGCCATGGCAACACCCCGACCTTGGCTGACATCTGCCTGGCTTCCCAGTTGATTGCGATGCAACTGTTCAAGGTCGACGCATCCGCCTACCCGACGGCCCGGCGCATCTATGCAGCGTGCGAGAAGCTGCCGGCGTTTGCGGGCGCGCACCCGCTGAAGCAACCCGGCGCGCCGGCGAGCAGACTCAGATCAGAGCCTGAGAGCGCCCCCAGGCCGACGACATACGTCGTCCGCCCCCCGAGGGAGATGAGCAAAGTGGCAAAGCCACATTTGCTCATGAGCGCCCCAAGGACGCCGCCTTGCGGCGCCCGTCCCCCGTGGGGATCCAGCAAAGTGGCAAAGCCACATTTGCTCATGAGTTTTTCGGGCGTGCCCGCGTCGCTCCGACCGGCAGACGTTGGCTGCGTGGCGGATTGGCCTCGCAACCACTCGGATCGGGCTTCAGACAGGATGATCTGATGCGACAGGACACTTCAGCGCAGCTTGCTGAAATTCACGCCCGCCTCACGCCTTGCAGATCGCCGGCAGCAACTCGCCGATCGCCCCACGCAGCAGCGCGTCTGCAAGATCGTCCATCGGCGTTTCCTGGTCGTTCATGATGACCACTCTCGCCCCGGCTTCCTTGGCCAGCGGCACCACGCCGGCCACCGGATAGACCTGCAAGGTTGAGCCGATGGCGAGCAACAGATCGGCTTCGCCCGCGACTTGCATGACACGCGCAATCACTTCGGGCACGAGCGCCTGGCCGAAGGAGATGGTGTCGCTTTTCAGGATGCCGCCACAGGTCAGGCACGCCGGGTCGGCCTCGCCGTCGCGCACGCGGTCCAAGGCTTCCTGCATCGGCGCGCGCTGGCCACAGCCCCAGCACATCACGCGGCGCATCGTGCCGTG
>JANOLJ010000060.1:0-2979 GCA_031419715.1 Burkholderiales bacterium | reverse complement strand
CGTATGCGCTGCTGAAGAAAGTTAGCTCGCGCATCATCAACGAAGTGCGTGGCATCAACCGCGTGGCGTATGACGTGAGCAGCAAGCCGCCGGCGACGATTGAGTGGGAGTGAGGGGGCTATTGTTTGGGGGCTTCGAGGTCTATCGGGGGCTGTCGGAAGCAACCCTGGTGAATGACAATCGGTTTCCTGTTTTGAGCGCTTGCTGAGCTTTCGCGGACTATCGGCAACGATCGTGGGCAAGCAGAAACTTTTGACGGTGTAGCTGACGGTCAAAACTTGATGCCGAATCTTCGGCGGCAATTTGCCGCCAGGCCAAGGACGGCACTGACGGTAAATTCCAAGGCGATACGCCAGCATTCATGCGGGTTTGCGGCCAGCAGCATTACCGGCCAAAGTGGTGCGTTCAAGCAACACACGTCGAGTGCCGGTAGCCAAGCGCATAGGCGACCGTCGAGTCAGCGTGCCGAATGTTCGCGACGCGGGCGCAGCGAACCATCAGGCGGGTTCACGCAATTTGGATCGGCACCCACCGTCATCGGCGTAAGCGGCCACTCGTAGCGCACGTCGCCCTGCTGCCACACCGGCTCGAAGCCGAATGCCACCGCCACCAAGCCGTTGCTTTCATAGAAGCGCCGCGCCCTTGCGTTGCGCGCAAAGGTGTACAGCCACAGCGACCCCGCCGATGCGGCCATGGCGCAGCGCAGCAGCGCGCGGCCGATGCCCTGGCCGTGGCAACCGACGCGCACAAAGCGCTGACTCACCGATACCGCGTTCGAGGCCACGAAGCCGACGATGCGGTCCCCCTGCAGCGCGACGGTCACATCGTGCTCGGGCAGCACGCAATCGATCAGGTACGCGCGCTGCTCATCGATGGGATGCGAGTCGACGATGCCCACGCCGTGCTCGAAGCTCTCGCGCCACATCGGCACGAGGGCTTCGGCCATCGGGATCTCGAAGGGCGCGAAGTGCAACGTCACCGGACGTCGTCCAGGCGCCCGGCCACGTGGCGCGCCACCTCGGCGCCGAGCTTCTCGCCGGCCAGCGTCGCAAAACGGAAGTGCATGCCGCCGACGATACGCGCCTCGCGCACCTCCTCGACCGCGGCATCGACCGTCGGCCACTCGTGCGTCGTGTTGGTGACTGTGCTGTCGAAGGAGAAGCTCACTTGGCGCGTGCGGAAGTAGCCGGCCAGATTCTCGGCCATCGCCGCCGTGGTGCAACCATGTGCCGCAGGGTACTCGGGGTGGTTCGGGGTGGGCGCGCGCGGCCTCCACGCCGGGTCGATCGCCGTGATCGCGCTCATCGGACGCCAAGTGTAGTAGCGGTACTTGGCGTCTAAGCAGGCCAGCGACGCGTCGGCCTGCGCCACCCACAGCAGCGCCATCAAGCGCGCGTTGTCGGCCAGCGTTGCCTGGCTGCGCGCGAAGCGGTTGAGGTTGCGCGTCCAGTACAGAGCCGGCGGGTTGGTGTGGAACCGCGCGTCCTCATCCTGGCGCGCGCTCACCGGCGACCCAGCGCCGCCGCGCGTTCGCACCTCGGCCAGGTCGGCGGCGTAGGTCGCGCTGTCGAGTGCGGGCGGGGCCGCGCTGCGGAACTGCGCCACGCTATCGAGTGCGAAGGGCCGGATGCGGGGCCAGGTCTGGTTGATCGGATCGGTGCCGCGGAAGGCGCCGGGCGCGATGCCAGGCACCGCGGGCGTGATGGCAGCCCAACGGCCGTCATCGGCGCGCCGGGCGAGCACGCGCGCGGCCTGCTCGGCGCCGATGCGCAGACCCTCGTTGCTCGCGCTTCCCACCGGCAGCGCCGCCAGCGCGATGTCGTACGCGGCTTGGTAGGACGCGGCGCGCTGCGGGAACAGCGTCTTCAGCACGGCGTGACCGGCCGCGTGTACGGCGGCTTCGTGCGACGCGGCGGGTACCGCGCCGACGGCGCGGTGGATCGCCAGGTGCAGCGTGGCCATGTCGACGACGTAAATAGGCCGCCGTTCCTCGGGCGTGCCGGTGGGCGACGGCGGCTGGTTGATCGTCGCGGCGCCGCGCTCGCCCCACAGCGAGACGGCGTTCGAGCCGCGGTCGACGATGCGCACCGGGGGTCCGTCGGTGTCAGTGGCACATCCCGCGGCGGCAGCCAACAGGCAACAGGCGGCAACCCGGCTCGGGACCAGGCTTCGACGCGTGGACTGCTCTTTCGACGGTGGCTCGCTGCGTGGCTCGCCGCCGGCAAGCCGCCAAGCGAGCGCTCGTTCGGCGACGCCAATGATCAGACTTCTCATTTCACTCTCCTCGGAGCGGGCGGCCGCGAACTGCGACGCCTCGTACCCTGAGTCAACGCAGTGGCGTTGCAAAACACGACATCGAGGCCTCAATCAGTCTTGCGTCGATGCAAGCGCTGGGCGATGCTCGCGTGGGAGGAGAACATGCGCATGGCGACGATCGAAGAGCTGGCTGCCGCAACACAGCAGGGCGATGCTGCCGCACGATCGGCGCTCTTCGCCGCGTTGTACGACGAGCTGCACCGCCTGGCGCGTCGGGAGGTGTTCAGAAGCGGCGGCTCGCTGACGCTCGGCGCGACGACCCTGCTGCACGAGGCCTACATCAGCCTCGCCGGCGCCGACGGCGCGGCGTTCCCGGACAAGGCGCGCTTCATGGCTTATGCGGCGCGGGGCGATGCGCAGCCTCGTCATCGACCACGTGCGCCGTCGCCAGGCCGACAAACGCGGCGCCGGCCTGGACTTCACCGAACTCGACACCACCATCGCCGAACAGGTGGGGGACGCGACCCCGCTCGAATCGATCAGCGACGCGCTCGACGCGCTGGCGCAGGTAGAGCCGCCGCTGGCCGAGTTGGTGGACCTGAAGTTCTTCTGTGGCCTGACGTTCGGCGAGATCGCCGCGCTCAGAGGCGTGTCCGAGCGCACGGTGCAGCGCGACTGGGAAAAGGCGCGCCTGTGGCTGCAGCACGCGCTGGCAGCGGATTG
>JANOLJ010000059.1:0-12369 GCA_031419715.1 Burkholderiales bacterium | reverse complement strand
GAACCCGTATTTCAGGGGCCATGCCATGACGCTCACCGTTCGCCTCGACGAGGCCCTCGAAACCGCGCTCACGCGCCACTGCGCCGAGCGCGGCGTGACGAAGAGCCTGGTGGTGCAGGAGTGCCTGGCCACCTATCTGCTGGCAGGTCGCTCGCAGCCCCTGAATTCGGCGGCAACTGGCACGCGTGAGGCAAGCACCTCGGTCAGTGCCAACTACAAGGCTTTTGCCGACGCGGGCTTCATTGGCGCTGGTGAGTTGGGCGGCGGTTCCGCGGACAAGGCTGCAGTGCGGGCCCGGGCCATGCAGAGAATTCGCCGCGACTCGAAGTGACTGCTGCGCGCCCGGGCCACGGAGCCGCCGCGGCAAAGGCGGTCAGCACCGCGAAAGGCGTGCTGCTCGACACGGGCCCCTTGGTCGCTCTGTACGCCCGAGACGACCACCGGCACGTGGCGGTGGCGCGGTGGATGGCCGGTTTTAGCGGGGTTCTGCACACCGTCGAGCCCGTGTTGACGGAGGCGGCGTACTTCCTGCCCATTCGCACCCGCATCGTGCTGGCGGAATTGGCCGCGAACGGCGCCTTGTGTGTGCATCGGCCCGACGCGACCGGTTTCTTACGCATCGCCGCCATGCTTCGCAAGTACGCCGATCTGGACCCGGACTGGGCCGACATCTGCCTCGTTTGGCTGGCTGAGTCCACCGGCATCCACCGCATCGCGACGCTGGACATCGCCGATTTCAGTGTTTACCGCATCCACGGACGCAAGCGCTTCGAGCTTGAATTGCTGCGCTGAGTGGCCTGCCCGGCCGCGCCTGCGCGCAAAGCGTGAATCAGGCCGACGCAGGCACGCCGCGAAAGCGTCGCACCAGCCGGCGCAACACCGGCCAAAGCCAGATCATCAGCGTCACCGCGCCCAGCGCACCGGCAATCGGCCGCTCGAAGAACACCAGGAAATTGCCGTCGGCTTTCACGAGACTCGAGAAGAAGTGTTCTTCGAGCATCGTTCCGAGCACGACACCGAGGATGGTGGGCGCGACGGGGAAGCCCCAGCGCTCCATGAAGAAGCCCAGCACGCCCGCGATCAACATCACGATCACACCGAACAGACTGTTATTGATCGCGAAACTGCCGACGATGCAGAACAGCAGAATCAGCGGCATCAACACGCTCGCCGGAATGCGCAGAATCTGGCGCGCCGCGCGAATCGCCATCCAGCCCAGCGGCAGCATCAACAGTTGGGCGAGGATGAAGACAATGAACACGGCGTAGATGTTCTGCGGGTTGTTCACAAACAGCATCGGCCCGGGGTTCATGCCTTTCAGATAGAGCACGCCGATCGCGATCGCCGTGATCGAGTCGCCCGGAATGCCGAACACGAGCGCCGGAATCCACGCGCCGCCGAGCGCCGAGTTGTTCGCCGCGCCGGACTCGACGATGCCCTCCACATGGCCGGTGCCGAACTTTTCAGGCTCTTTGGAAAAGCGCTTCGACACGGCATACGACATCCACGCCGCGATGTCGGCGCCCGCGCCGGGCAAGGCACCAACCAGCGTTCCCAGCGTCGAGCCGCGCAGCAGTTGCAACGGGTACTTCTTGAGCAGGCCCCACATGCCGGCGAAGACGTTGCCGAACTTGGCCGTCGTCACCATCACCGGCTTGACCACCTGCACCGAGTAGCGCAGCACTTCCGAGACGGCGAACATGCCGATCATCAGCGGGATCAGCGAGATGCCGCCTGTCAGCTCGGCGTTGCCGAAGGTGTAGCGCGGCGCGCCGGCCGGGTTGTCCAGGCCGACCACCGAGATCAGCAGGCCGAGCAGCAGCGCCACCGTGCCTTTGAGCGGATCCTTGCCGGCGATGAAGATCGCGCAGGTAAAACCCAGCATCACGAGCCAGAAATATTCGAACGAACTGAACTTGAGCGCGACTTCGGCGAGCGCCGGTGCCGCGACGATCAACACGAGCACGCCAAAGATGCCCCCTAACACCGAGAACACGAGGCCGGCGCCGAGCGCGAGTTCGGCCTGGCCGCGCTTGGTCAGCAGATAAGCCTCGTCGGTATAGGCGGCCGAGGCCGGCGTGCCCGGCATGCGCAACAAAGCGCTGGGGATGTCGCCGGAGAAGATCGCCATTGCCGTGGCGGTGACGATCGCCGCCACCGCCGGCACTGGCGGCATGAAAAACGTGACGGGCACGAGCAGCGCCGTGGCCATCGTCGCCGTCAACCCGGGGATCGCGCCGACAAACAAGCCGAACAGCGCCGACAGCAGAATCACGAGCAACACATAGGGGTCGAAGACCAGCCCGAAGGCGAGAGCGAGTGCGTCCATGCGGTGGAATCAGTAAAAGGGAGTGAGCACGCCCCAGGGCAGCGGCACGCGCAGCAATTTGTAGAACGCAATGTGGACGAGCAGCGTGCCGCCCAGGCTCCAGAGGATGGCCGTGCCGAGGCGCACGCGCTGCGCGAGAAACGTCGCGAGCAGGCACAGCGGCGCGAGCAGCAAGAAGCCCACTGTGTCAGACGCGAGGATGTAGGCGACCACTGCCGCGATCGTCAGCGCCGAGCTGCCGAAGTGTTCGCTCCCGGCCTCGGGCGCTTGCGCAAGGGCTCCGGAGTCGTCGCGCGCCGGCCGGGGCTTGCGCAGCATCAACGCCAAGCCGCACAGCAGCAGCCCCGCGCCGATCAACATCGGCAGGAACGCCGCGCCGAGCTTCTGCCCCGGAACGTTGGGGAAAGCGCGTGCCGACCACAGCACCGCCAGCGCCAGCACGGCAATGCCCGCGCCGACGTTTCGATCGCTGCGCATCAGAAGCGCTGCGCTCTCGATGCGTGTGCGCTGGCCAAGCCGCAGCGCTCGCTCACTTGGCGATGCCCACCGCCGTCATCACCGCTTTCATGTCGGCGTCGCCCTTGGCCATGAAGCGCGCGAACTCCTCCGAGCTGCCCCACAGCGTGCCGAAACCGCGCTGCGCCATGAAGTCTTTGTAGTCCTTGCTGTCGTAAGCCTTCTTCACCGAGGCTTCGAGTTTGGTCGCGATGTCTTTCGGCAGGCCCTTGGGCGCCGCGATGCCGCGCCATGCGCCAGTGGCCCAATTGGAGCCTGTGGCCTCCTTGAGCGTGGGCACGTTCGGGAACAGGGCGGCGCGCTGGCCGTCCATCACCGCGAGAGACCGCACCTTGCCGGCTTCGATGAGGGAGCGCGCCTCAGGCAGCGAACAAGGCACGAACTCGACGCCACCCGCCGCCAGGTCTTGCAAGCCCGGCGCGGCGCCGTTCGACGGCACCCAGGGCACGCTGGCCGGGTCGATCTTCGCGTCGCTCAGCATGCCGGCCAGCGCCAGGTGCCAGATGCCGCCCTGGCCCGTGCCCGAAGCCTTGAACTTGCCCGGATTGGCCTTCACCGCGGCAAACACATCCGCCATTGATTTGTACGGCGAATCGGCGCGCACCTGGAAGCCCGCGGGGTCGAGGTTGACCAGGGCAATCGGCGTGTAGCTCGTCGGGTTCAGTTCGGTGAGTTTCTGGTGGTGCATCATCGTGATCTCCACCGTGATCATGCCGATCGTGTAGCCGTCGGGCGCGGCGCTGGCGATCGCCGAATGGCCCACGACGCCTGAGCCACCGGTGCGGTTCACCACATTCACCGGCTGGCCCAGATCTTTTTCCATCAGGCTGCCGATGAAGCGCGCCACCGCGTCGGTGCCGCCGCCCGCGCCCCAGGGCACGACAAGCGTGATCGGCCGGTTCGGGTATTGGGCGAACGCCGCCAGGCTGGCGCTCAGGCCGAAGCCCAGCACGGCCAGGCGAATGAATCGAGTGAATCGCATCGGTGTAACTCCTGTTTGTCTTGTGGGCCCGGACCACGGGTCTGCTGCGGCGAATCTTGCATCGCCGGCCTTCGCAAACGAACGAGGGTTAACCCACGGACGGCGCATCTCGGCAGCCCCGCCCCGGACCCGGTATCCTGGGCTCGCGGGGCGGCATTACAAACGCTTGCGCCGTGACGCAAGAATCGCGATCGACGCACCCATCGGCCCACGGGTATTCCCTCAAAATTGACTGCGGTCAATGGTTTTCCCGTGCAACGGCCCGAGCATGCGCCACGTTCATATTGGCCTACAGTCGCGTCGAAGCGGCGTCTGCCTCTGCGCAGCTCGCCTCCGAGCTTCCCTCACACCCCTGGAGATCTGATGATGAAATCTGCAAACCTCGCGCACCGCCACAAGCTGGCTCAGCTTGTCGGCTCGGCACTTGCCGTGTCGGCCGCATCTCTGCTGGCCGGGCCGGCAATGGCCTGGGAGCCGAGCAAGCCCGTTGAATTCGTCGTTCCGGCCGGCACAGGCGGTGGCGCCGACCAGATGGCGCGCCTGATCCAGGGCATCGTCGTCAAGCACAAGCTGATGAAAGAGTCGCTGGTCGTCGTCAACAAATCCGGCGGCGCCGGCGCCGAGGGCTTTCTCGCGGTGAAAGAGGCCAAGGGCGACCCGCACAAAGTGATCATCACGTTGTCGAACCTGTTCACGACGCCGATGGCCACGGGTGTGCCGTTCAACTGGAAAGACATGACCCCGGTGTCGATGATGGCGCTCGACCAATTCGTGCTGTGGGTCAACGCCGAGTCGCCTTACAAGACGGCCAGCGAATACGTTGCCGCGGTCAAGGCCGCGGGGCCGAACAAGTTCAAGATGGGCGGCACCGGCTCGAAGCAGGAAGACCAGATCCTCACCGTCGGCCTGGAAAAAGCCACCGGCACCAAGTTCATCTACATCCCCTACAAGGGCGGTGGTGAAGTCGCTGTGCAGTTGGTCGGCAAACACGTCGACTCCACCGTGAACAACCCCATTGAAGCGGTGGCGCAGTGGCGCGCCGGGGCGCTGCGTCCGCTGTGCGTGTTCGACGACGAGCGCATGCCCTACAAGGCCAAGGTCACCGACACCCAGTCGTGGTTCGACATCCCCACCTGCAAGGAAGCCGGCGTGGCCACCGACTACGTGATGCTGCGCGGCATCTTCATGGCGCCGGGTGTCACGCCGGACCAGGTGAGCTTTTACGTTGACCTGATGAAAAAAGTGCGCGACACGCCGGACTGGAAAGACTTCATCGAAAAGGGTGCGTTCAACAATACCTCGATCACCGGTGCCGACTATCGCAAGTGGCTCGAAGGCGCCGAAAAGCTGCACCTTCAGTTGATGACGGAAGCCGGCTTCCTGGCGAAGTAAGAAGAAGACGCAACCGGCGCGCGCGCCTCTCGGTGCCGCGCGTCCGGCCGCAACTCCCGCGAGACGCCGGTACGTTGGCGGCCCGTGCCGCAGCGCAACCTGCCGTGCGCACCGAAGTCCCGCCGCAAGGCGTGGCGCACCACGCCGCGGCCCAAATCTGGAGCAAACCATGTCGGATCAAGCCCCCGCGGACAGCCCCACCGTTGCCAAGAACAACACCGTTGACGCCGCGGTGGCGATCATCATGTTCGTCATCGGCGCGGTCGTCGTATTCCAGGCCTGGCGCCTGGGCGCGCGCTGGATGAGCGACGGCCCCGGCGCGGGCTACTTTCCGTTTTACATCGGCTTGATCATTTGCATATCGAGCCTGGGCATCCTGGTGCAGTCGCTGGTCTTGCCGTCGCGCGACAACCGCACCTTCGTGAACCGCGAACAGTTGAACCGCGTCTTGTCAGTGCTGCTGCCCGCCGTGGTGTACGTGCTGGCGATCCGGTTTCTCGGCCTGTATGTTGCGTCCAGCATCTACATCGCGATCTTCATGGTCGTGCTGGGCAAATACAAGCCCGTCAGGAGCGTGCTGGTGGGGGTGATCGTCAGCGCCGTGTTCTTCGTGATGTTCGAAGTCTGGTTCAAGGTGCCGCTCTTCAAGGGCACGCTCGAGCCGCTGCGCTTCCTCGGCTACTGAGACACCGGCGCCATGCAAGAACTCAATTCACTGATGCAGGGTTTCGCCGTCGTGCTGACGCCGGTGAACATCGGCCTGATGTTCGTCGGCATCATCCTGGGCGTGCTGATCGGCGTGCTGCCCGGCCTGGGCGGGGCGAACGGCGTGGCGATCCTGCTGCCGCTGACGTTCACGATGTCGCCGACTTCGGCGATCGTGATGCTGTCGTGCATCTACTGGGGCGCTCTTTTCGGCGGCGCGATCACATCGATCCTGTTCAACATTCCCGGCGAGCCCTGGTCGGTGGCGACCACCTTCGACGGCTATCCGATGGCGCAGCGCGGCCAGGCCGGTCAGGCGCTGACGGCGGCGTTCACCTCGTCATTCGTCGGAGCGCTGATCGCCGTCATCATGATCACCTTCCTCGCGCCGCTGGTTGCGAAGTTCGCGCTCAAGTTCGGCGCGCCGGAGTACTTCGCGGTCTACCTGCTCACGTTCTGCAGCTTTGTCGGCATGGGCAAGGGCAATGCGTTCAAGATTTTGGTGGCGATGGCGCTGGGCTTCGCGCTCGCCGCCGTGGGCATGGACACCGTGACCGGCCAGTTGCGCCTGACCTTCGGCCAGCCCGAGCTGATGCGCGGCTTCGATTTTCTGATCGCCGTGATCGGGCTGTTCGGCATCGGCGAAATTTTGTTGTCGATGGAAGAGGGGCTGAAGTTCTCCGGCAAATCGGCGCGCATCAACCCGAAGGTGGTGTGGGAGACGTGGAAAGAACTGCCCAAGTACTGGGTGACGTCGCTGCGCAGCTCGCTGGTGGGCATCTGGATGGGCATCACACCGGGCGGCGCGACGCCGGCATCGTTCATGAGCTATGGGCTGGCGAAGAAGATGTCGAAGAACGGCGCGAACTTCGGCAAGGGCGAAATGGAGGGCGTTGTCGCCCCCGAGACCGCGGCGCACGCCGCCGGCACGAGTGCGCTGCTGCCGATGCTGGCACTGGGCATTCCCGGCTCGCCCACCGCCGCCGTATTGCTCGGCGGTCTGCTGATCTGGGGCCTGCAGCCCGGCCCGCTATTGTTCGTGGAGCAGAAAGATTTTGTCTGGGGCCTGATCGCCAGCATGTACCTGGGCAACCTGGTCGGGCTGATCGTCGTGCTCACCACCGTGCCACTGTTTGCGTCGATCCTGCGCATCCCGTTTTCCATCATTGCACCGGTCATCATCGTGATCTGCGCGATCGGCGCCTACACCGTGCACAGCGCGATGCTCGACGTGTGGTTCATGCTCGGCTTCGGAGTGGTCGGCTACGTCTTCAAGAAGCTCGACTATCCGTTGGCCCCCCTCGTGCTCGCGCTCGTGCTGGGCGACAAGGCGGAAGACTCGTTCCGCCAGTCGATGCTGGTGTCGCAGGGCGAAGTGAGCATCATGTGGTCGAACCCGCTGGTGGGCTCGATCACGACGCTGGCGCTGGTGATGTTGTTCTGGCCGTTGATTTCGCGGTTGATCGCCGCGGCGCGCGGGCGCTGAGGCGGTTCACCCGCTGCGTGTCATGGCCGCGGGGCTGTATTCCACTTCATGCCGGCCCGCCGATCAGGCGGGATCGGGCTGGCAACGCTGCCACTGCGCTTGCACGCCCAGGCGCACCACTTCGGCTGCGGTAAAGGCGCGGTCAATATCAGTGCTGGCGAGCATGAAGCGGATGTCGCGCACATGCTTGTCCTGAGCCCCTTCGCGCAGGAACTCAAGCTTGCGCAGGATCACGTACTCGGGTGGTGCGATCCAGGCGCCGCCTTCGTCAAGCTCGATACGGCGCCGATGCTGGAGCGCCCAGCGGTGCAAGGGGTCGCGGGCCGCCAGGTAGATGTCGGCCTTGAACTGGGTCGCGTGATGAATCAGGTTGAAATGGCCACGCCCGTCGCGCACCAACTCCAGATGCATCGTCTCGACCGGCGGGACGTAGTACGCGGACTGTGGGAACGCGGCCCGCAGCGCAACAACATCACCCAATTTCAGCAGCAAGACGACGTCGATGTCCGCCGTCAGGCGTGGCTCGCCGTAGACACTGGCCGCCACCGAGCCGGTGATGCAGTAGGGCAGACCCAGCGCTTCCAGTGGTTCGAGAAACGGCGCGAGCGGACCCGCCGATGCGTCAGGTACCGGCATACAGCAGCGAGCGCCGTGCCTCGAACAGCAACTGCTGCACCGGCCAATCCGGATGCTTGAGGCGCAGCCCCGCAGCCTTGAGCCGGACGCCCGCGTCGTAGAGCTGGGCCACCATGCGCAGCTTTTGCGCCGGCGTCATGCGGCGAAAGCCCGCGATCTGGACCGGGTGCAGCGGTTCGTGCATGTTGGCGATTATCCGCAGTCCATCAAATCTTCCCGCGCTGCTTCAAGCGACTCAAGGTTTCGGCGGACAGGTTGAGGTAGGCCGCGAGCTCCTTCTTCGGGATGCGCTCCGCCAGCTCAGGATGCTTGCGCTCGAAGCGGTGCACGCGCCCCGGCGCGTCAAGCAGGTGCAAGGTGATCGTGTGCGCCATGATTTCGCTCATCAGGTGCATCACTTCGTACTCGAAGGCCTGCTTGAACTTGGGGTGCTGGTCCATGAACGCCACCCACACCGGCATCGGCAGCTTGGCGACGCGCGCTTTCGTGACGCAGACGATGGAGTAGGGCGTGGGCGTATTCAGGCGCCAGGCGGCGTAGCTGGTCTCGATGTCGCGCGCTTCGGCGAAGCGCAGAATCATTTCCTTCGCGTCGGCATTCGTCACGACGCGCTTGAGCAGGCCGTCGAGCACGAAGTACTGCTCCATGTCATGCACGCCCTGGTGCAGCAGCGTGTCGCCCTTGTTGCAGTCGACGACGAGCAAGTGCGGCTCCAGCGCGCTGCGCTCAGCGTCGGTCATTTCCTTGAGAACAATGTTCTGCTTCAACTGAACGCGAATCACATTGCGTTCAGCGTGGGTCTCTATCGAGGTCGGAGTCATCGGATGGTTACAGAACGCGGCGCCACGCCTTCAAACATCGAAACTTGACCGTGGTCAACGGCGAATCGGCGGGTCGCTTCCTATGATAGGTCCGACTCGACCGCACCCGTTGCGCGCATGGCTGCGCAGAAAGACCTCGACATGACCACTGACACCGCATCCGCCGCACAGACCGACGGCTTTCACCTCGTCATCGACGCGCTGAAGCTGAACGGCATCGACACGATTTTCGGCCTGCCCGGCATTCCCATCACCGACCTGACGCGCAAGATGCAGGCGCAAGGCATGCGCGTGATCTCGTTTCGCCACGAGCAGCACGCCGGCAACGCGGCGGCCGCGGCCGGCTTCCTGACGCAAAAGCCCGGCATCTGCCTCACCGTCTCGGCGCCGGGCTTCCTGAACGGCCTGACGGCGCTGGCCAACGCGACAGTGAACTGCTTCCCGATGATCTTGATCAGCGGCTCCAGCGAGCGCGAGATCGTCGACCTGGCTCAGGGCGACTACGAAGAAATGGACCAGCTCGCGATTGCCAAGCCCTTGTGCAAGGCGGCATTTCGGGTCCTGCACGCGCAAGACATTGGTGTGGGCATCGCGCGCGCCATCCGCTCGGCGTTGTCGGGTCGGCCGGGCGGCGTGTATCTCGACCTGCCCGCCAAGCTGTTCGGCCAGACGATGGACGCCGCGGCCGGCAAGGCCTCGCTGATCAAAGTGGTCGATGCGGCGCCGCGCCAGATTCCCGCACTTGATGCGGTGCAGCGCGCGCTCGACCTGCTGAAAAGCGCGAAGCGCCCGCTCATCCTGCTCGGCAAAGGCGCGGCCTATGCGCAGGTGGATGCCGACATCCGCGCGCTCGTTGAAAAATCGGGCATTCCCTATCTGCCGATGTCGATGGCCAAGGGCTTGCTGCCCGACAACCATGCGCAATCGGCCTCCGCCGCTCGCTCCTATGTGCTGGAGCAGGCCGACGTGGTGATGCTCGTCGGCGCGCGCCTGAACTGGTTGCTTTCGCACGGCAAGGGCAAGAGCTGGGGCGCGCCAGGCGCGGGCTCACCGTCCTCGAAGCAGTTCATTCAGATCGACATCGCGCCCACCGAGATCGACAGCAATGTGGCGATCGCCGCGCCGCTGATCGGCGACATCGGCTCGTGCGTGTCGGCCCTGCTCGCGGCCATGGGTTCGAACTGGGCCAAGGCGCCGGCAGACTGGACGGGCGCGATCGCCGATCGCAAAGACAAGAACTTGTCGAAGATGGCGGCGACGCTGGCGTTGAATCCGTCGCCGATGAACTTCCACAGCGCGCTGAACGTGGTGCGCGACCAGGTCAAGGCGCGGCCCGACATGATTCTCGTGAACGAGGGTGCGAACACGCTCGACTTCACGCGCTCCATCGTCGACATGTATGAGCCGCGCAAGAGGCTCGACGTGGGCACCTGGGGCATCATGGGCATCGGCATGGGTTATGCGGTGGCCGCGGCCGTGGTCACCGGCAAGCCGGTGCTGGCGATCGAAGGCGACAGCGCCTTCGGCTTCTCCGGCATGGAGGTGGAGACGATCTGCCGCTACAACCTGCCGGTGTGCGTGGTCGTGTTCAACAACAACGGCGTCTATGCGGGCACCGACAAGAACCCGACCGGTGGCCCGGATGTCGCCCCCACCGTGTTCGTGAGAGACGCGCGCTACGAGTTGATGATGGAAGCCTTCGGCGGCAAGGGCGTCTATGCAACAACGCCCGATCAACTGCGCAAGGCCATGAGCGAAGCGGTCGCGTCGGGCCGGCCGACCCTCATCAACGCCATCATCGATGAGACCGCGGGCACCGAAAGCGGCCGCATCACCAGTTTGAATCCGCAAAGCGCAGCGAAGAAGAAGTAAACGCGCGACGAACCTACCACCCCCTTCATTTCCAAGGAGAACCCCAGTGACCAAAGCCCTCGACGACATCAAGATCATCGACTTCACCCACGTTCAGGCGGGGCCGGCGTGCACCCAAATGCTGGCCTGGTTCGGCGCCGACGTGATCAAGGTCGAGCGCCCCGGCTCGGGCGACGTGACGCGCAGCCAGTTGCGCGACATTCCGAACGTCGACGCGCTCTACTTCACCCAGCTCAACAGCAACAAGCGCTCGCTGACGCTCGACACGAAAAAACCCGAAGGCAAGGAAGTGCTGGAAAGGCTCATCAAGACCTGCGACGTCATGGTCGAGAACTTCGGCCCCGGCGCGCTGGACCGCATGGGTTTCACCTGGGAGCGCATCCTCGAGCTGAACCCGAAGATGATTCTGGCCTCGGTCAAGGGCTTCAGCGACGGCCACCACTATGAAGACCTGAAGGTCTATGAGAACGTCGCGCAATGCGCGGGCGGCGCGGCGTCGACCACCGGCTTCTGGGACGGCCCGCCCACCGTGAGCGGCGCGGCCCTGGGCGACAGCAACACCGGCATGCACCTGGCGATCGGCATCCTCACGGCCTTGCGCCAGCGCGACAAGACCGGGCGCGGCCAGAAGGTCGCGTGCTCGATGCAAGACGCCGTGCTCAACCTGTGCCGCGTGAAACTGCGCGATCAGTTGCGCCTCGACAAGCTCGGCTACCTGGAAGAGTACCCCCAGTACCCGCACGGCAAGTTCACCGATGTCGTGCCGCGCGGCGGCAATGCCGGCGGCGGCGGCCAGCCGGGCTGGGTGCTCAAGTGCAAGGGCTGGCAGACGGACCCGAACGCCTACATCTACTTCACGATCCAGGGCCTGGCGTGGGCGCCGATCTGCGTCGCCATCGGCAAACCCGAATGGAAGACCGACCCGGCCTACATGACGGCCAAGGCGCGCCAGCCGCACATCACGGCGATCTTCGCGACGATCGAGGAATGGCTGCGCGACAAGACCAAGTTCGAGGCGGTCGACATCCTGCGCAAGTTCGACATTCCGTGTTCGCCCGTCATGTCGATGAAGGAAATCGCGAACGACCCGTCGCTGCGCGCTTCCGGCACGATCGCCGAAGTTCAGCACAAAGAGCGTGGCCCCTACCTCACGGTGGGCAGCCCGATCAAGTTCTCCGACATGACGGTCGAGATCACCGGCTCACCGTTGCTGGGCGAACACACCGACGAAGTGCTGGCGGAACTCGGCTACAGCCCAGAAAAGATCGCCGCCATGCACACTGCCAATGCCGTCTGAGCGGGCCGACGTCGACCCGGGCGCGCTGCTCGCCGCCATCGGCGACGCCGTCGTCGTGTGCGACGCAGCGGGCGCCATCGTACTGTGGAACCCGGCGGCGCAGCGCATGTTCGGTCATACCCAGGCCGAGGCGCTGGGGCAGTCGCTCGACCTGATCATTCCAGACCGGCTTCGCGCGCGCCACTGGGAGGGATACCACAAGACGATGGCCACCGGCATCACGCGTTACGGGTCCGACGTGCTGCGCGTCCCCGCCGTCGACAAGCAGGGCCGCGCAATGTCGATCGCGTTCACGGTGGCGTTGCTGCACTCGGCCGATGGCAAAGTCTGCGC
>JANOLJ010000058.1:0-1682 GCA_031419715.1 Burkholderiales bacterium | reverse complement strand
CCTGCACGCGCGCGGTGGTGCTGGCCGGCAACGACGACGCCTACCGCGTAGCGCGCGACCTGCTGGCCGCAGGCGTCGCCGTCGCCGCGATTGTCGACCTGCGCGCCGCCGCCACTTGCGCGGTGCCCGACGGTGTCACGGTGCGCTACGGCCGGGCGGTGGTGGAAGCCCTGGCCGGTGCCGACGGCCTGCTGCGCGGTGTGCGTGTTGCCGCCCTGCGCGAAGACGGCGAATGGGACCCGGCCGGCATCGAGGAATTCGCCTGCGACGGCCTGATGATGTCGGTGGGGGTGGCGCCGGCCCTGGCGCTGGCCTACCAGGCCGGTGCGCGCATGCGCTTTGACGAGCGGTTGCAGCAGTTCGTGCCGGCGAACCTGCCGCCCGGCGTGCTGGTATGCGGCCGCGCCAATGGCGCCTACAGCCTGGCGCTCAAGCTTGCCGACGGCAGCCAGGCCGGCGCCGCCGCGGCGGCGCTCGCGCGCGGCGCCGTGCCTGCGGCGCGGGTTACGATGATCGAGCAGGCCCTGCCCTCGCATCCCTACCCGATTGTGAGCCACCCGCAAGGACGCAACTTTGTCGATTTCGACGAAGACCTGCAGTTGAAGGATTTTTTCAACGCCGCGCAAGAGGGCTTCGACAACATCGAGCTGCTGAAGCGCTACTCGACCGTTGGCATGGGGCCTTCGCAGGGCAAGCATTCGAACATGAATGCGATCCGCATCCTGGCGCGCATTCGCGGCGAAGCGGTCGAGAAGGTCGGCACCACCACCTCGCGGCCGATGTTTCATCCGGTGCCCATGGGCCACCTGGCCGGGCGCGCTTTTTCAGTCGAGCGCGCCACCCCGCTTAGCGGACGCCACGCGGCGCTGGGTGCGGTGTGGATGCCGGCCGGGCAATGGCAGCGGCCCGAGTACTACGCGCGGCCCGGCATCGCGCGCGAGGCGGCGATCATCGAGGAAGTGGTCGCGGTGCGCGAGGCGGTCGGCCTGATCGATGTCGGCACCCTGGGCAAGATCGATGTCTACGGTCCGGACGCGGCCGCGTTCCTCGAGCGCGTCTATACCGGGCGCTTCGCCAACCTGAAGGTCGGCATGACCCGCTATGCCGTGATGCTCGACGAAGCCGGCGTGGTCATCGACGACGGCGTGGTTGCCCGGCTGGCGCCCGAGCACTTCTACTTCACCACCACGACCACCGGCGCGGCCACGGTCTATCGTGAGCTCCAGCGCCTGAATGCCATGTGGGGCCTGCGCATCGGCATCGTCAATGCCACCGGCGCCTTCGCGGCGATGAATCTGGCCGGGCCGGGTTCGCGCGCGGTGCTTGCGGGACTCACCGCCCTCGATCTTGCAGACGCGGCGTTCCCCTATCTTGCGGTGCGCATCGGCGAAGTCGCCGGTGTCACCTGCCGCCTCATGCGGGTCGGGTTCGTCGGCGAACTCGGCTACGAGATCCACGTGCCCTCGATGTACGGCGAGCACGTGTGGACCGCGATCATGGAGGCCGGCGCGGCGTTCCAGATCGCCCCGTTCGGCCTGGAGGCGCAGCGCCTGTTGCGTCTGGAAAAGGGCCACATCATCGTCGGCCAGGATACCGACGGTCTGACGCAGCCCGACCAGGCAGGTCTGACCTGGGCGGTCAAGACCGACAAGCCGTTTTTCGTCGGCAAGCGCAGCGTCGAG
>JANOLJ010000057.1:0-12381 GCA_031419715.1 Burkholderiales bacterium | reverse complement strand
GAGCATGAACACATAGGCGCTGCCCGCCACCGCGATCACGGCGCCGGCCAGCACCGGGCCGAAAATGCGCGAGATGTTCATCGCGATGGCGTTCAGCGCCAGCGCCGCGGACAACTGGCGCCGCTCCACGAGCTGCGGCACCAGCGCGGCATAGGCCGGCCAGCGCAAGGCCAGGCCGATGCCGTTGGCAAAGGTCAACAGCAGCAGCGACCACGGCGTGATCGCCCCGGCGAACGCAACGATGCAGGTGATGATGCCGATGACCGCCACCCACACTTGTGTGAACAGCAACAAGCGCCGCCGGTCGACGATGTCGGCCAACGCCCCGCTGGGCAGGCCGAGCAGGAACACCGGCATGGAAGCGGCGCTGGCCACCAACGCCACCATCACCGGCGAGGTGGTCAGCGTCGTCATCAGCCATGCCGCGGCGACATCATTCATCCACATGCAGATGTTCGCCGTGACCCACACCCCCCACAGCATGCGAAACACCGGGTTGCGCAGGGGCGTCGGCGCGGCTGCGGTGCCGTCGTGCGGCGGGGTCGGCTCGGGTGCGGACATTCGGCGCGCATCATCGCAGGTGGGCCAGGGGGTCGGCTCGGCGCGCTTGAACTGATCTTTCGCAAGCGCCATGGTGCGGTTCCGCTCCAAACTTCCGCGCTGCCCTCGCAACGCAATGAACCCCTGTTCGATCATGGGTAAGGGCATCAGGGTTATTGCATTGACTTGATGTGTAAAAGTGCCGCCAATGGCACAACTCTTACGCCTTGCAACCCTCAGGTTTTGATTTGGCCGCGCAGACTGCGCCCTCTCGGAAGTTCCTTGAAGCGCAACTGAAGGAGGCAGCAGCGATGGGCAACATGATTACCGCGCGGTCACACGCCGCAGTGGCCTCCTACCGCTCGCCAACGGGCTCGTACTCAAGCTTTCTCGGCGCCCTGTCGCGCAAAACATATGCGATGGTGCTGGCCGGCGGGCGCGGCACGCGCCTCATGAACCTGACGCACTGGCGCGCCAAACCGGCCGTGCCGTTTGCCGGCACGCTGCGCATCATCGACTTTCCGCTCAGCAACTGCATCAACTCCGGATTGCGCCGCGTCAGCGTGCTCACGCAGTACAAGGCGCAAAGCCTGATCGCGCATGTGGAGCGCGGCTGGGGGTTTCTCGAATCGGCGCTGAATGAATTCATCGACGTCGTGCCGGCGCAGCAGCGCGTGGGCGACGACTGGTACCGCGGCACGGCCGACGCGGTGTACCAGAACCTGGACATCCTGCGTGAAGCCGAACCCGAGTACGTGCTCGTGCTGGCAGGCGACCATGTGTACAAGATGGACTACGGCGTGATGCTCGCCGAGCACATCGAGAGCTGCGCCGACATCACGATTTCCTGCATCGAGGTGCCGATCGAGGAAGCCAGCGCGTTCGGCGTGATGCAGGTCGATGCGATGGACCGCGTCATCGCTTTTGATGAAAAGCCGGCCCAGCCCAAATGCATACCCGGCCAGCCGGGGCGCGTGCTAGCGAGCATGGGCATCTACATCTTCAAGGCGAGTTTTCTGTACGACGTGCTCGGCCGTGACGCGGCCGATGCGCAATCGAGCCACGACTTCGGCCACGACGTGATCCCGCGCGTGCTCGACAGCGCGCGCGTCTACGCGCACCGCTACTCGCGCTCCTGCGTCAACATGGTCGGCGATACGCCCTATTGGCGCGACGTGGGCACAGTGGACGCCTACTGGGAAGCGCACATGGACCTGGTGGAGGTGCAGCCGCAGCTCAATCTGTACGACGACGACTGGCCGGTGCTGAGCCTGCAGCGCCAACTCGCGCCCGCCAAGTTCGTGTTCGACGACGCCCGCCGGCGCGGCCTGGCCACCGATTCCGTGATCTGCAGCGGCTGCATCGTCAGCGGCGCCAGCGTGCGCCGCTCCCTGCTGGGCTTCAAGGTGCGCGTCGAGGAAGACAGCCTGATCGAGGAGTCGGTGATCCTGCCCAATGTGAACATCGGCCGCGGCGTCACGTTGCGCCGCTGCGTCGTCGACAAGGGCTGCAAGCTGCCCGATGGCTTTGCCGCCGGCATGAACCCCGCCCACGACGCGACGCGCTTTCACGTCACGCAGCGCGGCATCACGCTGATCACGCCCGACATGCTGGGCCAGGGCTGCCATTCGCTGAGCGACGCGCAGTCGTTGCAGTGAGGGGCGCGCGCCTACCGCCCTGACAGCTTGGCCCGAAACGCCAGGGCCGGGGCCAGGGTGGGGGCTGATCTCGGCGCGCGGCATGCGTGCATTAGGACGAAGAATGCGCTGCTATTCCGCCGATGGTGGGGTGGCTCCATAGGCGATGCTTGCCCGAACTCGCGAGCCTTTGCCACGCCGCATCACTCAATGGTCGTCACCAGTCAACCCTCGATTGCAAGCCGGACGCAGCGCGAACTGCTCGCGCTGGTATCGAAGAATCTCGCGCGCACGACCCCGACGTTGCCGCTGGCTGGCGGCTTCGTCGCCTACTTCGGCTGGATGGCGGGCGAATATTCCGCGGCGCTGACGGTCGCCGCGTTGGCCATCGCGCTCGCCGTGTGGCGCTTGGTCATTTCCCGCGATGCCCAGCGGAGAATCGCGTCCGAGGGCGACGTCGGCCTGCGCTTCTTGAGCCGCTCGATCGAGGCGAACGCGCTGGTCACTGGGTTGATGTGGACCATCGCGACCGTCGCCATCTACCCCCAGCTGCAGGGCACCGAGGCAACGAGCTATGTCGTGCTGGTGCTTGGGTCGGTTGGGATTGCGGCATTCTTCATGCCGTTGATGGGCCGGTCGTTCACGATCCTGACGGCGGCGCAGATGTGCCCGCTGATCGGTGTGAGCCTATGGGCAAGCGGCGCGCAGTCTCTGCCGATTGCCGTGTTGGGCGCGATCTTCTGGTACGCCATGCATGCGGGAACGCGCGCGTTCGTCGCGCACGTGATTCGCTCGATCGAGCGCGGTCTGGAATTGGAAGCGGCCAACTTCGCATTGCGCGAGGCCACCACCACGGCCAACGCGGCGGCTGAAGCCAAGGGCGTTTTCCTCGCCAACATGAGCCACGAGATCCGCACGCCGCTCGCCGCGGTGATCGGATTTTCAGAGGAGTTGCTGGACGTCGACCAGACGATGGAAGACCGCATCCAGGCGGTACGCACCATCAATACGGCGGGCAAGCACCTGCTGAACGTGATCAACAGCCTGCTTGACATGTCGAAGATCGAGGCCAGCCAGCTCCAGCTCGAGTGCGTTGCCGTGCCCTTGCTGCCGCTGATCGACGAGGTGGTGTCGTTGGCTTACATGCAGGCCGCGGCGAAAGGCCTGACTTTCAGGGCGGAATCGGTGTTTCCGATTCCGCGAACAGTGCACACCGACCCGCTGCGCTTGCGGCAGATTCTGCTCAACCTCGCGACCAACGCGATCAAGTTCACCGCCAACGGTTCGATCACGGTGCGCACGAGCTACGAGGCCCAGTCCGGCCAACTGGTGATTGCCGTCACCGACACCGGCATCGGCATCACGCCAGAGCAGATGGGGCGCCTGTTCCGGCCCTTCGGCCAGGCCGATTCATCGACGAGCCGGCGCTACGGCGGCAGCGGTCTGGGCCTGGTGATTTCGCGAAAACTCGCGCAAGCCATGGGTGGCAGCCTGGAAGTCAGCAGCACCCCGGGCACGGGAAGCTGTTTCACGTTGACGTTGCCCGCGGGACAGGTGGGCGAGATGCTCGACGCGGCGCCGCCCGAAGCACCGGCCACGGCCCATTTCCACGGCGTGGATCGCCGCGAATCGCTGAACGGCACCGTCTTGCTGGCCGAGGACAACGCCGACAACCAGCGCCTCATCACGCTGTACCTGAAGCGCCTGGGCGCCGCCGTGGACGTGGTGGACAACGGCGAGCTCGCCGTGCAGGCCGCCCTGGCGCGGCACCACGACCTGGTGCTGATGGACATGCAGATGCCGGTGATGGACGGCATGACCGCCGTGCGCAAATTGCGCGCGCAGGGCTATCCGGTGCCCATCGTCGCCCTGACCGCCAATGCCACGCGCGAAGACATGCAGTTCTGCATCGACGCAGGGTGCAATGACTTCGCGACCAAGCCCATCGCCCGCGCGACGTTCGAGCGCATCGTTCGGCAATTCCTCGCCGCCGAATCCGTGGGCGGTGAGTTCTTGCCCAGTGGCACGATGATCTTCAACAGCGACGCCGACAGTGACGACGAAAGCGACCCGGCGCGCGATGCACAACGCCGCCAACTGGTTCGACTGATCGCCGACCTGCAGGGCAAACTGGAAGGCGTGTCGAGCCTCGCCGAGTTGCCGGCGATCAAGCAGATGGCGCGGGGCCTGCGGGCGATGGCCGAGGAGCAACGTTGCCCACCCGCGGCGAAACTCGGCGGGCAGATCGAATTCGCGGCCACGAGCGAAGACCTGAAGACCCTGGGCAGGCTGGCCACCCGGCTCGACATCCTGGCCGAGCGCATCGGCCTTGAAGTTCCAGGCCTGTCACCCGCCACCCCCCAGATTGAGCCCGATGACTCGGCGATCGTCTCCGAGCTGCTCGCCGAGAGCCCGGACATGGCCGACCTGGTGGATTACTTCTTGGCGAAGATTCCCGACTACCTGGAACGCATGCGCGGCGCCGTGGGCGGCATGGACTACGCGCGCATCGGCCAATGCGCGCACGATCTCAAGTCAGTGGGCGGGGGCTACGGCTACCCGTTGCTGCTCGACCTGGCCAAGGCCATGGAAGGCGCAGCGAAGGCGCAGGACGACGTGAAAGTTGGCGAGCTGCTGGCACGTTTCGAGTCGTTGATGCAGCGCATCCAGAAAGGCACCGCGACGCAGCCTGACAAAGAACCGCTGCTCGAATCGGTGGACTAGGCGACGGAGGTTGACGCATGCCATCGCTTGAAAAATACGTGCTGCTGGTGGACGACGAAGAGCCCAATCGTGTGCTCATCTCGCACCGCCTGAGCCGAGAGGGTTACCAGGTCACCGCCGTGGCTGGCTGCCGGGCCGCGCTGGAGGCCCTGCGCGCGCAACGCTTCGACCTGGTGCTGCTCGACCTGATGATGCCCGAGATGGACGGCCTGGCGACGCTGGACGCCATCAAGTCCGACCCCGCTCTGGCCCGCATCCCCGTACTGATGCTCACCTCGTCGAACGTGCGCGCGTCGGTCGTGCATTGCCTGTGTCTGGGCGCGGCCGACTACCTGATCAAGCCGGTGAATCCGGCGGAACTGCGGATGCGCCTGCATCGGCAACTCGTGGCGACGGCGCGCATCCCCTGAATCCTGCCTCGGCGCGGCGTCGCAGCGTGCGGTGGCTCCTCCTCACAAGTGAGGATGACTGGGCTTGCCCTATGGCCTTAAGGTCGGGCTTCACTCACCCCTGGTCCCAGACCCAGCCCCGCAGCGATGGATGCTCCTTCCCTACCCTTTTTCATCGACCTCGTCGCCCGCACCGACGAAGCGCGGCGCACCTTCGAGACCAACAGCCGGGTCATGGCGATCGTCGCCAACGGTCTGCCGGTCGCGCGCTATCGCACCCTGATGCTCGAGCTGTACCACCTGGTATGGCACTTCAATCCGGTGTGCGCTGCCGCGGCGAGCCGCATCGACGACAGACACAAGCAGGTGCGCTACTTCCTCTACGACCACATGCAGGAGGAAAAGGGCCATGAGGAGTGGGTGCTGAACGACCTGGCCGTGGTCGGCGTGGACGCGGAGCACGCGCTGCGCCACAAGGCATCGACGAACATGCTGGCGCTGAACGGCTACAACTATTGGGTCGCGGACCGGCTCAATCCGGTGGGCGTGCTGGGCATGCTGTACGCGCTGGAAGTGGTGGCGTCGGTCTATGGCGGCCCGATGACTTCGGCGATCCAGGAGTCGTTGTTGCTCGAGGGCGACCGAGGCATTTCTTTCATCAGTTCGCACGCCGAACTCGATGCACAGCACATGGCCGATCTGCGAATCGTGTTGAACGACGTGCACGACGCCGCCGCCAAGCAGGCCATCATCGAGTCGGTCTGCTTCAATTTCGAGCAATTCGGCAAAGTGCTCGAGGCCGTATGAACGAAACCCTCAAGGCCCTTCTCCCCACCCCGCTGGACCGCGCCTACCGTTACATCCGCCTGAACTGGAACTCTGAATTCTCGATGCTGACGGCGCGCATGGGCGTCAAGCCGATTCAGTGTTATTCGCTCGCCGCGCTGGCCGAGTTGCAGCAGGTGTTCAACGACATCAGCGCGAACCCCGGCCTGGTGCGCCATTTCGTCACCGCGTCCGACGTACCCGGTGTGTTCAACTTTGGCGGCGACCTGTCGCTGTTCGTGTTGCTGGTGCGCGCCCGCGACCATGACTCGCTGCGCCTGTATGCGCGGCGCTGCCTCGACCTGGTGTGGTGGTGGGAAAACGCGGCGAACCTGGGCGTGCACACCACGGCGCTGGTGCAGGGCGACACCCTGGGCGGAGGCCTCGAGTCGGCCCTGCTGCACCACACCGTGATCATGGAACGCAGCGCCCAGGCCGGCTACCCGGAAGTGCTGTTCAACCTCTTCCCCGGCATGGGCGGCTGGAATCTGACGATCCGCAGGGCCGGGTTCGCGGTCGCCAATGAGATGGTGCTGTCCGGGCAGGTCTATGGCGCCGAGCAATTGCAGCGGCGTGGCTTGGTGGAATACGTCGTGGACGACGGCACCGCGCCAGCATTTCTCGATGAATTCGTGCGCAACATGGAGCCGCGCTTTCGCGGCACGATCGCCGCGCTGCAAGCGCGCCGCGTCGCCGCGCCGATACCCTATGAATCGCTGCAGACCATCGTCGACCACTGGACTGTCACGGCAATGGGCCTGGGCAACCGCGACATGCGCCTGATGGAGCGCCTGGCGCGCGCGCAGATACGCAAGGTCGGCGGCGCCGTCGACGGTGCGGTCGAAGAAATCAAACGCATGGAACTCGACACCGCCTGGGGCGTCGAGCGCACCGGCCTCAGCGAGTGGGCCACGTTGAGCTGAACGCCGACAAGAGGCAGAGAGCCGCCCCGATCAGCCGCGTGCCGCAACGGACCTGAAGCAAAACAGCGCCGGATTCACCCCTTACACGCCGTGCCCAGTTTCGTGCCGCCACGGAACAATCGGGCCGTGCCGATTCATGGCACGCCGATCGGGGAACCGCGTGCGACACCTCCTGCCCTTGCTGCTGGGCCTGAGCCTGCTGGCCAGCAGCACCGCTCGGGCCGATTCGAGCCATCTGGATCGTGTGCTGGCAGCCAAGGAACTGCGAGTCTGCGCTTGGCCCGACTACTACGGCATTTCCTACCGCCACCCGCACTCCCAGGAAATGACGGGCGTGGACGCCGACATGGCGCGTGCACTGGCCAAGGATCTGGGCGTCGGTCTGCGCTTCGTCGACAGTTCGTTCGCCCTGATCGTCGACGATGTGACCCGGGATCGCTGCGACATCGCGATGTTCGCGATCGCCATCACGCCGGCCAAGGCCGAGAAGATGCACTTCGCGCCAATCCACCTGGCGAGCGACATTCAGGCCATCACGACGCGCAGCCACCGGCGCATCCGCGGCTGGTCCGACATCGACCAACCCGGCGTCGTCGTGGCCGTGATGCGCGGCACGAGCATCGAAACCGCGGCGCGCGAGAAGTTCCACTCCGCGACCCTGGTCGTCGTCGACAACGCACGGGCGCGCGATCAGGCCGTGCAATCCGGCCGCGCCGATGTCTTTCTCACCATCTATCCCTACGCCCGGCGCATGCTCGATACCGCCGACTGGGCGCGCGCGGTCAGCCCTGCCGCGCCGGTGCACCCGCTGTCCCACGCCTACGCGATGCGGCACGGCGACGCGTCCTGGCACGCCCGGATCGACGCGTTCGTCGCCTCGATCAAGCGCGATGGCCGGCTGCTGGCGAGCGCGCGCCGCCACAAGCTCGAAGCCATCGTCGCCGCGCCATGAGTGCGCCCCCGCCACCGGTGCCGGTGCCGCCGCGCCTCGTCTTTTTCCTGCTGCTGGCAGGCGTCGCGCTCGGCGGCATCGGCCTGACCGCGCGATTCGAGCTGCACCACCGGGCGGCAGAGATCGACCGGCACTTCGACATGGCGAGCGTGCAGGCACGCGCCTTCGAAGACCACCTGACGCAGAGTTTGACCACCCTCACGCTGACCCTGGTCGACGCGGCCGAGAGCGTTGCCGACGAAGAAAGCGAAGCCCAGTGGTCGAAGGATCTCGGCGCCGCGCTGCGCGTGGCCCCATTCCTGCGCTCGGTGGCACTGCTCGACGTGAGCAGCAGTGTCGTCGCGGGCACGAATCCGGACAACCTGGGCCGCCATGTGGCGATCGACGCGTTCCTGCCGCGTGGCCGCGATTCGGCGCACCGGCTGCGCCTCGGCACGCCCTGGACCGGTCGCGACTTTCACGATGGACGTCCGGCCACCTCGGGCGACGCCAACGCGCCCGGTTTCCTGCCGGTGTCGATGGACCTTGCCCTGAAAGATGGTCGTCGGGTTGCGCTGCTGGCAGCGGTGAATGCCGACTTTTTCATCAACCACTACACGCTGGACTTCGATCCCGAACGGACCACCGTCGACGTGCTGCGCTACGACGGCCTGCCCCTGATGTCCACGGCGCGGACGGGCCTGCCGGCACAGCCCCGGAGCGTCGACCTCACCATGGCTCGGCGTGCGCAGCATGGGCCCGGCCGCCTCGAGCAGCAGCTTGCCGACGGCACGGCGTTGCTCAGTGCGTACCGCGCGTCGCCCGCCTACCCTTTTGCCATCGCCGTGCATGTTGACAAGGCGCTGGCCCTGAAGAACTGGAGCGAAGAGGCAACACAAGCCTTCGCCGTGGTGCTTGCAGTGCTGCTGGCGGCCGCTGCCCTGGCGACCCGAACCTACTTCCGTCTGGAACGCTCCACCCGCTTGCGTGTCGCGGCCGTGACCTCGCTGAACGCCAGCGAAGCCCGATACCGCGACACCTTCGAACACGCGGTGGTGGGCTTCGCCCACGCGGCGCCCGACGGGCGGCTGCTGCACTGCAACCCGTTCTTGTGCGACATGCTCGGCTATTCGAATGAAGAACTCAAGGGACGGGCGATCGCCGAGATCACCCACCCCGATGACCAGGCGCAGAGCCGGAGCCAGAGAGAGCGCCTGGAGGCGGGCGAGTTTCCCTCCTTCCAGTTCGAGAAGCGCTATTTGCGCAAGAGCGGGGAACCGGTCTGGGTACGCCTGAACGTCTGCGCGGTTCGCGACGCGGCGGGCGCCGTGGAATACACCGTGTCCGTGATCGAGAACATCCATCTGCGCAAACTGAGGCAACTGGCCACGCAGGCCCTGGACACCGAGCTCACTGGCGACGCGTTCCTCAGGCACATCACGCAAACCCTGACCGAGCTGCTGGAACTCGAGTTTGCATTCGTCTGCGAACCCCATGCCGATTCGCCGCGACGTTTTGAAATGCGCGCCTTGTGTGTCGATGGCCGGATCGTGGAGAATTTTTCCTACGACCTGGCGGGCACGCCATGCGAACTGGTGACCGACAACAAACTGCGCGTCTACGCCGACGGCGTGCAACGCCACTTCCCCGACGATGCGCTGGCGGCGAGCATGGGCATCGAGTCCTACGCCGCCGTCGCGCTGGGCAAGGGCCGCGCGCCGGGTGTGCCGCCGAGCATCCTGGGCGTGATGTCGCGCCGGCCCTTGCGCAATCTCGAAGCCGTGCAGACCCTGCTGCCCTGGATCGCGCTGCTCGTCAGCGACGATCTCGCACGCAAGCGCGAAGCCCAGAAGTTCCGCGACCTGGTCGACGGTTCGCCCACGGCTGTGTTCCTGATCGATGCACAGTTCACGATCTGCATGAGCAGCCGTGCCGGCGAGCAGATGTTCGGCTGGGAGCCGCAAGGCCTCGTCGGCCAGGCGCTGGGCGTGCTGTTCCCGCAAGACTATCAAGCTGCCTATGCGGCCCAGTTCCGGCGGTACGTCGAGCCCGAAAGCGGTGCCACCGAGAGCACCGGAGCCGACGAAATTTGGGGTTTGCGCCGCAACGGAAGCTTCTTCCCCACGCAGATTCAACTGCGCACCTTGCCCACGGCCGAGGGCCGGATGACGGTCGCCTACGTGCAAGACATCACCGAGCGCAAGCAGGCGCAGGCCGCGCTGCTGCTGCACAACGAGGAGCTGGAAGACGCCGTCGCGACCCGCACCACCGAGCTGCTGCGCGCGCGCGACGAGGCCCTGCAGGCGAGCCGCGCCAAATCCGCCTTTTTGGCGACGATGAGCCACGAGATCCGCACGCCGATGAACGGCGTTGTCGGCATGATCGATGTGCTGGAGCAAACCCGACTGGAGGACGAGCAGGTCGAGATCGTGCAGACGGTTCGCCAGTCGGCACATGCGCTGCTGGCGATCGTTGACGACGTGCTCGATTTTTCCAAGATCGAGGCGGGCCATCTTCAGGTCGACCGCGAGCCGGTGGACGTCGTCGGCGTCGTCGAGGCCGTGTGCGACACGCTGGCGCCGCTGGCCAGCGGCAAAGGCACCGAGCTGATGCTGTTCACCGACCCGGCGATTCCGCGCCCGGTTGTCGGCGATGCGATGCGGCTGCGCCAGGTGCTGCTCAATCTGGCGGGCAACGCGATCAAATTCAGCAGCGTCGAAGGCGGCGGCGGCCGGGTCTCGGTACGCGCGACCACTCTGGCCAGCGAAGTTCAGCCGCTGCTGGAATTCAGCGTCACGGACAACGGCATCGGCATGGACGAACAGGTGCAGGCGCGCCTGTTCACCCCGTTCAGCCAGGCCGACAGCGGCACCACGCGGCGCTTTGGCGGCACGGGCCTGGGCTTGAGCATCTCGCAGCGCCTGGTCGATTTGATGGGCGGCGAGATCAGCGTGCGCAGCGAACCCGGCCAGGGCTCCACGTTCAGCGTGCGCGTGCCCTTGGTGGCACTGTCCGGAGACACTGAATTCGAGGCCGACGCGATCGATCTGGCCGGCCTTCGCTGTGTCGTGCTGGGCGGCGCGCTCAGCCCGGCCGACGATCTGGCCGACTACCTCCAGCACAGTGGCGCAACGCCGCGGCGAGCCGCGGATGCAGCCTCGGCGCGGCAGTGGCTGACACACTGTGCGCCAGGCGCATGGACCTGCGTCATCGCCGACGCCGATGAAACGGCGCGGGCCACGCTCGCCGAATTGCGCGCGCTCGGCGCCGCGCGTGCCGACCTGGCGCTCACATTCGTCGTCATGGAGCGCGGCCAGCGCCGTGCGTCGCGCATGACGGCACCCGACGTCGTGGCGCTGGGCCGAGAGGTGCTGCACCGCCGGACGTTCTTGAACGCCGTGGCCCTGGCCGCCGGGCGCGAGACGGCCGCGGCGCAGGGCGATGCCTCGCGCGGCGCCGTGGCGCTGGTGGCGCCGCTGTCGGCTCAAGAAGCGAGTGCCGAGCGTCGGTTGATCCTGGTCGCCGAAGACAATGAAATCAATCAGAAAGTGGTGCTCAGGCAGCTCGCGCTGCTCGGCTACACGGCGCGGGTTGCCGTCAACGGCCGCGAGGCGTTGGCGCTGTGGCAGCACGGCGACTTCGCCTTGCTGCTCACCGATTTGCACATGCCGCAGCTCGACGGCTATGCGCTGGCGCTGGCGATTCGTGGCGCCGAAGCGGGCCGGCGCCGCACCCCCATCGTCGCCTTGACGGCCAACGCGTTGAAGGGCGAGGCCAAACGCTGTCTCGACCTGGGCATGGACGACTACATGACCAAACCGGTGCAGCTCGCCGAACTGCGCGCGATGCTGGCCAAGTGGCTGCCAGCCACGGCGCCGCGCCGGGCCGACGCGCCGCCAGCGCCTGCGTCAAGACCCGCCGCGCTGGCCGCGGTGCTGGACGTGCGCGTGCTCGAAGCGCTGATCGGCGACGACCCCGAGGTGATCGACGAATTCCTGCAAGACTTTCGCGCCAGCGCCAACACCGCGGCAAGAAAGATGCGTGCCGCTTGCCTGGCGCGACAGGCGCAGGTGGTCGAGTCCTTGGCGCACCAGCTCAAATCGTCGGCGCGCTCGGTGGGCGCGCTGGGCTTGGGCGAGTTGTGCGCGCGCCTCGAAGCCGCCGGCCAGGCCGGCGAGCACGAGACCTTGACCGCTCTGTGGCCGAAATTCGAAACTGAACTTGCCGCCGTCGACGAGTTTCTGGTGGCGTCGCAAGTATGAGAACTTCACTGTCGGGAGGAAATGAGTTGTCCGGTTTTTAGCAAGTAGTCTGTCCGGTTTGTGGAGGAGGCGATGCAATACGCCCCCATGAGCCGGACCCGCTACATGCAGGAGAACCGGAAGATGAGATTCGAAGAAGCTTATCAAGGA
>JANOLJ010000056.1:0-2862 GCA_031419715.1 Burkholderiales bacterium | reverse complement strand
TGACCCGAAGCTGTCATTCCCGCGCTGGCACGAGCAGGGTCAGAACGGTAGGAAGTGGGCTGAGGTTTGGCGGGCCGGATTTCACGCGGCGTCGCCATCGAAGGTGAAAGAAGGATGAGCGGGGACAACCGGTTCTGGATATTGTTCGGCGGCATCTGGCTGGTCATCGGCGTGTGTTTCGTCGCCGCGAGCCTGGGCGTGAACCTGTTTGCCGACCCGGCAATGCTGAACCAGGACGTGCCGCTCTGGCTGTTCATCCTGCTCGGCCTCGTTTGCGCTGGCACCGGCGGAGCGATCATCTATTTCGCTCGCAAGGCCGCCGTCCGCGACCGCCGCCTGATGCAGTTCGGCGTCCAGCTCACGGCCACGGTGATCGATATCCGGCGAAGCATGATCGACATCAATCGCCAGACCCGCTGGCACCTGGTCTATCGTTACGAATACACCAAGGGCCGGCCGCTCGAAGGCAAGAGCCGTGCGCTGCCCGGCGAGGCGGTCTGGGCGTTCAAGCCGGGTGACAATGTGTTGATCAAGGTCGATCCGGGAAAGCCGGAGGAGAGCCTGTTTCTCGGCGCGGCGTGAAAGTTGCCGCGCCGTCAGTTCTGAGTCTATCGGGCTCGGCTGAACGTCACCGTCACACTCGTGGCCGCCTTGACACTCCCCCGCGCGTCCGCGCCCTCGTAGGTCCTCCGCCCGCTCGACACGCTGAACGGTTCGCCGCGGACGAGCTTGCGTGCATCGGCGCTGTCGCCGAGGGCGCCGATGTTGCCGCGGAGGTTTAGGGACGGCGGATACAGCCCCACGCCCGCCACCTCGGTGGGCTCACTGTAGAATTGCACGTGCCCTTCCCTGCGGGCGGAGGCGTTCGAAAGCCCGTCGCCTGCGCTTACGTTGCTATGGTGATGTTTGCTCTTGTTACACTGCTCCCTGTGTCGCGCCGCAATGAGATTATTGAGCCTGTCCTCCCCGTTGGGCAGGCGACTATCCATTCCGAATAGGGCGAGTTCACCGGGCGAGCCGGGGACGTAGCCAGTGAGCGCGATCTCGGCGCGAAGGCTGCCCATCGAGACGTCGAACCCGCACGGCTCGATCAGGTTCTCATACACGTATGGCGCATCGTCTTTTAAACTGAATGGTGTCCCACGGCCTGTAGGGACTTTGATCTTGCGCGTGAGCGAGTCGCGATATTGGTAGAAGTCGAGCGTTGCGCTGCCGGCGTGCGGGGCGCGGTCGGTGGGACCGTCGAGCTTTATGTCGCCTGACCCGCAATTGTGCTCGACCGTCACCGGCACGCGCAGGTAACGCGCCGTATAGGCGTAGGAGAAGGAGAATTCGCCCTCCATGCCTTGCACCGTCTCGCTACCGGACTTTTCTCCTTTTACCGTCACGTCGTAGAGAAAGACCTCGCTCCAAACGCCGTCGGGAATGTTGTGGCTGTCGTTGCGCAGGCGGTTGACCAAGCGTGTCAGCAGCGCCTGGTCAATGCGCCCGCCGTCCGCCATCAACGTGTTTCTGCGACCTTCCAGAGGCTCCGTTCTGCGCGGTGAGGTGCTGACGACCTTATATTCGTCTGGAAGGCCCAGCAGGTGGCCGACCTCGTGCGCGAGATGCCTTGAGTGCGATCCATCCCCAAACACTTCGTCGAAGTTGCCGTCGGCTGAGGACCGATACGGATTGCCATTGTATGCGATCGTTCCCTGAGCCTGATTCCGGGACGCCCCATGACTGCCGAAGATCATGTGCCGGCCAGGCTGGGCTGGATAATTCCAGTCGTGATGATCGATATCGACCACAAGCTTTAAATTGAAGCAACCCTTGAACGGATTTTCGTTGGAATTGAAGGCGGCGTTCCAAACCGACTCCATGCTGTCCTTCCATTCGTGAGCGGTTTTCCGATCGATGCCGACCGCATCGATCGGCACCGTGATTGTGATGTTGCGGCCCTTGGGCGAAACCACGGTCTTGGCGGCAGAAGGGACGGCGAGCGCGGTCCACAAGCAGACCGTCGCGGCGAACAGTATCGGAACAGCGTGGCGTGGTTTCATGGTCCTATTCCTCGAAGCATGGAACTGGCGAGCGCGTAGCAACCATTAGATCGCGGCAGCCGGTCGCTCACTGCGGCTTGATCTCCAGCACTTCGCCTTCCGTCGCGGCGAAGGGAATTTTGCTGCCATCGACCTCGACGATGTAATCGCCCGGCGGCAGCGCCGCCCGCGTTCGCATCGCGTGGAAATCGGCGACCTCCTTGCCATCCTGCGTGGTCACCCGCGCCGCCTTCCACTTTAAGCCCTCAGCGAGGATCACCGCGGCCGGCCGCAGCGTGGTGGTCTTGCCGCCGTCGATCTTGATGAAGCGCCAGTCGGCCTTGCCGAAACGCAGGTCATAGACGCCGGGCATCACGGTCACCGACGTTGACACCGGGCTGATCGTTCCATGTTGCTCGCCAGTTTCGGAATCGACGACGCTCGCGCTGACATGCACGCTGGAATTGCTGACCTCGACCTTCAGTACACCGGGATCGATCGTGGTGGTCTCACCGGGGCGCACCTCGATGCCCTTCCAGCTCGCCGGTCCGAATTTGACCTCGTAGATACCCGCTGGAAGTGCGATCTCCCGATGCGAGCTGTTGAACTCGCCCACTTTCTGGCCGGTCTCGGCGTTGAGTACAGCGTGCGACGAAAGCCAGGTCGCCGACGTGGTGCGCAGCTTGCCGGGTTGCGGTTTCGGCGGCAGAGTTACGACGCGGGCCTTGCAGGCATTCAGCGCTTGTTTCAGCGTCTCGGGCAATTCCGGCCCGACCGGCGCGTCGAAATATGTCCCGCCGGTCGCGCGCGCGATCGCCTGGAGCTGCCCGCGTGCTGC
>JANOLJ010000055.1:0-8813 GCA_031419715.1 Burkholderiales bacterium | reverse complement strand
GCTTGTACTTGCCCGGTGCGAGCTTGACTTCGGTTTCGGTCTGGCCCTTGCCGAAGTGCAGGTGCTGCTCGCTGAACGGCACGGATTCGCCGGCAGGCAGTGCGTCCAGATTGATCAGCAGGTGATGGTGACCGCTGTTCGCGACAATGTCGCCGGCCGGCGCGACTTCGAGCCCCTTGACGCCGAAACGCACCTTGAACGGGCTCGCCACCGTCGCGCCATCCGCAGGCTCAACGATGCGCACCTCGCGCGACGGACCGAACACGCTGGCACAGCCGGTTAGCACGGCAATCGAGGCGACCAACGTGGAAATGCGAATGGCAATCGAAGTGAACATGGGTGAAACTCCAGACAGAATTGAAGGGTGGCAATGTGCACCTGAACTCGCAGGTGTCAGGTGCCATAAACAGACGAGCCTTGCCTTTATTCCGCCGCACGGTTCTTTTTCCAGAACGTGGAATGAAATGACCGAACTGGCTGTTCTTGCTTAAACAAATCCAATGAACGCACTGTCTTCCCAACTGACCTCGTTGCTGCCCAAGCTGTGGCGCTTCGCGCTGCGCCTGACGCGGCAGCGCGAAGACGCGCAGGATCTGGTGCAACGCACTTGCGTGCGCGCGTTGGAGCGCGAGCACCAGTGGAACCCGCAGACGAACGCCTTGCCCTGGCTCTACACGATCCTGCACAGCATCTGGCTCAACGAAATCGACGCGCGGCGCCTGCGCGTCGTGAGCAGCCTCGATGCCGACGACGCACCTGAGCCCGCCGACCCCGGGGGCACCGACCCCGAGACCGCGCTGTTCTATCGCCAGGTGCTGCTCGCCGTGGAGGCGCTGCCCGCGCCGCAGCGCGTCGTGATGCTGTTGGTTGCCGTCGAAGGCCTGAGCTACCGCGAGGCGAGCGATGTCATCGGCGCGCCCATCGGCACCGTGATGAGCCGCCTGGCGCGCACGCGCCTGGCAATTGGCGCGCGCTTCGCGAACCGCGCGCCGAAGGAGGAACAACGTGTCGCTTGACCTGGAAACCCTGCAAGCCTACGCCGACGGCGAGTTGAGCCCGCAGCGCCGCGCCGAAGTCGAAGCCGTGCTCGCCACCGACGTCGACCTCGCCGCCGCCGCAGCGGCGATGTTCGCCTCGCGCCTGCCTTACCGCAGCGCATTCGAGCATGAGGCCCTGCCTGCGGTGCCCGCCGAACTGGCGGCGCGCGTGGCGGACCTGTCGGCAGTGACAGCGGCGAGCCGCGAGTTCGCCTTCTCCCACGATGGCCCCACGCCGACGCGACGCGACAGACGCGGCCTGACACAGTGGTGGCCCGCGCTGCTCGCGCTGATGATCGGCGTGCTCGCGGGCTACGCCATCTCAAGCGCGATTGCCGCCGCGCAGCAGCGCCAAATCGAACCCTGGCTGCGCAGCGCCATCGCGTATCACGCGATGTACTCGCGCGAAACCGTCACCGACGGCGGAGCCGAACCGTCACGCCCCCAGTTCGACGCATTGCGCGGCGCTTTGCGCGAGCAGCACGGCCTGGAGCTGGCCGTGCCCGACCTGCGCAGCCAAGGACTGCAATTCGTGCGCGCGCAGCGCCTGCAATTTGACGGCCGCACCGTGCTGCAAATCGTTTACCTGCCCGCGCAAGGCGCGCCGGTGGCGCTGTGCCTGATGCAATCGCCCGGCCAGGCCAAGCGCGAGATTTCGCTCGACGGCCAACAAGCCCAGACCTGGCACGCCGACGGCTGGGCGCATGTGTTGATCGGCTCGTTGCCTGACGCGCAGATGCGCTCGATCCGCAGGCAGATTCCCGCGTCCACCCTGAAGGCCGCCGCGCGCGGTTGACGCGGCGCCGCGGCGGGCCAGCGCACGGCATCAGCCGCGCCGGCGCGCAGCCGGCGCCGCGCTTCACGCCTGGCGCGTCACGTCACGCGACGTTCGCTTCCAGATAGTCACACGCCAAATTCGCCAGCGCGCGCACACCGAGCACGAGGCAGCCCTCATCGACGTAAAAGCGCGGCGAGTGGTTCGGCGCCGCCGTCATCGGGTTCACGCCCTTCGGCACAACGCCGAGGAAGATGAACAGCCCCGGCGAGACGCGCTGGAAGAAAGAGAAGTCTTCCGAGCCCATCACCTTGGGCACGAGGTGTACTTGCTCGGAGCCGGCGACGCGGCGCAAGGTGGGCAACATCGCCTCGGTGAGCACGGGGTCGTTCACCGTCACGGGATACTTCTTGCTGATGCACACCTTGCAGCCGGCGCGCGAGCCGCGGCTGATGGCTTCGGCCAGCGTCGTCACGCGTTCATGAATGTCGTCGCGCATGCCTTCATCGAAGGTGCGGATCGTGCCTTCCATGTCCACTTTGTCGGGAATGATGTTGCCGCGCACGCCGCCCTTGATGCTGCCGATCGTCACCACCGCCGGTTCCTGGGTGAGGTCAACCTGGCGGCTCACCACGGTCTGCAAACCGAGCACGACTTGCGCCGCGGTGACAATCGGGTCCACGCCGAACCAGGGCATGGCGCCGTGCGTCTGACGGCCTTCGACGGTGATTTTCAAACTGTCGGAACTCGCCATCGCCGGCCCGGGGCGGTAGCCGATCACGCCCAGCGGCAGGCGCGACGTGACGTGCAAGCCGAACACCGCCAGCGGCCGCGGATTTTCCATCGCGCCTTGTTCGACCATCATCTTCGCCCCGCCCTCCTCGCCCTCGGGCGGCATTTCCTCGGCCGGCTGAAAGATGAATTTGACCGAGCCGCGCAAGTTGGCGCGCAACCCGGCGAGCACTTGCGCTACGCCCATCAGGATCGCGACATGCGTGTCGTGGCCGCAGGCATGCATCACGCCGACCTGCTCACCATTCCACTGCGCGCGCACCTTCGAGGCGAACGGCACGTCCACTTCCTCGGCCACCGGCAGTGCGTCCATGTCGGCGCGCAGCGCCACCACCGGCCCGGGCAGCGCACCCTTGAGCAGGCCCACGACACCCGTGTGCGCGACTTCGGTGCGAATTTCGTCAAAGCCGAGGTTGCGCAAATGGTCGATGACGAGTTTGCTGGTGCGGAACTCGCGATTGCCCAACTCGGGGTGCTCGTGAATGTCGCGCCGCCAGGCGATGACCTGGGCGTCGATGGATTGCGCCGCAGCGTCGATGGCGCTGGCGAGGGAGCTTGCGGAGATGCTTTGGGCGGGCATGTCTGTCCTTACAGTGGCCGAGTGCTCTGTTTAAGCCTGCGAGTCGGCCGAGCCGACTCGCAGGCAGAGATCGAAGGGACGAACATCCAGCCCGGGCTGGATTGCACCATGCGCCTACCCCTTCGGGTACTCGTGCAAACACCGGGAAGTCGCCGAACTCATTCCCACGGTGTGCACCGCGCTCTGCCTCAGGAGTTTGCGACCTCGCTCGATCCCCCGGGGCAAGGGCGCTGCGAGGCGGTGTCCTTGGGCGCTCAAAAGCCCACGCGCAAACCCGCCATCACGCCCCGGCCCGGCAGCGGCGCCAGAGGTCGAACCGTGCCCACCGATGCGGCGTTGTAGGCCAGCGCATTGCCGATGTTGGTGAGTTTGGCAAACAGCAGACCGTCGGCGCCGCCCAGTTTGAGCGCATGGCTCGTCGACAAGTTGACCAGCGTGTAGCGACGGGTCGGCACGTCGTCGGCCGGTACACGCTTCTGCGCGGCGGCGTGCACGAGCTCGGCACGAGCGGTCCACACACCCTGGCTCAGGTCCACCCCCAGCGTCGTGCGCATCGGCGCGATACGCGGCAACGGCTCGCCTGTAGCGCGGTTGCTGGCGCGGGTCAGGTCCAGCATGCCATCGAGATCGACACGTTGCGCGGCGTCGAGAACTCGCCAACGGCCTTCAAACTCGAAGCCCGACAGCCGCGCTGGCACGCCGATGAAGGCATACACCGGCAGCGTCTCACCGGTGTCGGTCACGAAGTCCGGCTCTCCGGTGGCGGCTAATACGATGTAGTTCGCGTATCGGCTGGCGAACGCGCCGGCCTTCAGATTTGAGTTCCCCTGCTTCCACTGCAAGGCGACATCGAGGTTGGCCCCCTTCTCCTTGGCCGCGTTGGCGTTGCCGCGTTCGAACGCGGCCGTGGCGACGTGAACGCCGTTCGCATACAGCTCTGCAGGACTCGGCGCGCGCTCGGTGTAGGCCAGGTTGGCGCTGAGTTTCCATTGCGGCGACAGCTTCAGCAAGCCTCCCACCGCCGCGCTGCCCGCGCTGAAGTCGCGCGATGTGGCGGGGCCGAACTTGGGCGTGACAGCGCCCGGTGCGTCGCCCGTCGAATCGACCCGGGTGCGCTCAAGTCGGCCGCCTGCGCTGGCCTTCACATCGCCGAGGTCGATCTCCTCGAAGATGAACCCCGCGAGCTGTTCCGTTCGTGTGCTGGGCACGAAGGCTTCTTCGCCGAGTGCCGAAAAACGCGCGCGCTCGGTCTGCAGCCCGAACACGCCGCGCAGACCAGCGCCGCTCAACGCCAGCGGCGCGTGTTCCAACTCAAGGCGAGCGTCGCTCCCTTTGTTCTTGAACGTGGTGCCCACCACGCCGCTGGCTTCGACCTCTTCATGCCGGTAGTCGGTGCTCTGCAACTGACCGCGCAGCGCGCGGATCGGCCCTGCCAGATCGCGCACCTCACCGGCCACGGTGAGTTTGTCGCGCTGCATGCGAACGACCACGTCCGGTTCCACCACGATGCCATAGATGTTGCGATAGGCATCGACGGAGGCCCCGAGGAAGCCGCGGTCCCACACCAGCGAACCACCCAAGGCTGCGCCGTCGGCACGGCTGGCCGAGTTGACGATGCGATCGCGGCGCTCGCTGCCCCCGTCAACCGGTCGATCAAAGCGCGGCACTCTCATATCCTCGGTCTTGCGCCAGAACGCATCGGCGTGCAGCGCGAACCCCGAACCACCGGCCTCGACCAGCGCCCCGGCCCCGCGCTGCGCGGCGGCGCCGCCAAAACGCAGTTCGGCCGACCCGGTCGGCGCATCGACCGCGGTGCGCGCAATGCGGTTGTCAATCGCGTTGACCACGCCGCCCACCGCGCTGCCGCCATACAACAACGCGGCCGGCCCACGCAAGACTTCGATGCGCTCGATCACTAAAGGATCGATCGGCACAGCGTGGTCGAAGCTCAAACTCGACGCGTCCATCGACGCGCCGGCATTGCTCAGCACACGGACACGGTCGCCCTCCTGACCGCGGATCGTCGGCCGGTTCGCGTTCGGGCCAAAGTAGCTTGAAGAAACACCGGGCAGACCGTCCAGTGTTTCGCCCAGCGTGGTGCCTCGGCGCAGCACCAGGCCGTCACCACTCAGCACGGAGCTGGGTGGATTCAGATCGGCTGAACGCAAGGGATTGCCCGTCACGAGCACTGGCGCCAGCACGGTGGTCCGAGGTCCACTGGCGTCCAGAGCCCATGCGAACTGAGAGCAGAGCATGAGGGGCGCGAAAGCGGCGCCCAACCTGAGACCAAGCGCATCGCGCTTGAGGGTGAAGATGTATGTCATGGGAAGTTCCGAACGGGGACCCGCGTAATCGGGTCCATGGGCTGAAGCAAACGACAGCGGCGGCTCAAGCGTTGCGTGTCGCAGTTGGCCGCCACAGGCGTGCCAACATGTGGGTGAACCGCGCGCGGGCGGTTCGAGCTTCAGGCTCGTTCGGGCGGGCCCCTGGCAAGGTAGCCCGCCGCCTGGGCGGCAAGGTGCGACGAGGCATGCGCGCCAGGTGGGGTCGGGCTCTGTGCCCAAGCCGTCGACTCCACGGATGCCCCCCACAGGAAATCGGCGTGGGACAACTGGTCGTAAGAGTCGCAGCCCGCTTGCTCATGCCCTGCGAACAACGCGTCCCGCCAATCTGGGTGCGCGGGCGCTGCGTGCACGATGTCGGCGTGGCTTGCCTGAACGGCACCCCCCGGCGCGTGAACTACCCGGTGCTGCGAGCCTAGCGTCTGCGCGAGCAGCAGTGTCACCATCATGGTGAACAAGAGCGTGCGGCAGAGCTGGCGCGAACGGGCGACTCGGTACATGGGATGTCAAAGCGAAGGCGGGGAGTCTATCAAGGCAGTGCCTCCGCGGACCAAGGTCACCGGGCAGACTGGCCCCGCAGCGCCTGCGCGTTCACTCTACATTTGCGCATTCGCCGCCCGCGGCGCCACGCCCGCAACGCCGATGCGCCGTCTCTCACTCGCTCTCGCGCCCTTCTTCCGGTCCTTCCTTGCGCTGTGCATTGCCCTGTCGGCGGGCGCCGCACGAGCCGCGCCGACGAGCCTGCTGCTCGAAGAGTTCACCTGGACCGAGCTGCGCGACGCATTGCGCGGCGGCGCCACGACGCTCATCATTCCCGTGGGCGGCACCGAGCAGAACGGGCCGCACATGGTGCTGGGCAAACACAATCTGCGCGCCAAGCTGCTCGCGACGCGCATCGCCGCTGAACTCGGCAAGACGATCGTGGCACCGGTGATCGCCTATGTGCCCGAAGGCCGCATTGACCCGCCTGCCGGGCACATGCGTTTTCCCGGCACGATTTCCGTGTCGGACGAAGCGTTTCGCGGTGTGCTCGAAGGCGCGGCGCGCAGTTTCAGGCGAGCCGGTTTTCGCGACATCGTGCTGCTCGGCGACTCCGGCAACTACCAGACGGCGCTGCAAGGCGTGGCGGGCAAACTCAGCCGGGAATGGGCCGCATCGAACGTGCGCGTGCATTTCATTGGCGAGTACTACCGCGCGACGCAAGGCCCCTACATTGAGGCACTGCGTGCGAAGGGATTGAGCGATGCGCAGATCGGCACGCACGCGGCCAGCGCCGATACCTCACTGCTGTGGGCGCTCGACCCGGCCGGCGTGCGCGCCGGGCAGCTCACACTGGGCGACGAGCCCAGCAGCGGCGTGGCCGGTGACCCGCGCGCCGCGAGCGCCGCGCTCGGGAACATCGGCGTGGAGCTGATCGTCGCGCGCAGTGTCGCGGCGATTCGCCGAGCGATCGCGCGGCTCTGAGCGGCTGGGAGTCCGCGGGCCAGATCAGCCTCATGAAACATGCCATCACATTTGCGCATCCGCCGCGTGAGACGCAAGCGTCAGTGCATCGATAATTCGCCATTCCGTCTGTCACACCAGCTCCCATGCGCAAGAAAATTCAACTCGCCGCCCTGTCTTGCCTGTTCGCTGCCTTCGGGCTGACGACGTGGTGGGTCGCGGCGCAAACTGCGGCCCCCGCGGTTCCCGCCGCGGCGACCACCGTCGCCGCGATCAGCACCGTCCCCGGCATGCCCGGTGTGCCCGACCCGGCCAACCTCTATGGCGAAACCGGTTCCGACCGCATGAGCCCAGCGGTAGAAAAGGCGCTGGAGCGGGTGTACGTGCCGAACCGCTCGGCGAACACGGTCTCGGTGATCGACCCGGCCACGCTCAAGGTGATCTCCACGTTCAAGGTCGGCATCCACCCGCAGCATGTGGTGCCGTCGTGGGACTTGAAGACGCTCTGGGTCGCGAACAATGCCGAAGGGCGCACCGACGGCAGCTTGACGCCGATTGACCCGCTGACCGGCAAGCCAGGCAAATCGATCCCCGTGGACGACCCGTACAACATGTACTGGACGCCCGACGGCAAATACGCGATCGTCGTCGCCGAAGCGTACAAGCGCCTGGACTTCCGCGATGCGCGCACGATGAAGTTGGCCTACACCATCGCCACACCCAAGTGCCCCGGCATCAACCATGCCGACTTTTCCATCGACGGCCGCTACGCCTTGTTCACCTGCGAATTCGGCGGCGCGCTCACGAAGATCGACCTCGTGGAGCGCAAGGTGCTCGGCACGATCCGCGTGACCCAATACTTCAACCGCCCCGACGCGCTGGCGATCATCGACAAACCTGGCAAGAAGCCCGAGAAGGTGCCCGACCCAACGCAACTCGGCGCCGAGATCTGCACCACGCCGGGCATGCCGCAGGACATTCGCGCCTCGCCCGACGGCAAGTTGTTCTATGTGGCCGACATGATGGCCGACGGCGTGCACGTCGTCGATGGCGAGTCGTTCAAGCAGATCGGCTTCATTCCCACGGGCGTGGGCGCGCACGGCCTGTACCCGAGCCGCGACGGCAAACTGCTCTATGTGGCGAACCGCGGCAGCAACGTGATCCGCGGCAAGCCCGGCGGGCCGGGCAGCGTATCGATCATCGACTTCGCCACCGGCAAGGTGACGACCACCTGGCCGATACCGGGCGGCGGCAGCCCCGACATGGGCAACGTCAGCGCCGACGGCAATTACTTGTGGCTGTCCGGCCGCTATGACGACGTCGTGTACCGCATCGACACCAGGAACGGCGCGGTGGACAAGATCAAGGCCGGCCGCGAGCCGCACGGCCTGACGGTGTGGCCGCAGCCCGGGAGGTATTCGCTCGGGCATACGGGGAACCTGCGCTGAGCCCCACCCATCAAATCCATTTCCGTGTTCAGACAACCGGAGCCACGTCACTCTCAGAGTTTCTTGGAACGCGCTCGATTTTTCGGGTCGGGAGGCAAGGATGCCACGTAGGCCGGGGACATCAATTTCTTCAGTTCCGGCCAGCGCTTGGTCCAAAACGGGCCGGGCGGAATGAGGTGCGGATCGTTTGAGGTAAGCCGCGCGCGGAGGGCGCAGCGCGGAGGGCGCAGCCCGGAGTGCGTCGGCTTGACCGAAGGGTTAGCGAAGTAATCGGCCCGAAGCCGCAAATCGCGCCGAAGAAACTCTGGGCGTGCGAGTTGTGGCAAGGTGGAGTGTGGCGCTGCGAAAGACCGATGTAGCAGTGGTGCGTACTGCCCGCGGGTTAGCGTGGTCCTG
>JANOLJ010000054.1:0-1864 GCA_031419715.1 Burkholderiales bacterium | reverse complement strand
GGCGCCAGCAATATCGCGCTAGAGCGCACCCATCGCATGGCGAGCGCCGTTCTTGCGCAACCGGCGAACGATGCGAAGTTCGAGGAAGCAGCATGACCGGTATTCTGTTGATCGGGATCGCAATCGCGTGGCTCGTTGCTGCTATTGCCATCACGCGATCGGTCGCTCGGCGTTTCAACTCATTGCCGATGAAGGTACTCGGCAGCGTGGTGCTGTTCCCGGCGCTGCTGGTGTTGCCCATGGTCGATGAGTTGATTGGCAAGCAGCAGTTCGAGTCTCTTTGCAAAAAGTACGCGGTGCAGTTCATCGATGAACCGCATGCGATGAATCGCCGCGCTACAGCTGAGCTTCGCCGGGGGGATCGTTTTGCCGAAGGTACAGCAGTAGAAATTCGTGTCGATCCGCACGTCTATCGAGATGCGGAGACAAACCAAGTGCTGGTCAGCTATCACACGCTTCACGCCAAGGGTGGATGGTTCATTCGTGCGCTTGGCATTTCAGAGACCAACTCGCCACTTTTATTCCGTAGAGGATGCGCCCCGAAAGACCAAGACGCATTCAAGAAGAAGTTCAACATCACCATCATCAATTGAAAGAAGGAGCAAGCAACATGAGCACGATTCAAGAGATCTATTGGAACGCCTTACTCGCTGACGCGACCTATGCGCTTGATGCCAATCGCGACAACGTCAGCGGCGTTGATTTGATCAACTTCCTGCGGGCGCGGATGACCCCGGACGTCGCCACCTACATCGCCGCGAACTTCTCCCTCGTCACCCACATCGAAACCGACGACGTCACCGGTTCGGGCTTTGACGCAACCGTGTGGCGAAGTAGCGATGGCAAGTTGTACGTCTCGATGCAAGGCACCGAAGGACTGCAAGACTTCCTCAGCGATGCCCAGCTTGCCCTGAGCGGTAACGCCCGCAACCAAATCGTCGACATGGTCAACTGGTGGTTCAAGATCACGACCCCGACGAACGAACAGGCGCGCCAGATCGGGGTCAACTCGGTTGTGGTCGGCCAAGACCCAGGTGGCAATCCGATCTTCTCGAACACGCTGGCCGAGGCAGCGCCCATTGCCGGCCAAGGCCTGATTTCGGCTGCCGAGCTCGCCGACGGTATCGAAGTCAATGGGCACAGTCTGGGTGGCTACCTGGCGTCGGCATTCACTCGCCTGCTCGGCGCACAGGCGCACGTGGTCCACACGAGCACATTCAACAGCGCGGGCTTTGCACCCGGCAGCGAAACGGTGTTCCAGCAGTACCAGAGTGTGATCGGGGTGGGCTATGGGCTCGGCCGATTTCCGAACCAGGCGCAGCAGAGCAACTACTTCGCGCAGCATGGCTTGAACGTCACCACCAACAGCTTCTGGTTCAACCAAGTGGGCCAGCGCATCGCGCTGTTCAACGAGCACAGCGTGCTCGCTGGAACCGGCGTACCGAACCACTACATGTACAAGCTCACCGACTCGCTGGCATTGGCGGCGGCGATGGAAAAGCTCGACACATCCATGACGCTGGATAGGGCCGGCGCGATGTTTGAAGGAGGAGCCAACCAGATCGTCGGTTCCCTCGAAGGTGTATTGGACGGATTGCGCCGCTTACTGCTTGGGCCGGGAGCGCCGGCCACAGCGCAAGGCGATGCAAGCGGCAGCGCCGCGACACGCGTGAGTTTTCATTCCAACCTGGAAGCTTTGCAGGCCAGCCCGGCCTATCAGTCCCTCGCCGGCCAGCTCCGCATCGAAACAAACCACGACGCGAGCGCCGCGCGCAACGACATCGCCGCGCTGCTGTCATTGACCACCGGCGCCACCTTCTCGCTGCGTCTGGCCGACCCGTCGCCCACGTCCGCGGCCTCGCTG
>JANOLJ010000053.1:0-12944 GCA_031419715.1 Burkholderiales bacterium | reverse complement strand
CGACGAGTTGCACCCCAGTGTGCGCGCGGCACGCCTCAGGCTGGAAATCGCCAGGCTCGACACGGAGAAGGCGCGCGCCGACGAATGGCTGACCGTGGAGCTCAACGGAAGAGTGGAAAGCGCCCGCAACTCCGGGACCGGCGTTCCAGCGAGCGGTTTCACACACTTGGCGCGGGTCGGTATCTCGCTGGCGATGCCCCTTTACACCGGCGGCGCTTTGCAAAACCGCATCAAGGAAACGCTGGCGCTGGAAGAGAAGTCGCGCAACGACCTCGACGCCGCCCGGCGCGGCGTGGCGCAGACGACACGCGTGGCCTATTTCGGCGTGCAGTCGTTGCAGGCCCAGGTCAAGGCGCTCGAAGCGGCGGAGTCGTCAAGCCAACTCGCACTGGAAGCCACGCAACTCGGCTACAAGGTCGGCGTGCGTGTCAATCTGGACGTGCTGAACGCGCAGACGCAGTTGTTTACCACGAAGCGCGACCTGGCCAAGGCGCGCTACGACGTCGTGTTGAACAGCCTGAAATTGCGCCAGGCCTCGGGCCAGCTTCAGCCCGCCGATGTGGGCGCGGTCGATCGGCTGTTCCGCAGGTAGGCCGGAGAGCCGGTTGCGTCACTGGGCAAACGCCGTCAGTGACTCCTGCTCGTGCGCGACGCGCAGTGCGTCGATGTAGGTTCGGTTTTGCTCGAATGTTTCGAGTGACAGCCCAAAGCGAAAGCGCACCGGGCTGAGTTCCGACAGACTGGCGATGATCGGGCCGTGGCGTTGTGTCGGGCCTGGGCCGAAGTTCAGCTCCATCCATGGCCGGTAGCGGCTGTCTTGCGTCAATCCGATGTGATTGTTCGACAATATCTTGCTGACGGCCTCAGTGCTGAGATGCTCCACCGCCTGCAGCGCGGGCTTCCTGCCGACCATCGGCACCACCACGCCACAGATGCTTCCACCGGGCGCGGGCGGGGGCGCGCCGAGCAGTTTGCTCAACTCGCTGGGCAGCACCTGTAGCTTGTCTTCCAGGTCTTTCCATTCGCTTTGGGGCGTGTTGACGACGCGGCTCAGTTTCAGGCGATTGCGCGGATATTCAAGCTCGCCCGGTGAGTCGATGCGTTCGGCCAACGGGGGAAACTGCAACGCAGTTCCCAGACCCACTGCAATGGGCATCGGAAACCCCAACAGTCGCGGTCCGTCGTCGCACTGGCGCACGTACAACAGTTCATTGGCGACGAAGCGCGCGCCTGCGCAAAGGAACGCCATCAGCAGCGAAGTCTTGCCCGCGCCGCCATTGCCCACCACCATCAGCGCGCCACTGGGCGTATCCACCGCGCCGGCGTGGAACAGCGTCCAGCCCTCTTGCGCCAGGTAGCGTGTCACGAGTTCCCGCGTCAAACTGGCAAACGCCATCGCCGGGTGTTTGGTCCGGCTTGACACGATGAGGTAGACCGAATTGTTGGCGAGATCACTGACCCACAGCACACCCTCGTCCGGGTCGGTGTAGAGCACCGAGCTGGCCGATGGCCTGGAGAGCCGAACGTAGCGGACCTGCCCGTGCCTGCGGATGTGAACCAGGTCAATGTCGTTCAGGTTCTCGATCGCCTCCTGGACGATTTCGTCCGAATAGACATAGGTCACCGAGTACTTCGCACGTGTGTCGCGCGCCGTGGTCAACGACAGCGGCTGCATGCTCTTGAGTACCCACCGGATCGACGCCGGATCGACGGCCCGCAACTCGACCTCCAGACCCTCCACATGAAAGCACTGCGAGGCGCAGTGGCCGTCGGCGGCACGGCGAATCGAGTTGAGCAGTTGCGATTCGGCGTGGCTCGTCATGGGTGGGGCTCCGATCTGGGATTGGGTTGGACGCGGATTCAGGCGGCCTTGTCGACGGGTTGTGACATCGTCAAGCGCTGCGCGCGCGCGGCGCGTGCGCGTTTACCGAGCATGTCGAGCACGATCACGCGATCGGCCGAGCGTATCGTCTCGGGGCGATGCGCAACGATGATGCGCGTCACCTGCGTCGCCTTGATCGACGCGTTCACGTTGCGCTCATTCGCCACGTCGAGGTGGCTCGTTGCTTCGTCGAGCAACAGCACGCTCGGCTGCCGGTACAGCGCACGCGCGAGCAGCAGGCGTTGTTTCTGGCCGCCCGAAAGCACCGTGCCCATGTCGCCGATCAAGGTGGAGTAACCCATCGGCATCGCCGTCAACTCATCGTGCAACGCCGCCTGCTTGGCGCACTCGATGATGCGGCGCATGTCGGGTTGCCCGGCGAAGAAGCAGATGTTGTCGGCCACCGAGCCGGCAAACAGATGGTCGTCCTGCATCACCACGCCAATCATCGAGCGCCAGCGCGACATGCCAATGTTCTTCAGCGGCTCGCCGTCGATCAGGATTTCACCCTCACTGGCAGGCAGCAGGCTCGCCAGGATTTTCAGCAACGTTGTTTTGCCACCGCCCGAACCACCGACGATCGCGACGGTCTCGCCGGCTTCGATCCTGAAGCTCACGCCGTCGAGTACCCAGGGATCGTTGTCGCTGTAGCGAAAGCGCAGGTTTCGCACTTCGATGGACACCGGTTTGTGCCCTTCCACGTTTGCCACGTCGGCAGGTCGCTCGCGCGCCTCCGGTTCGGTGAGGGCAATGTCCGCCAGGCGTTCAGCGTGCATGCGCAGCATGCCTAAATCGACCGCCTTGTCGATGAGGTTGCTGATGCGCGTCATGAACTGGTCTTTGTAGGCGATGAACGCGAGCAGCATGCCCACCGACATCAGGTTGTCGAGCACCTGTTGCGCACCGATCCAGACTACGCCGATCGCCATGACGCCGACGAGCAGCGCGTTCGCGATCTTGAACACCAGGCGCAGTTTCTGCGTCGTGAGTTGCCGGTTCACCGTTTCGATGAGCAGGTTCAGCCAGTGGGCGCGCCGACCGTCCTGACCGTTGAACAACTTGATCGCACCGATGCCGCGCAGCGTCTCCAGCAAATGGGTGTCGCGCCGCGCGCCCCACACAATCGCTTCCGCGGAGGCGTGCTGCAGTGGCCTGTACGAGGCCCAGCGCAACACCGCGTACAGCAGTGCCCCCACGAGAACCAGCACCGCGAGCTGCGGCGCGAACAGGAACATGATGACCAGCGTCACGACCGCGAGCAGCCCGTCGAGCACGGTTTCCACCAGGTCGGTCGTGATCGCCTGAAGTATCGTTTCCTGCGAGCCGAAGCGCGACACCACATCGCCGAGGTGGCGTGCTTCGAAAAACGACGTCGGCAGGCGCACCAGATGGGTGAACAGGTTGGTGCGGCTCTGCACCTTGAGCGTGGCACCGAGCACGATCAACATCCAGCCACGCAAGGCCGCCACCGTATTGCGCAGCAGCAGCAACAGCGCGAAACCCATGGCGAGGACCAGCAGCAACTCTCGATCGGCGGCCACCAGTGCGTGGTCGACGACCCATTGCATGAAAAACGGGCTCGCCACCGCGAACACTTCGATCGCGATCGCCAGTGCAAACAGTTGCACCAGGGAACCCCGCAGCCCCACCAGGTTGCCCAGCAGCGAGCGCCACTTGACGCGCTGCGGCGGCTTCTCGGACTCGAAACCATGCACCGGCGTCAGTTCGAGCGCGATGCCGCTGAAGTGGCGTGACACCTCGGCGTTCGCCAGGCGCCGCAAGCCGGCAGCGGGATCATGGATGACGATGCCACTGCTTGAGACCGCCTTGAGCACGACGAAGTGGTTCATGTCCCAATGCAGAACGCACGGCAGCTTGAGCATCGAGAGTTCGTTCAACTCCAGGCGCACGGCGCGCGCCGCGAAACCGACGCGGTCGGCCATGTCCACCAGCGTCTCAAGGTTCACACCTTTCAGCGACACCGAGATGCGCCGACGCAAATCGCCCATGTCGCTGTTGCGCCCGTGGTAGCCGGCGATCATCGCCAGGCACGTCAGGCCGCACTCGGCCGCCGCCGATTGCAGGATCACCGGCAGCCGTTTGCCGCCCCAGCCGAGCGCCAAGCCATTCAATGCGTTCATGACGCCTTCCGTCCGGTGATGGTGTAAGCGGATCGAGCACCCATTGGTAGAGGCGCCGCCGCTCCAGCGCCACATCGGCCTGCAATGCCAGGCCTGGGCTGAGCGCCATCGGCGCACCGTAGGCCTGGACGGTCTGCTTTGCCAGGTTCACCGTCACGCGGTACACCGGCTCGGCGCCACCGCCGGACGGGTTCGCCACGCCGCCCACGCTCGACAACTGCGCCGGCAGCTCGCTGGGGCTGATGGCCGCGCGCGACACGCTCGCCACCACGCCTTCATGGTGGCCAAAGCTCTGATGCGGGTAGGCGTCGTAGCGCAACAGCACCTGCTGACCAGGGCGGATGAAACCCACGGCACGGCTGGGCGTGTACAAGTGCGCTTCAAGCTTCGAGTCGGACCCGACGATCGACAGCAGCGGCGCGTTCGTGTCGGCGCGCGCGCCGGGCACCGCGTGTATCGCCGTCACAGTGCCGTCTTGCGGCGCGAGCACGACAATTTCACGCCGTGCCTCGGCCTCGGCGCGGCCCTGATCGAGTTGCGCGATGCTGCGCGTCACCGCGGAAATGTCTTTCGACGACTTGAGTGGCAGGTCGGCCAACTCCGCCTCGACGTTCATGCGCTCGCGTTGTGTGGCCAGGCGGCTGCGCTGCAGCGCGCCGAGTCGACCACGCTGCTCCAGAAGTTCCGACTCGACGGTCTGAAACCGCATCTCAGAAATGAACCCCTGCTCCAATTGGGTGCGATGCAATTTCAACGATCGTTCCGCGATCGCGACGCGCGAACGCAGCAGCTCGATCTCACGATCCACCTGTTCCTGCTCGTCGCGCAGCGCGGCAACGCGCTTGGCCAGGCCGCTTTGCTGCTGCTCGAGCAGCCGCTGGTGCTGAGCCAGCTCTTGCGTGAGGCTGACGCGCTGCTCAGCCATGCGCTGCATCACCTGCACCTGGGTCGCACCGAGCGTCGTGCTCTGCAATTCATCGGACAGCGTCAGCAGCATGTCGCCCTTGCGCACCTGCTTGCCCTCGGCCACCTGCAAGCTTCCCACCACACCCGGGCGCGGCGCGAATACGCGCACCACGCCTTCGTGCGGCACCAGCCAGCCGCCGACCCGGGCGCTGCGCGTGTACTGCGCGAAGAACAGCAACGCGACGATGGCCGTCGCAGCCAGCACGCCGATCAGCGTGAACACGCGGTGCGAGACATTCGGCGCAAGCAGCACCGAACCCAGCCACTGCGTCTGGCGCTCGGCAACTGCCTCGGCGCGAAACAACGGCTTGTCACGCCCTTGCGCATCTGCCTTGTCGCTGCGCGAACCTGCCTTGCCGCGCCGGGCCGATTCGCCACCGCGCAATTGTTCGGACTCGAGCATCGGCCTGGGTACCGTTTTGAGGTGCATGGCCCCGCTGCGCCAAATCTGTGAACTGTGTCGATGGGTCGCCATGAGTGTCAATCGCAGACGAGCTGTTGCTTGACCTCGAAGCTGATCTCGATCTGTTTCTCGCGCTTGCGCGTTTCGATCAATTTGCGCAAAGTGGGGTTGAAGAAATCCATCAGCATCGGCGGCCGAGCCGATTCGAAATAGAAGCCCGGGTCGTCGGAGACACGCGTCTTCGTCGTGACGGCCAGCTCCTCGGCGCAGGTTGCCGTCTGCACGATGCAAGGCGCGTGCGTCACACCGAGCGCGCGCAGGGTGGTCGCGCGGTGGTAGCCGTTGTTCAGCAGGATTCGGTTTCCCACACGAATGGCATTCAGCAAGTTCCCGCCGAAACCGACTTTGATGCCCAGCATTCCCGCCAGCGCGCCCCAGTTTTCCACACCTTGCAGATGCGAGTCGCCAAGCATCGGCGCCTCTTGATAGCGCAAGTCCAGCGAGCGTGAGCGAAAAATGACGCGGCGCGCGTCCAGGCGTTGTATCTGCACCGCCGCGGCGGGCGCCTCAAGCGGAAGACAAAAGCGAAACAGCGTTGAAGCATCCGGTGCCGCGCCGAGCTGCAGCATCTGGCGTTGCACGTGGCTGTAGGTCACGTGCTGTTGGTAGACGATCAGCTTGTCGAGCTCGACCATCTCAAAGCCGGTCGGCAAACTGCTGAAGGTGCGTGAATAGTGCGGATGCGCCGCGACTTCGGCCGCGAGCGCGGCGAACTGAGCATCGAGCGGCCGGTGTGTGCCTTCATTGGCCAGCCCGGCCTGGTCTTTTTCGAGCGTCTGGAAGTACTCGTTCGCGCTGCGCCATTGGTCGATCAATGCGCCGCGCGGATGCGCTGCCGCATCAAGCGCCGTGTCGGCGACGAATTCGAGCAGTCGCGACAAGGGGGGTTGGCCCAGCAGCCAGAGTTCCACATCGTGCGCAGTGGCGACGCTGGTGACAGCGTTGGTTTGCGCGCCCGCATCGGGTGCGAATTCAGCTTCACGCATCAGCATGGTGGGCTTTCCTTCAGAGTGTTCGGTTCGCGATCGTGCATGCTGCGAGCCGATGCAGGGCGCGGCGGCGCCTGGCAGCATGATGATTTCCCTGTAGTGAGATGGATGAAAAGCGACAACGTTTTCGAGCGCTCCTTGCACGACAAACCTTGCGGTCGGTCGCGAAAGTCGAAGCCCGTCAATGCCATGTCACCGATGGCAATGAAACCTCCGATCAGTGGCGCCTTGCTTATATTCAAGAAGCCTTTTCTGTCGGTGTGACGGAAGTCACTCTTGAATCGCCAGACAGACACAACCCACCGGTCAAGGGGACACTTCTTCGACTCGCATGCGGCGTGCAGGTCTGTCGAGCATTGCCTTCAGCCTCCTCCAGGCTGCCGCGGCCTTGCAGCAAAGCGCGACGGACTTCACGGCGCCACCTTGAACGGCAGGCCCCCAGTCGCGGGGTTGGGGCAGCACAGCGCACGCCGCTGCATAAGATCGCTTTCGTTCAGTTTCAACCTTTGTCTTCACTTAATTTCGCCGTGCGGCACTCCTTGAGTGACCACGCTGCGCCAGGAAACGCACTCCATGATCAAGGGCAGTCTTGCGACCATCGACCCGACGCCACGCGAAGCGACGCGGCGCAACCGCATGCGCTGGTGGATCGCACTGCCGAGCATCGGAATTGCGCTCAGTACGCCTGCCGGCATCTCCCGCGCGCAGCCCGTGCCGAGCCCAGTGGCCGCCACCGCGGCGCTGCAGACATCGAACCTCGGTGAAGCGCAGATTGAATTCTTGCTGAAGGCGGCGCAAGACACGCAGCAGCCGGGCCGCGGCCTGCCACTGGACATCTTTCGCGAACGCGTCTTGAGCGCCGTGCTCGTGCACCCAGACGTGCTGGCGTTGCGCGCGAACCATGCCAGCGCGCGCGAGGCAACGCGCGAACTCGAAGCCGCACGGTTGCCGCAAGTCGCGGCGCGCGCTGATGTGTCGGGGCACCGGTTGGACAGGAGCACGATCAACGGCGTTCCGCAACGCCGCTATGAATCGGCGAGTGCCGCGCTCACGCTGAACCAAACTGTCTACGACTTCGGTGCAATCGAGAGCACGGTGTTGGCCGGGAAGGAGCGCAGCGCTTCCGTACAGGCCAGAGTGGACGGCCGCCGCGACGATCTCGCGTTGCGCGCAGTGCAAACATGGCATGAGGTGGTGCGCACACGCCGGCAGTTGGCTCAGATCCGGTTGAACCTGCAATCACTGGAGAACATGGTGGGCTACCTGACGCGCCGCTATGACCTCGGCGGCGGCCCGATCAGCGATGTCTGGCGCGCCCAGTCACGCTTGGCCGCTGCGCGCGCGTCGCTCGCCACGGCGCAGACCCGCGTGCGCAATGCCGAGGCCGCGTACCGAGAGGTGTTCGACGCACAACCCGGCGTGCTCGATCTACCCACCCTGCCCAGCGTCGATCGCCAGGCCATCCTCGCTGGCGCCGCCGTCCTGGTGCGTGAGTACCCCGCCGTTCGCAGCGCCGAGGCAAGCCGCCGCGCGGCCGAACAAGACCTTGAGCTGACGTTGCGCCGCGAACGCCCGAACATCGGCCTGGAGATGAGCGCGCAACGGCGCGACCTCATCGGGCGCGGCGAACCCGGTAACGACCTGAGCGCCTCGCTCGTGCTGCGCTACAGCTTTTATTCGGGCGGCGCCGACCAGGCGCGCGCGGCCCAGGCGGCGCACCGCGCCATCGAGGCCGCGGAACAGGTGCGCGCAGTCACCTTGCAGGTCGACCGCGCGCTCTCCCAGGCGATCGCCACCGAAGACAACGTCGCGGCCACGCTGGCGGCGCGCCGCGAGGGCGTCACGCTTGCCGTGCAGGCGCTGCGCGCCGTGCGCGAGCAGTTCGCAAACCGGCGCGGCAACTTGCTTGACCTGCTGAACGCTCAAGAAGAACTTCACGCCGCTGGCGTGGGCCTGACAGACGCCGAAATCGACGAAGCGCTGGCGCGCTGGCAGGTTCTCTACTACACCACAACGTACTGGCCACTCGCTGTGGCTGCTCCGGCTTCGCGCTAATTGCTGAAGCCGCGCAAACCTTCAGAACTCGCTCGCGACACTGCCTTCGACCCCGTCAACCAGTTTTCACCTCACGGCCCACACCATGCTCGCAACCGTTGAAAAACTACCCGTTCCGTTGCCCGGCGCCGGCCCGGAACCGCTGCTGCCGATGCAAGCCAGCGCCCCCGAACCGCTGGAAGCGTGCCTGCTGTTCTTGCTTGACCACTATGGCCAGCCGATGTCGCTCGCGGCGTTGCGGGCCGGTGTGGCGCGGCCCGAGGAGTTCTGGAAGCTTGAGAACTTCATCGACGCGATCGAAAGCCTGGGCTTCACGACCCAGACCGTGAAGGTTGCCGAACCTCCCACACCCGCGCCGAACGAACCGCTGCTGGTGCTGGGGCACGACGGCAACGCCGCCGTGCTGCTGTCACGCGACGGGCCGGACGACTACGAAGTCTTCGTTCCCGAACAAGGCCACACGGTGCGCCTGCGCTACGACGAACTGCTGAAGCAATACGCCGGCACCTGCCTGCGGGTGCATCCGCCGATGCGAGTGCCCAGCTCGGAAGCCGGCATTCCGCGCGGCCGCCGCGGCCACTGGTTCTGGGGCCCCATCGGCATGGGCCGGCCGCTCTACCTGCGCGCCGGCCTGGCAGCGGTGCTGACCAGCGTGTTCGCGCTCGCCACGTCGATCTTCTCGATGATCGTCTACGACCGCGTGATCCCGAACAATGCACTCGGTTCGCTCTACGCGCTGCTGTTCGGCGTGGGCATCGTCTTCTTCAGCGACTTCGTGATCCGCACGCTGCGCTCCTACTTTCTCGATGTCGCTGGCAGTCGCGCGGACACCGAAATCGCCGACGCTGTGTTCGACCATGTGCTCGACCTCGACATGCGCTCGCGCCGCGGGCCCACCGGTTCGCTGGCGAACGTGCTCAAGGAGTACGAGACGCTGCGCGACTTCTTCACCTCGGCCACGCTGACGACGCTGATCGACATTCCCTTTGCCGTGCTCTTCATCGTCGCGCTCTACTTCATCGGCGGCCCCATGGCCTGGGTGCCGGTGGTGGCGATCGCGCTGATGTTCATCGGCGGACTGCTGCTGCAGCCTTCGATGAAAAGCCAGTCGCAGATGAGCCAGGAAGACAGCCAGACCAAGCAGGCGGTGCTCGTCGAAACGCTCTATGGCCTGGAAACGATCAAGGCGCTTGGCGCGGGCGCGGTGATGCGCAGGCGTTGGCAAGAGTCGGTGGCGCACCAGGCGCGCATCGGCCTGAAGATGCGCATTCTCGCCACGCTCGGCACCAACTGGGCGAACATGGTGTTCATGGTGTCGCAAGTCGCCACCGTCACCATCGGCGTGTTCCTCGCCATGGAAGGCAAGCTCGGCGCGGGCGCCATCATCGCCGGCTCGATTCTCTGCGGGCGCGCGATCCAGCCGCTGTCGCAGTTGTCGCAATTGATGATCCGCATGAACCAGTCGCTCGCCAGCTACAAGGCGCTGTGCCAGGTGATGGGTCTGCCGCGCGAGCATGTGCCGGGCCAGCCGCGCCTGGCCTACGACCGGCTGCGCGGCTCGATCGAACTCAACGAGGTGAGTTTTCGCTACCCCGGCCAGCAGATGCCGATACTCGACAAGGTGTCGCTGCGCATCGAACCCGGCGAGCGTGTCGCCATCATCGGCCGCGTCGGCTCGGGCAAGTCGACGCTGACCAAGCTGTTGCTCGGCATGTACCCGCCCGACGAAGGCAAGCTTCTTGTTGGCGGCCACGACATCCGCCAGATCGACCCCGCCGACCTGCGCCGCAACATCGGCTCGGTGCTGCAAGACGTCTGGTTGATGAGCGGCACGCTGCGCCAGAACATCGCGCTTGGCGCGAACCGGCCGACCGATGCGCAGGTGATGCGCGCCGCCGAGCTTGCCGGGGTTCACGAATTCGCGAACCTGCATCCGGAAGGCTATCAACTGAAGGTGGGCGAACACGGCGAAGGCCTGTCCGGCGGGCAGCGCCAGGCGGTGGCGATGGCACGCGCGCTGATCGGCGATGCGCCGATGCTCGTGCTGGATGAGCCCACCAGCGCGATGGACCCGACGGCCGAGCGCCAATTGCTCGCGCAACTCAAGTTCGCGACGCAGGGCAAGACGCTGGTGCTGATCACGCACAAGCCGTCGATGCTGGAACTGGTCGACAAAGTGATCGTGCTCGATCGCGGCAAGATCGTCGCGCAAGGTCCGAAAGACAAGGTCATGCGGGTCGCGGCAGTGGCCGGCGCACCCGCGGCCGCCCCGAAGGAGCAATCATGAACACCACCCCAACGCCGCGAGTCGCGGCCGCGACGCAGCCCACAACGCAGCCCGCAACGCAGGCGCCAACGCAAGCACCAACGCCCGCCGTGAAGCCGCCGAAGAAACCACGCGCGTTCGAGAGCATCTCGGAAGCCTCGCGCATCGGCGAGGTGAACCGCGCCTCAAGCATTCTGTTGTTCTCCATCGGCGCCACGTTCACCGCCTTGGTGGTGTGGGCCGGCATGTCGGAGGTCGATACCGTCGCCCAGGCGATGGGCAAGGTCATCCCGTCGGCGCGCGTGCAGTTGATGCAAAGTCTGGAAGGCGGGCTCGTGCGCGGCATTCACGTCGTACAGGGCCAGGCGGTTGAAGCCGGAACCCTGCTCGTCTCGCTCAGCCCCACACAAGCCGGTGGTGAATACGAAACGCGGCGCCAGCAGACTTTAGCGATCCAGGCGCGCCGCGTGCGCCTGCAAGCCGAAGCCGAGGGTGCCGAGCCGAAATTTCCCGCTGAGCTTCGCGTGGAGAGCCCGGAGTTCGTGAAGGTCGAGTTTGCATCGTTCGAGGGCCGGCAGTCCGAGCAGGGCATGCAAGCCGTGATGTTCGACGCCCAGATTCAGCAACGGACCAAGGAAGTGGAAGAAGCGCAGATCGCGCTGGCCACGGCTGAGCGCGCCCTGGTCGGCGCGCGTGAAGAACGCCTGATCCTCGAGAAGCTCGTCGCGCAGGGCCTGGAGCCGCGCATCGAACTCGTGCGCCTGGACCGCTCAATCTCCGAGGCTGAAGGGCGCGCTGCGTCTGCCAAGGCGGTGATACCGCGCGCCCAGCAAGCGATCATTGAAGCCCGCGCCCGCGCCGACAGCGTGCAAAAGCAGTTCCGCACCCAGGCTCGTGAAGAACTGAACCGTGCCACCGCCGACTTGCGCGCGCTGGAGCAAGGCATGCCGGCGCTCGAAGACCGCGTAGACCGCACCGAACTCAAGGCGCCGGTGCGCGGCATCGTGAACCGCGTGTTCGTCAACACGGTCGGAGGCGTCGCCAAACCCGGTGACCCGCTGGTGGAACTCGTTCCCGCCGACGATCCGCTGATCGTCGAGGCGATGATCAACCCGAAGGACATTGGCTTCGTTCTCGTCGGCCAAACGGCACGCGTCAAGCTCACCGCCTACGACTATTCGTTGTTCGGCGCGATGCCGGGCAAGGTGGTGCAGATCAGCCCCGACGCCATCACCAACGAGCGCGGCGAATCGTATTTCACCGTGCGCGTGCAGACCGACCGCACGATGTTCGAGAACCTGGACAAGAAGCTGCCCATCATGTCGGGCATGCAGGCGCAGGTAGACATCGTGACTGGTGAGAAGACGGTGTTGTCTTACCTGATGAAGCCGGTGATCGCGGTGCGGGAGAGTGCGTTTCGGGAGAGGTGAGCCAGCGCGGGCGATCGGTGCGGCCGCGTCGCGGTTTTGGCGCGAGCGTCCTTTCGTTGCGCGCCTTTCCTTACTCAGCGCTCCCTCTCCGAACGCGAAGACGAGCTTCTGCCCGCCTTCGCGCGCCAACGTTCGATGTGAGCCAGTTTGACGCTTTAGCTCCCACCCGAGCTTGAGCAAGGCGGCATAGACACGTTTGGCCTTTGCCGAAGGCCACTGGCTCATGCCGCGGCTGGGAGTGAGATTTGTATGCCGACCGCGCGGGTTTCACCGTGTTCGAGCCTATCGGCCAATACACGCAGAGCAAGAACTTCGGCTTTCGCCATTGCCTCCTCCGCGGACGCACCGTAAGCGAGCACTCCCGCCAACTCCGGAACCTCGGCCAACCACCGCCCGTCTTCTTCGCGTTCACATTCAAGGGTGAAGTTCATGGTCGCTGCCTCCGTGGGCCAACAGTCTAGCTTGCCTTGGCCGCAAGCGCCCAACGCGCACTCGATAGCGGAGTTTGAATCTGCGTGGTGCGGCATCAGCAGCGCAAGCCCGGCTACGGCAGCGCTCGGCAGAAGGTTGGAAGGTAGAGGCAGCAACCAGATCGCGCGGGGTTCGAGAATCTCGAAGAGAAGCTGCCCGTCATGTCGGTTATTCAAGCGCGGATGCGCGTCGTCAACTGCGCAACCTATTGGCGTTCAATCGCATCGGACAGACGAGTTTGGGGTGCTCGCTTTCGGCCCCTTGCTGACTGTCGCGGTCAC
>JANOLJ010000052.1:0-21636 GCA_031419715.1 Burkholderiales bacterium | reverse complement strand
CAGCGAGGCCGCGGACGTGGGCGACGGGTCGGCCAGACGCAGCGAGAAGGTGGCGCCGGTGGTCAATGACAGCAGCGCGGCGATGTCGTTGCGCGCGGCGCTCGCGTCGTGGTTTGTTTCGATGCGGAGCTGGCCGGCGAGAGAAAACAATGCAGCGCTCGATTGAAGGCCGTCCATCGCGAGGTACATGGCTTCGCGCTGCGCGTGTCCCGCGGGCAGGAGCTGGTCTTGGGCCCTGAGCAAGGATTCGAGCCCATCGACCACGCGCTCCAAGGATGCACGCCCGCTGTTGGACGCGGCCAGGAGCAGGCTTCGGTAGCGCGGGTAGTCCAGCGTTGGGTCGAGCTTGTCGAGCAACGCCTTGACGGCAAGCGAGTCCGCCAGGACCATCTGCGAATGGTTGCGCGCGCTCGGCGGGTTGGCCTCGTCGCTGAGCCATTGATCCTCGATGGAAACATCGACCGCAACGCCGGGGCGCGAGTGCAAGCCGGCGATCGCGTTGAAGCCGGCAGCTGCCACGTCCCGAACGCCCGATTCGTTCGCGATGACGTTCGTGGTATTCACACCTGTGGGTATGCTCACACCGCCCAGCCGGGCGAAAAAGGAGTTGTTGATCGGGTAGCCGATAAAGCCGGGTGCGTTGAAGGTGGTCACGCTGGCCGTCTGGAGGCCGAACTTCGCGCCGAAGGCCATGGCCAGATGCCCACCGAGGCTGTGGCCCGTGATATCGAGTTTGTTGTCGCCATCCACGCCCAACGCGGCTACGAGACTGCCATCGGCGGCCACATCGGCGCGGCGCACGAGGTAGGTGCCATCGGGCAACACAAGCGCATTGGCATCGCCTTGCGTGGTTGCACTCACCGCGTATTGCGCCACCAGTGTGCCACTCGGATTGCTCACGCGCATCCACCAGCTGTACAGCGCGGCGATCTGGTCGTAGCCTGCCCCATTGACAAAGATGTTGCGATCCGTGGGTACGAAGTCCGACGCTTCTAGCGTCCCGCGAATAGCCAAGGTCAGGTTTCCGGCAGTATTCTTGAAGACGCTGACGGACAGGCCGGTGCCGTTTCCACCTGTGCCAGCCGCGTCGTCGTTGAATTGCAGGACGACGCTTTGATCGGCAGCGAAGTCGGTCGATTGCGTGACGGTGAAGCTGCCAGCCGGCGTACGCAATGCCGTCTCAAGGGCCTCTGGTGCCATTCCGGCCGTCAACGTTGCATAGGAAGCTTGTGCAAGCTGCGCCAGTGCCGAGAGTTGTTGGGTAGTAGCCATCTCACTTCTCCTGTGGTTTGAAAACTTGGCCGGAAAGGTTATAGATCGGCCCTACTGGCGGACACGCGTAACTCGAAGGCTCCCAAGGCCCAGGCATGTCACCCCCGGATCGCTTGTAGACGACGAGTTCGCCCAAAACCTTCTGATCGGATACCCGAACGATCGACGTTTGAATGCGTCCCATTGCGGGGTCGCCTGCGACGAGCAGCGTGTCGCCGTGGCGCGCTACGTATTCGCTACCGTACGCTCCCCGATCAGTGCGCAGCCCCCGGTACTGCGGAAACAGCTCCCCATCGGGCCCGAAATTCTCTTTGGGCAACGTGACGGTCTCATAGATGTGCACGCCACCGTCGATGGCGCAGAGCCGATCGACCTCGCGGTCGAGCTTGGTCTTGGCGCGCTCGCATCCAACCAGGCCCAGCAGGCAAGCTGCAGCCAGCGTGCTGACGGTTATGCGGCTCATGCTCTCGAGCCCAGTTGATCTCGCAACCTTTGTTCAGCGTCCATCAACTCTCCCCCAGTCAACCGATCGACCAACGACACCCTGAACGGCGATGACGGCGCCGACACTCTTGTGGGCAGGGCAGATGGGAGCGCGCGTTGGCCTGTTCCACCTTCCATGCCGCTCGCATGCTCAGCCGCCCGGCGCGCGGCCTGCCGGGAAGCGCGCTCTGCCGCGCTGTGCGCGGCACCCCAACCGATCGCACGGTCATACCCCGCGACGCCGGCTCTGAAGCTGTACGCCTGCGCATCGGCGCGCGCCTGCTTGCGCATCGGAATCTGTGCCTTGCGCGTTTGCATCATCTCGATCGCATTGCGTGCGATTGCCCGCTCATCGAAGAACGGCACCAACCTGCCGTTGCGCCCATCGGATATCACCTCGCGCACCGGCGCCGTATCCGAGCCGACGATCGGCACGCCGCAGCCCATCGCTTCCAGCAGCGACCAGCTCAGCACAAACGGGTAAGTGAGGTAGACATGCGTTGCCGACAGTTGCAGCACGCGCAGAAACACGGCGTGCGGCACGCGGCCGAGGAAGTGGGTGCGTCTCGGGTCGAGCTTCACCTCGCGCAGCATCTGCTCGCGCCAGGTGGGCGCATCCTTGGGCCTCTTGCCGTAGCTCACGCCGTCGCCGCCGACGATCAGGGCGTGGCAGGTCGGGTGCTCGCGCTGAATTCTCTCCAGCGCGCGCATGAAGATGTGGAAACCCCGGTACGGCTCGAGGTTGCGCGCGACGAACGTGACGACAGGGTCGCCTGCACGCAGCACCACGCCGCTGGGAGTGACGCCTGTCGCCTTCGGGTCCGGCGTCAGCAGATGCGTGGCAACGCCTTCGTGCTGCACACGAATCTTGGGCTGGAAGATTTCCGGGTGCTGTTGGCGCTGCCAGTGGGTCGGCGCGATACCCACATCGCAGTTCGTCAGGTTCAGCGTATGCAGTGCGTTCCAGGTGCGCACGCGCGTGCGGTCGTCGAGCGTGACGGGGAACTCGGGGTCGAAGCCGAGGTCGGCGCCGGTTCCGTTGTAGAACCATTCGCACAGATGAACGAGCCGCGCTGCGGGGTAAACCTCTTTGGCGTACAAGGTTTCGCCCCACCCCGGGTGCGCGAGGATCACGTCGGGAACGAAGCCATTCGCACGCAGATGCAACATCGCGCGCAGAGCCGCTTGGCCGTGCAGCGTGGCCGCTTCCATGGTGCGCAGGTAGGGGTGCTGGTTCGCATTGCCGTCGCGCGCCAGGCTGTAGCGCATGAGGCCGTCGAAGCCGGCCAGGCCGGGCGCCGTGTCACGCCCCAGCGCGCGCACGTCCCAGCCCGGGCGTTGCGCCCAGGCTTTGACGAGGTGGCCGAACTGGCCGGGGAAGTTTTGGTGGATGACGAGGATGCGCATTTCAGTCTTCCGCCAGAACTTTCGCCGCCGCGGTTTGTCCCGTCGCAGCTCGTGTGCATGAATTCTCGCAATACGCCATTGGCGTATAGAATCCCCGGCCATGGAGTTCGTCGAAACACCGACCTTCACCCGGTTGGTCACGGCGCTGCTGAGCGACGATGAATACCGGGCGCTGCAGAACCTGTTGCTGGCTGACCCGCAATGCGGCGCCTTGATTCGCGATGGCGGCGGCATACGCAAGGTGCGCTTCGCGGCGCAGGGGCGGGGCAAGAGCGGCGGGGTGCGGGCGATCTACTACTGGGCCAGCGCCCGGGCGCAGATCTACATGCTGGTGATCTATCCGAAGTCCGCGAAAGATACGCTGAGCGACCGCGAAACTGCGGTGCTGCGCGCTCATGTGAAGAGCTTGCTGAAGGAGTTGTGAGATGGACAAGACCTTGTTCGATGACCTGGTGCAAAGCCTGAACGAAGCGAAGGCTTTGGCGCGCCGCAAGAAGCGGCCCGTGCCTCGGCATGCGGCGCTGCCATCCACCGATGTGCAAGCCGTGCGTGAACGCACCGGTTTGTCGCAAAGCGAATTTGCGCAGCTGATGCGCGTGAGCACACGCACCTTGCAAAACTGGGAGCAACACCGCCGCCAGCCCACCGGGCCCGCCGCAGCCTTGCTCGCCATGGTGGCGTCGGCACCGGAGGTCGTGCTCAAGACCTTGCACTCCTGAAGATCAGCCAGGCGCATCTCAGCGCTCCCCCAGGCTTTCACTCAAAGCGCGCTGCACAGGGCTGAGCAGGTACTCGATGACGCGGCGTTTTCCCGTCTTGATTTCGGCGGTGATGTTCATCCCCGGGCTGAGCGTGATGCGTTTGCCGTCGATGGCGATGCTGGTCTGCGTAAGGCTCAAGACTGCCGGGAAGATTGCGCCGCGCTTCTCGTCGTTCACCGCGTCCGCCGTCACGCTCTTCACCGTCGCGGGCACGGTTCCGTAGCGCGTGAACGGGAAGGTCTCCAGCTTGATCTCTGCCGCCTGCCCCGCATTGACGAAGCCGATGTCTTTGTTGTCGATCACGACTTCGGCGGTGACTTGCGCGTCGCGTGGCACGATCACCATCAGTACCTGCGCGGGCGTAACGACGCCGCCTTCGGTGTGGATTGCCACTTGCTGCACCGTGCCGGAGGTGGGCGCCGTGAGTTGCGTGAGCCGGCTGCGTTGTTCGGCCTTGCTGCGTTCCTGCGTGAGTTGCTGGCGTTTCAATGTCGCCTGGGCTTGGCGGTCGCTCAAGGTGCGTGTGGTTTCGGCGAGGTAGCTGCCGCGCGTGTTGGCGGATTCAGCGAGCGCGGCTTGGGCCTCAAGGAGCCTGGCTTTCTGTGTGGCGAGGTCGCGTTCTTGTTCGATGCGTTCACGCGTGCGGTCTTGCCCGGCGTGGCCGGCAACGAAGCCTTGTTCGGCCAGTCCTTTGATGTCGGCTTCGCGCTGTTGGGCGATGGGCAGCGTGGCCTCCAGCTTGGCGATGTGTTCTCTGACTGTGGCGATCTCGGCCTGGCGGCGCATCTGTTCGGCGGCCAGGCGGGCCAGGCGCGCCGCGATGTCCAGCCATTCAGCGTGGAGTTGCGTGGCCGCGGAAGGTGGGCCCAGCGGCTTGGGGTGTGCGTCCGCCGGGTCGGCGGCCAGCCCAGCATTCAGGGTCGGCGCTTTGCCGGTCTTCAATGCGGCCATCAATGCGATCGCGCGCTCTTCATCCACGGTTGCCGCGTTGAGCTGCTCCTGCACGCTCGTGCCGTCGGCGTTCGCTATCGTCGCGTCCAGCTCCACGAGCACTTGCCCGGCCTGCACGTTGTCGCCGTCTTTCACCAAGACACGCCTGACGACGCTCGCCTCCAGCGGCTGCAAGGTCTTGGTGCGCTCGCTCACGACGATGCGCCCACTGGCCACGGCAACGATGTCGATCTGGCCGAAGCAGGCCCAGGCGATCGCAATCACGAACAGCGCGCAAATCGCAATTGCCGTTCTGCGCGGCGCCGGGTGCGCGGGCGTGTCCTGCAGGCTCAAGGCCGCAGGCAGGAACGCCAGTTCGTCCGTCAGGCGCTTCGGGCCGGCGAGTTCGCGCCGCACCGCCCAGGCGGCGCGCAGGATGGCGCCGTAGCGGCCGAGCAGTTCAACGGCCGGATGCCTGGGCACGGCGGTTGTCATGACTTGACTCCTGATTGCATGGACCACAACCTTGCATACAACCCGTTGGGCTGTTGAAGCAAGCCATCGTGCGAACCCACTTCGACAATGCGCCCCTTGTCCATCACCACGATCCGGTTCGCGCCGCGCACTGAACTCAGCCGATGCGCGATGATGATCACGGTGCGGCCCTGGCAGATCGCCGCCATATTGCGTTGCAGGATGGCTTCGCTCTCGTAGTCGAGCGCGCTCGTGGCTTCGTCGAAGATCAGGATGCGTGGTTGCGTGAACAGGGCTCGGGCGATGGCAATGCGCTGGCGTTGCCCGCCGGACAGGCTGGCGCCCTGCTCGCCGACGATGGTGCCGTAGCCTTCGGGCAGCTCACTCACGAACTCGTGCGCGCCTGCGAGTTGCGCGGCGTGCATCACCGCTTGTATGGGTGCCGCCGGATCCGCGATCGCAATGTTCTCGCGCACGCTGCGGTTGAACAGGATGTTCTCTTGCAGCACGACGCCGATCTGCCTGCGCAACTGCGCCGCGTCGATCAGGCTGATGTCCACGCCATCGACCAGCACCCGGCCCTGCTCGGGCGTGTACAGCCGCTGCATCAGTTTGGTCAACGTGCTCTTGCCCGAGCCGGACCTGCCGACGATGCCTATCACTTCACCGGGGCGGATGTCGAGGCTCAGGCTGTGCAACACCGGTGGCGCTTCGCTTCGGTAGCGAAAGCTCACCGCGTCGAACTGGATGCGGCCTTTGAGCGGCGGCAGTTGCGCGGCTGTCGTCGGTGGCACTTCGGTGCGGGTGTTGAGTATGTCGCCGAGCCGCGCCATCGAGATGCCGGTTTGCTGAAAGTCGGTCCAGAGCTGGGCCATCCTCATGATCGGTTGCGCGACGCGCTGCGCGAACATGTTGAAGGCGACGAACTGGCCGACGCTGAGCTGGTTGTCCATCACCAGCTTGGCGCCGTACCAAAGCGTGGCGGCGCTCACCAGCTTGCCGATCAGGTTGATGCCTTCATGGCCGTAGGTGGCCAGGGTCTGCGTCTTGAAGCTGGCGGACACATAACCCGCGAGTTGGTCGTCCCAGCGTTTTGCAATCGCTGGCTCCAAGGCGCTGGCCTTGACGGTCTGGATGCCCGTGATGGCCTCGACCAGCAGCGCCTGGTTCTCGGCGCCGCGCGCGAATTTTTCGTTCAGGCGCGCGCGCAGGATCGGCACGAGTGCCAGGCTCAAGGCCACGTAGAGCGGCAGGCTGACGAGCACGATCAGCGTGAGCGGCACGCTGTAGGCGAACATCACGGCGATGAAGATGCCCGAGAACAGCACGTCGAGCACGAGGGTCAGCGAGTTGCCGGTGAGGAAGCTGCGAATGTTCTCCAGCTCGCGCACGCGTGCGACCGAGTCGCCGACACGCCGCGCCTGGAAGTAGGCCAGCGGCAGTTGCAGCAGATGGCGGAACAGCCGCGCGCCGAGTTCCACGTCAATGCGGCTCGTCGTGTGGCTGAAGACATAGGTGCGCAGCATGCTCAGCACGCTCTCGAACAGCACGACGATCACGAGGCCCGTGACGAGCACGTCGAGCGTGGTCAGGCCGCGATGCACCAGCACTTTGTCCATGGTCACCTGGAAAAACAGTGGTGACACCAGGCCGAAGAGTTGCAGGAACAGCGAGATCACGAGCACCTCGCCGAGCAGCTTGCGGTGCTTCACAAGACTCGGGATGAACCAACTGAAGTCGAAACGCGCCAGTTCACCGGCGAGCGAGGCGCGGCTCGTGATGAGGATGAGCTTGCCGGTCCATTGGCGGGCGAAGGCCTCTAACGGCTCGATCACCGGCCGGCCGCCTTGAACCGCACCGCTCGGGTCCTGGAACAGCACGCGCTGGCCGTCGCATTGGGCGAGCACGACGGTGCGCACGTCGCCCTGCGCGTCGCGTATCAGCGCCAGTGCGGGCAGCGGCGTCAGCGTCAGGCGCTCGGGGCTGCTGCGCGTGAGCGTCGCCTTCAGACCGAGGTGCTTGGCGGCGAGCAGGAAGTCTTGCGTGTTTGGCTGATGGCTCGGCGCCCAGCCGAGCGCATGACACAACTGCGCGGGCTCCGCCGCGACATGGTGCAGCCGGGCGATGAGGCACAGCGCGGCGAGCGGTGACGAAGCAGGTGCGCGAACTGGCGGCGCGGGTACGCTCGCACTTGTTGCATCGTCGCCGCTCGGAAAGAACGACGAAGGGGGCTGCGTGGGCGCATTTTGCCGCGATACGTTCATGGTCATCCCAAGCCTGCTGGCGGGATGGCACCGCGCCTTGGGAAAACTCTACCGTGGCAATGTCACGGCAGGGCGGTTGTTACGCTCGGGGTTTTCCTCTCCACAATATTGAGGATGCGCGCCGCGTCAAACCCGTACCTGATCAAGGGTGAAGCGGCGCGCAGGCCCTTCCGGCCACATTGCCGCGAACTCGAGCGAGGCGTCAGGCTGCGGCAAGCAATGCCTGACGTATCGCTGATGGAAGTGCAACGGACAAGAAGTAGCCTTCCGGGAACAAGTAGTCTTCGCCTGACTCATCGACAACTCGCAGCATCCTGTGCTTTTTCGCCTCTGGGTCGGCCAGAACACTGTAGATCTTTCGCCGCTCAAGCGATGCTTCGTAACCTGTGTTCTTGATGCATACGGCAAGTTTTCCGAGATTGAGTGCAGGTGCGGTCATATATGCCTCAAAGGAAGTGTTTGATCTTGAACTCTTTCTTGCCGATCCCGGTCGCTTCGTACCAATGAACTTCAGCCATGTGGACCGTTTGATCCGCTAGCTTGACCTTGGCAATGCCCTTTCGTTTTCGCCACCGACCACGGCCGTAGAGTCTCCTCAGGCGGGCAAGCTCGCGAATGCCAGACCCGCTGGCGAAAGTCTGCGCGCCGGTGACCTCGCCGATGATCGTGAAGTCCATGCGCTCATTCTGCCCTAGGCGCGATGCGCTTGACGCGCATCACGTCGCCAAAGCCGCAGTCCAATCCTGGCAACTATGGCAGCAGATCAAACCCCTGAATCTCCACCTGCATGAACGCGCGCGTGAAGCCGGCAAGTGGGCCATAGAGCTGCGCGCGCGGATGCGCTTCGAGTGTGTCGCACAGCTTCTCGACCCAGGGTTGCAAGTGGGTGCGGAACATGCGCCGCTGCTGCTCCAGGTTGCACACCGCCACATCGTCTCCGGCGATCAGGTAGCGCATCACTTCGAACAGCGCCGCGACGTGGTCTTCTGTTTGATTGTTCTGCTCAGCTCGCTCCAGACCCAATGCCGCCAGATCGGTGCGCAATTGGGCGAGCGGCTTTTCGTTGAGAAAACCCGTCAGGTAGAACGATCCGTAGGCAAACACCTCGGGCTTGCCCACGCCCAAAAACAAGGCGTCGAATTCTTCCGCGGCAAGCGGCGCCGTCGTGGCGCGCATCGCCCCGACAAGCGCCTGCCACGGCGCTTCGAGAAACGCCCCGGGCTGCGGCGCCTGCGTCACCGCCACTTCAAATTGTTCGAGCACTTGCGCGTCGGGCGGCGCGATCCACAGGCGCGCGAGCAGGCCGTAGAGCTCGGCGCGGGCGAGTTCCTCGGAATCGTCGGCGCTGGCGAATTGCAGGGCTTGGGTGACCATGAGCGTTCTCTACAGATCGGTGATTTTCACTTCGTTCGGATTCGTGTGCAGGTCGATGACGCGGCAGTCGCCGCACATCTTCAGGCGCTGCGCCGCCACGCCCTGGAACGCCGAGTGGCCCGCCAATTTGGCGATCATGTTCTCGATCGCCGGTTGTGTGCCAAAACCCTTGCCGCACTTGATGCACGCATAGGGCTGGGCCTCGTGCAGCACGCGCGCGTTCTTGCGCGCCTTGCCGGCATCCAGCAGCCACAGCCGCGGCTCCAGCGCGATCGCGCCCTCCGGGCAGGTGCTCGCGCACAGACCGCATTGCACGCAGTTCTTCTCGATGAACTTGAGCTGCGGCTTGTCGGGGTTGTCGGCCAGCGCGGCTTCGGGGCAGGCACCGACACAGCTCAGGCACATCGTGCACTTCGCCGTGTCCACCGTCAGGCTGCCGAACGGGCTGCCCGCAGCCGGCAGTGCGATGGCCTCCGGCACGCGCACGGCATTGCCCATCAAATGCTCGATCGCCATATCGAGCGTCGCTCGCTTGTCGGCTTGCACGGCGAAGCTCGCGCATCGCGTCACCACCATCGCGGGCGGCGCTTGCAGGGCCTGGTCGAGCGTACGCACGTCGCTCGCATGCACCAGGCGCAAATGCTCGCCGCTCAATCCCAGGCCGCTCAATATCGCCTGCGCAACGGCCATTTGTTCGGCCACCGCGGCGCGATAGGTCGGCGCCTCTTCCTCCGTCATCAACACCCACACTTGCGACGCGCCATAGGCAATGGCCGAGAGCCACAGGTCGATTCCCACAGAAGCCGTGTGCCACAGATCGACCGGCAGCACCCGCGCCGGAACGCCGCGCACCGCCTTGTCGGTGCGCGCCGCGCGGCCGAGCTCGCCGATCAGCGCCGTGCCCGCGCCCTGGCTGTGCAGCAACAGCGCGGCGTCGCGCCCGCCGGCACGTTGATACGTGGCGAGCAAGGTGCGCAGGCGCAGGCCCATGTCGCCCGCACCCGGCGTGGCGTAGGTCAGCGCACCGCTCGGGCACACCGTGGTGCACGCGCCGCAGCCCACGCAAAGGTTGGGCTCGACGATGATGCCGGCACTGGACGAACCGATCGCCGCGCCGACCCGGCCCACCTTGCTCGTCTTGCCCTTTTGCGACGCGTCGCTGCGGATCGCCTGCGCCGAACACACGTCGATGCAGGCGCGGCAACCGATCACCTCATTGCGGCTGTGCGCGCAGATTTTTTGCTTGTAGTTGAAGAACTTCGGCTTCTCGAATTCGCCCACGCTGTCGCGAAGTTTCAGCACCGCGTCGAACAGGGCCTTGTCGTCGCCAGCATAAAAGTACCCTTGAGGCGGCTGGTGCAGCGCAAGGAACGGCGAGCTTGCCGACCCCGCGCCCAGGTCGAGGATCAGGTCGAATTCCTCGCTCACTTCCTGTGTGCCGCGCTGGAAGTCGATCGCGCCCGCGGCCTCGCACACACGCACGCACTCGCGGTGGCTCTTGCAGCGCGACATGTCGACCTGGTAGCTGAAGTCGATCGCGCCCTCGGGGCAGACATCGATGCAGGCGTTGCAGCGGGTGCAAAGGTCGAGGTCGATGGCATTGCCGGCGCGCCAGCTCACTTCGAACGCGCCGAGCCAGCCGTGTATCGACAGCAACTCGCCGGCGTGCACCGCCACGTCACGCAGCTGCGGCACGCTGCCGCCCCCGCGCGCCAGCAGCACACTCACCGAAAGTGTGTCGCCCAGCAGCTTTGCCGCGCGCATGGCCTGGTCGGCCGCGGCGCCAACGATCAGCACGCGCCCAGCGGATTGGTAGTTCACTACCGGCACGGGTGGCGGCTCTGGCAGTTGCGCGGCGGCGATGAGCGCAGCGATCTTCGGCGTGGCCGCCTTCGCGTCTTTTGACCAGCCCCCGGTTTCGCGGATGTTGACGAAGCGGATCGGCCGCTCGGCCACGCTGGGCGCGCCTTCGGTCTGGCCATTGAGTTCGAGGAACAGCCGCGCTTCCTGCGTGCAGGCGATCAGCAGATCGTCGCCGCTCTTCGCGGCGCGCTGGAACGCCGGTGCCTCGCGGCGGCACAGCGTGGAGTGAACGAATTCGAGGCCCTCAGCCTGGGCGCCCAATGCCCTGGTCAGGGCTGGTGCGTCCAGCGGCATCGTCCGATTGCAGTCGCAGATCAGTGTCTTCATGGGGAGGTTCGGTCTCGTCAGATGGCGACTGTGCCAGTACGGTGGGCGCCGCGCCATCCGGGCTTGCCATGGCAGGGTCTTCTATCGGTGTTGCTGGTGTTGCTGGTGTTGCTGGTGTTGCTGCTGCCGATGGCGCCGCTGTGTTGGCCGCGTTCGCGGCGGCGAGCGCCTTCGCCTCGGCAGCTTCTTCGTCGGCAAACAACCCGAGCGCACGCGCCGAAGTCATCTGGCGCAGCATCGACAAGGGCAGCGGATCGGGCTTGCCGTAGTCGTCGATATACGTGTCCAGCCCGTCCATCACGTTGAAGTGCGGGTCGCTGAACAGCTTCTTCATCGCCGCGTTGCGCACCTGCGGATCGACAGCGCGGTTCACATAGGGCGAGTAGTCGGATTCGCGGGTGAGTTTGGCGACGTCGTCGAGGCTTGGCAGCGACTGGACCGCAGGAGGAGCCGGCGCTTCGGCCGCCTGCGGCGACGCTGCGTGTGCCGTCGCGCCCGGCGGTGCGGTGGGCGTCGGTAGGCCTGCTGGCACAGGCGCAGGCGCAGGCGTTGCCGTCGGCGCGTCGGGCTTGACGGGCACTTCACGACCCATCTTGCGCTTCGACCAGCGCGACAAGAATCCGTCGCTCTCGCTCACTCGTGCCTCGCTGCGATCATGTCAATGGCCCGTTTCGCTAAGCGACATCTGCGGAGAATGAAGCGCCGATCAGGCGTGAAGGGCTGCTTTCGGCCCGTTGCTGCCTTCTGAATGTCCGCTTTACGTGCGGTGGCGCGGCGCGGCAGGCGGCGCGCGATGGGGCCTGGGTTGCTTGCGATGGAAAAGAAAGAGCGCCGACCTGAAAGTGCGCGTGCCTGCTGCCCTTGACGTGCCGACGAAGCGGCGAGTAACGCCGGGGTTCTGCTGCGCAGGCAGCCAATGGGTGGAGGCGCGGCAGGCGCTACCCGCGGGGGGCGATTTCTGTGGCTTTGATCCGCGCAGTCTTGAAGTCGGCGCGCGCAGCGCGCATCCACAACTGACTTCGCCCCGCCTGTTTGAGCGTAGTGAGCGCAGCGAACGAAGCGAGTTCGGGGCGCGACTTCAAGGCGAGCACCGCAGCGGAGTCGGAGCGAAGCGGAGACCGCCACAGCATGAGCCCCCCGCGGGTAGCGCCTGTCGCGCTGCGCCGACCGTGACACAGGAAAGTGAACTCGGGAGAACGGCAGCAACGGGCCGAAAGCTGTCAACGCCTCGCTGGAGGCTTGGCCCATGTCGACGTGTACAAGTTTCATCCTCGTGGGGTGAGCAACATTCGCGCCAGGCCTACACTGCCGTGATGAATGTGCTCGGGTTTGAATCCTCGTGCGACGAAACCGGCGTCGCCGTCGTTCAGGCCGACGCATCGGATTCATCCGTGACGCCCCGGTTGCTGGCGCACGCGTTGCATAGCCAGATTGACATGCACGCGGCCTATGGCGGCGTGGTTCCGGAACTGGCGTCGCGCGACCACATCCGGCGCATCGTGCCGTTGACGCGCCAGGTGCTGGCGCAAGCGAGCATCGCGTTGCAGGAAGTCGATGTCGTGGCGTTCACGCGCGGGCCGGGTCTGGCGGGCGCGCTGCTCGTCGGCGCGGGAATGGCGTGTTCGCTTGCGGCGGCGTTGAATCGCCCGGTGATGGGCGTGCACCATCTTGAAGGGCATTTGCTGTCGCCGTTCCTCTCGCGTGACCCTCCGGAGTTTCCCTTCGTCGCCTTGCTCGTCTCGGGTGGGCACACGCAGTTGATGCGCGTGGACGATGTCGGCCGCTATGAGTTGCTCGGCGAAACGATCGACGATGCAGCCGGCGAAGCCTTCGACAAATCGGCGCAGTTGCTGGGCCTGGGCTACCCCGGCGGGCCGGCGTTGGCGCGGCTCGCGGCGTTTGGCGATGGCGCCGCGTTCAATTTGCCGCGGCCGCTGATGAAAAGCCCGACGCTCGATTTTTCATTCGCCGGTTTGAAGACGGCAGTGCGCACGCAGGCGTTGAAGCTGGGCAGCAATGTGTGTGAGCAAGACCGTGCCAATCTGGCGGCGGCGACGCAACAGGCCATCGTCGAGGTGCTGGTGCACAAATCGGTGCTGGCGCTGGAGCGCACCGGCCTGTCGCGCCTCGTCGTCAGCGGCGGCGTCGGCGCGAATCTGCGTTTGCGCGAGTTGCTTGACGCTGCGTGTAGCAAGCGTGGCGCGCGGGTGCACTACCCGGAGCTGGAACTGTGCACTGACAATGGCGCGATGATCGCGTTGGCAGCGGCGATGCGGCTGCAGCGCGGCATCGCGGGCGCGTCAAAGAACTACGCGTTTGACGTGAAGCCGCGTTGGCCCTTGGCCGACATGGGCGGCGACACGCGCGCTGACCTCTCCACCGAACTCTCCACCGAACTCTCGACACAGGCAGGCATTCAGGCATGAGACGCGCAATCGAACAACTCCCGGCATCCAAAATTCGCGAAGTCGCCAACGCCGGCATCGGCTGCGGTGACGTGCTGGCGTTCTGGTTCGGCGAGAGCGACGAAGCCACGCCGGCCCACATCGGTGAAGCGGCGGCACGCTCCATCGCCGCGGGCGAAACCTTCTATGCGCACAACTTCGGCCTGCCCGAGCTGCGCGAAGCGCTTGCCACGTATGCGAGCGGCCTGCATCGCCCGGTGGGCATGGATCGCATTGCCGTCACCTCCAGCGGCGTGAATGCGCTGATGTTGGCGATGCAGGCGCTCCTTGACCCGGGCGACGAGGTGGTGGCGGTCGTGCCGATCTGGCCGAACCTGACGGCGCAGCCGGAGATTCTGGGCGCGGTGGTGAAACCGGTGTCGCTGCGCGCTCAGGCGGGCGCGTGGCGGCTCGATCTGCAAAGCCTGCTCGACGCGGTGACGCCCAAGACGAAGGTACTGCTCGTGAACGCGCCGAACAACCCCACCGGCTGGGCGCTGACGCGCGCTGAGCAAGAGGCGCTGCTCGCCCATTGCCGGCGCACCGGCACCTGGATCGTCGCCGATGAAGTCTACGAGCGGCTGTATTACGTTGCCGGCGAGCGCTGCGCACCGAGCTTTCTGGACGTGGCACTGCCTGACGACAGGCTGATCGTCGCGCACAGCTTTTCCAAAAGCTTCGTCATGACGGGCTGGCGCCTGGGCTGGTTGGTGGCGCCGCGCGACACGATGGACGCCCTGGGCAAGCTGATCGAATTCAACACCTCATGCGCGCCGACATTCGTGCAACGCGCGGGTATCGCGGCGCTGGCCGGTGCGAGCGACTCCGTGCCGGCACTGCTGCGCCGGCTGAAAGCCTGCCGCGACACGCTCGTGCCCCAGCTCGCCGCATTGCCCGGGATCGAACTTGCGATGCCCGATGCCGGCATGTACGCCTTTTTCCGGGTCGAAGGTCAGCGTGATTCGCTGGCATTCGCCAAGCGTCTCGTCGCCGAAGTCGGCCTGGGGTTGGCCCCGGGCGTGGCCTTCGGCCGCGAAGCCGAAGGCTGGCTGCGCTGGTGCTTCGCGACGCGCGACCCGAGCCGCTTGACCGACGGCGTGCAACGGCTGGCCCGCGTGTTGTAGCCTTGCCCCTATAATCCGCCGCTCTTCAAGCCAAGAGGGTTTGAAGGCAGGCACGGCGCAGGTTGGTTTCACCCGCGACCGCAAGTGATCAATCGGAACCGCGTCAGCCTCGGCCTGCATGGGCCGCGGCGGCTCGGGTCCAGACTTTAGGAAACGAGTTATGACCGCCACCACGGCGCACAAGGCCGAGATCGTCAAGGCCAACGCACGCAGCGCCACCGACACCGGATCGCCGGAAGTGCAAGTCGCGCTGCTCACCGACCGCATCAACGAACTCACGCCGCACTTCAAGACGCACCTCAAAGACCACCATGGTCGGCGCGGTCTGCTCAAGATGGTGAACCGGCGCAAGAGTCTGCTGAGCTACCTCAGAGAAACCGACGCCGAGCGCTACACGGCGTTGATCCAGAAATTGGGCTTGCGCAAGTAAAGCAGGCGAGCCCGCACGATGGAACCTGTCTGGAATTCGCCAGCGCAGGTTCCTCATTCGACCACCGGAATCGTTTCCAAGTCGTCGCGCCGCTGTGTCATTCCATCGATGTTCCAAGCCGAACACCATTGGAATGGCATCTCGCCACGAAGTCCGGTTGTCCCGACCCGCTGAGCCGCCAATGGCTGGCCAGCCCTCACCGGAGAAATGCCCATGAGCATGTTCAAGAAAATCACCAAGACGTTCCAATGGGGCCAACACAAGGTCACGATGGAGACCGGCGAAATCGCGCGCCAATCCAGCGGCGCTGTGCTCGTCGACATTGAAGACACCGTTATCCTGGCCACTGTGGTGGCCGCGAAGAACGCCAAGCCTGGGCAGGATTTTTTCCCGCTCACGGTGGACTACATCGAGAAGACCTACGCCGCCGGCAAGATCCCCGGCAGCTTTTTCAAGCGCGAGGGGCGCCCCAGCGAACTCGAGACGCTGACCTCGCGCCTCATCGACCGCCCGCTGCGCCCGCTGTTCCCGGACGGCTTCTTCAACGAAGTGCAAGTCGTCATCCATGTGCTGTCGCTGAACCCTGAAGTTCAGGCCGACATTGCCGCGATCATCGGTGCGAGTGCCGCGCTGGCCATCTCTGGCATTCCGTTCAACGGCCCCGTTGGTGCGGCGCGCGTCGGTTATGTCGACGGCAAGTACGTGCTGAACCCGGGCAAGACGCAGCTTGCCACGTCGCAGATGGAGTTGATCGTCGCCGGCACCGAAGCCGCAGTGTTGATGGTCGAGAGCGAAGCGCAGCAGTTGAGCGAAGAAATCATGCTCGGTGGCGTTGTGTTCGGCCACGAGCAGGGCACAAACGCGATCAATGCGATTCACGACCTGGTGCGAGACGCCGGCAAGCCGGCCTGGGACTGGGCCGCACCGGCGAAAGACGAAGCCTTTATCGCCAAGCTCAATGCGCTGGCCGAAGGGGCGCTGCGCGCCGCGTACCAGATTCGCTCCAAACAAGCTCGCACGCAGGCCTGCCGCGAGGCCTACGCCAACGCCAAGTCGGCATTGAAGGCTGAAGGCGCCGCGTTTGACGAAGTGAAGCTGGAAAGCATGCTCTTCGACATCGAAGCACGCATCGTGCGCAGCCAGATCCTGGCCGGTGAGCCGCGCATCGACGGCCGCGACACGCGCACCGTGCGTGCGATCGAAATCCGCAACGGGGTGTTGCCACGCGTGCATGGCTCGGCGTTGTTCACACGCGGGGAAACGCAAGCGCTGGTTGCCGCCACGCTCGGCACGTCGCGCGACGCTCAGCGCATCGACGCGCTAGCGGGCGAGTTCACCGAGCACTTCATGCTGCACTACAACATGCCGCCCTTCGCCACCGGCGAAACCGGCCGCGTGGGCACGCCGAAGCGCCGCGAAATCGGCCACGGCCGCTTAGCGAAACGCGCATTGGTGGCGGTGCTGCCGAGCCAAGCCGACTTCCCGTACTCGATGCGCGTCGTCTCCGAAATCACGGAGAGCAACGGCTCGTCGTCGATGGCCTCGGTGTGCGGCGGCTGCCTCGCGCTGATGGACGCCGGTGTGCCGCTGAAGGCGCATGTGGCCGGTATCGCGATGGGCCTGATCAAGGACGCGAACCGCTTCGCCGTGCTCACCGACATCCTGGGCGACGAAGATCACCTCGGCGACATGGACTTCAAGGTCGCGGGCACGACGACCGGGATCACCGCGCTGCAGATGGACATCAAGATCCAAGGCATCACGAAGGAGATCATGCAAGTCGCATTGGCACAGGCCAAGGAAGCGCGGCTGCACATCCTGGCCAAGATGGTCGAGGCGATGGACGGCGCGAAGACCGAGGTCTCGCAGTTCGCACCGCGCCTGTACACGATGAAGATCAACCCGGAGAAGATTCGCGACGTGATCGGCAAGGGTGGTGCCACGATCCGTGCGCTGACCGAAGAGACCGGTACGACGATCGACATTGGCGAAGACGGCACGATCACGATCGCCTCGACCGACGGCGACAAGGCCGCTTACGCGAAGAAGCGCATCGAGGAGATCACCGCGGAAGTGGAAGTCGGCAAGGTCTACGAGGGCCCGATCACGAAGATCCTCGACTTCGGCGCACTCGTGAACCTGATGCCCGGCAAAGACGGCCTGCTGCACATCAGCCAGATTGCGCACCAGCGCGTCGAGAAGGTCACCGACTTCCTCAAGGAAGGGCAGATCGTCAAGGTCAAGGTGCTGGAGACGGACGAAAAAGGCCGCGTCAAGTTGTCGATGAAAGCCCTGCTCGACCGCGACGCGCAACCGATGCCCGCGCACCAGGACTGATGAGACTGATGGGCACGCCAACCTGACACGAACCCGCATGAACGCCATCGAAATTTCCAGCTACGGTGGGCCCGAGGTGCTGCGGCCCGTGCAGCGCCCCGACCCGGTGGCCGGTGCGGGCGAGGTGCTGATCAAGGTGGCGGCCGCGGGCGTGAACCGGCCCGACGTGCTGCAACGCAAGGGCTTTTATCCGGTGCCGCCGGGCGCGTCTGATTTGCCGGGGCTGGAAGTCGCCGGCACGATCGTGAGTGGTGACGCCTCGGCGATGCAAGCTGCGGGCTTTGCGATCGGCGACCGGGTGTGCGCGTTGGTGGCCGGTGGCGGCTACGCGCAACTGTGCACGGCGCCGGTCGCGCAATGCCTGCCCAGTCCCAAGGGCTTGAGCGACATTGAAGCGGCGAGCCTGCCGGAGACATTCTTCACTGTCTGGTCGAACGTGTTCGATCGCGCCGGGCTGAAGGCGGGCGAGACGCTGCTGATACAGGGCGGCACCAGCGGCATTGGCGTCACCGCGATACAGATGGCGAAAGCCGCGGGCGCGGTCGTGATCGCCACCGCCGGCAGCGATGCCAAATGCAAGGCGTGCCTCGATCTCGGCGCGGACCACGCGATCAACTACCGCACGCACGACTTCGTTGAAGAAGTGCAGCGCGCGACCGACAAGCGTGGCGTGAACGTCGTGCTCGATATGGTTGCTGGCGCCTACGTCGCGCGCGAGATCAAATGCATGGCCGAAGACGCGCGCCTGGTCATCATCGCCGTGCAAGGCGGTGTCGAGGCGCAAATTGACGCTGGCGTCGTGCTGCGCAAGCGCCTCACGATCACCGGTTCGACGCTGCGCCCGCGTCCCATCGCCTTCAAAGGGCAAATCGCGAAATCGCTGCTTGAGAAGGTCTGGCCGTGGTTGGAAAGCGGCCGCATCAAGCCCGTCATCCATCAAGTGTTCCCCGCTGCGCAGGCAGCCGCGGCGCATGCGCTGATGGAAAGCAATGAGCACATCGGCAAACTCGTGCTGACATGGTGAACCACCCTGCCATGCTTTGGAGGCATCGAGCGTGACCCGGCGCAAGCTTGTCGTGGGCAACTGGAAGATGAACGGCAACCGTGCCGTGAACACCGAATTGCTCGCCGCGTTGAAAGCCGCCGGCCCATGGGTCGCGGAAGTGGCGGTGTGCGCGCCCTTTCCTTATCTCGCCGACGTGGCCTTGTCGCTGCAAGGCGCGAACATTGCCTGGGGCGCGCAGGACTGTTCGGCGTTCGAATCCGGCGCCTACACCGGTGAAGTGGCGGCGACGATGCTCGCCGAGTTCGGCTGCCGCTATGTCATCGTCGGCCATTCGGAGCGCCGCGCGCTGCACCGTGAAAGCGACCAGTTGGTGGCCGACAAAGCCAAAGCCGCGCTTGCGCACCACCTCACGCCCATCGTGTGCGTGGGCGAAACGCTCGCCGAGCGCGACGCGGGGCAGACGGAGCTTGTAGTCAAACGCCAGTTGTCCGCCGTGATCCATACGCTGGCGCACTGCATCTCGCAAGTCGTGGTCGCCTACGAGCCGGTGTGGGCCATCGGCACGGGCAAGACCGCATCGCCCGAGCAGGCGCAAGCGGTGCATGCGCTGCTGCGCTTGCAGCTGTCGGCCGCGTCGAACAAAGCGGGCGAGATGAAAATCTTGTACGGGGGCAGCGTCAAGGCCGACAACGCCACGACGCTGTTCAAGCAAAACGATATCGATGGTGGCTTGATCGGTGGCGCCTCGTTGAAGGCCACTGAGTTCGCCGCCATCTGCCGCGCGGCCGCATGAGACGCGGAAAAGTAATTTCTTCGGAGTCGATCGAATGAATGTGTTGTTGAACCTCGTCGTCGCGGTGCAAATCATTTCCGCGCTCGTCATGATTGGCCTCGTGTTGATCCAGCATGGCAAGGGCGCCGACATGGGTGCTTCGTTCGGCAGCGGTGCCTCCGGCAGCCTGTTCGGCGCCACCGGCAGCGCCAACTTCCTGTCGCGCTCCACGGCGGTGTGCGCTGCGGTGTTCTTCGCCTGCACGTTGTCTCTCGCCTATACCTCGAACGACCGCACGCCCTCGCGTGGCACCAGCGTGCTCGACCGGCCGGCCGCGGGCGCTCCCGCCGCCTCTGGTGTAGCTCCCACGGGAGCGGCCCAGGTGCCGGGTGCCGACAGTGGCATGGGCGCCGTCACCGGTGCGGTGCCGAGCCCGGCGCCCGTAGCCTCGGGTGCCGGGGCGATTCCGACGAAGTGACACGCAGCGCACGAGCTGTCGCGGCGGCGGCGAGCGCGGACACGTTTGCGCAGGCTCAAGCAGGCTCGGCGTCACGAGTTGGAGACTGGCCCGCGCCAGTCTGAATGCAATTTGTTGTGGTTAGAATCCTTGGCTGTTTGGTGCCCCGCACATTGCGGCAATCCGAACCTCGACCGTGGTGCAGCGCCGACGTGGTGAAATTGGTAGACACGCTATCTTGAGGGGGTAGTGGCGAAAGCTGTGCGAGTTCGAGTCTCGCCGTCGGCACCAAGTGTTTAGCGCTTTGCCCCACCCGCCTCAGCGGACCGTCAGACCCCACAACAAAACGAAGCGCGCCATCATCGACTGTCCATGGATCTGGAACCCTACCTCCCAGTCATTCTGTTCATCATGGTCGGCGTTGCAGTGGGTGTGGCGCCGCAGGTGCTGGGCTTCGTGCTCGGGCCGCACAAGCCCGACGCGGCGAAAAACTCTCCCTACGAATGCGGCTTCGAGGCCTTCGAAGACGCACGGATGAAGTTCGACGTGCGCTACTACCTCGTCGCGATTCTGTTCATCCTGTTCGACCTGGAAATCGCCTTCCTCTTCCCCTGGGCCGTGGCACTGCGCGAAATCGGGCCGGAGGGCTTTTGGGCGATGATGATCTTCCTGCTGATCCTCGTCGTCGGCTTCGCCTATGAATGGAAGAAGGGTGCGCTCGATTGGGAATGACCCCACGGCTGAGCGCGCAACCGAGCACACCTCATGAGTATTGACGGCGTCTTCAAGGAAGGCTTCATGACGACCCAGATGGACACAGTGATCAACTGGTCCAAGACGGGGTCGCTGTGGCCGATGACATTCGGTCTGGCGTGCTGCGCCATCGAAATGATGCACGCTGGCGCGGCGCGCTACGACATCGACCGCTTCGGCATGCTGTTTCGCCCGAGCCCGAGGCAGAGTGACTTGATGATCGTCGCCGGCACGCTGTGCAACAAGATGGCGCCTGCCCTGCGCAAGGTCTACGACCAGATGGCCGAGCCGCGCTGGGTGCTCTCGATGGGCAGTTGCGCGAATGGCGGCGGCTACTACCACTACAGCTACTCGGTGGTGCGCGGCTGCGACCGCATCGTCCCGGTCGATGTGTACGTTCCCGGTTGCCCGCCCACGGCGGAAGCGCTGCTTTACGGCATTCTGCAGTTGCAGGCGAAGATTCGGCGTGAAAACACGATTGCGCGATAGGATGAAACACGCGGCGTTGAGTGGGGGGAGTGGGGCGTTTTTCGGCCCGTTGCAGCCGTTCGAGAGTATTCGATCTGGCTTGCAGTTGGCGCGGCGCGGCAGGCGCTACCCGCAGGGGGCTCATGCTGTGGCGGTCTACGCTACGCTGCGACTCCGCTGTGGTGCTCGCCTCGGAGTCGCGCCCCGAACTCGCTTCGTTCGCTGCGCTCACTACGCTCAAACAGGCGGGGCGAAGTCAGTTTTGGATGCGCGCTGCGCGCGCCGACTCCAAGGCTGCGCGCCAGGGCGCTTGCAAGCGCCCCGGCCTTCGCCAGCCACAAAGCCCCTTCCGGGCCTTTGTGCGCGGGCGAAGCCTCGCCGCCACAGAAATCGCCCCCTGCGGGTAGCGCCTGCCGCGCTGTCACCCTCGAGGTTTTCGTTGCCAACACCACCAGCGTTTCGCCCGCCTCTGACACGCGTCCCGGTTTACCTGGATGTGTGCTGGGCAATGGGCTTTGGTCTTCCGTCGCAGGAAAACAAACGGTTGCAGCGCGGCAGGCGGCACCCGGTGGGGGCGATTTCTGGGGCGACGAGCAGCGCAGGCCTGGGGTCGGCGCGCGCCAGCGCGCTTCCACATCTGACTCGCCGCGTCTGTTTGAGCGGAGAGAGCGAAGCGAACGCAGCGAGTTC
>JANOLJ010000051.1:0-4670 GCA_031419715.1 Burkholderiales bacterium | reverse complement strand
GGTGACCGCCGGCTGCTGGCGGTGATCGACGCCGCGGACCGGCGTGTGCATACGCTGCGCTCCGTCGAGCAACTCGTTGACGACCTGGCCACGGGCGCGGGCGAGCTGGGGGTGCTCGACGCCTCCACTCGGCCTGCGTCTGGCGCGGCGGCGCAGTTCAGCGACGAATCGTTTGTCGGCCTGTGCTGGCAGGTCGGCGCGCGCCTGGGGCGCGATGTCGGCCTCGCGCCCTGGCTCAACGCCAGCACCAGCTACCGGCTGCTGCGGCGACCCGATGCCGCGGACCTGGGCCACGACGCCGACGCCGCGCGGCTGGTGGACCTGATGGCGAAGCGCGAATGCGGCGTTGCCGCGATGGTGGATCTCGCGCAACTGCCGCACCGCACCGTGGTTCAGCTGGTCAACTCGATGTCACTGTGCGGCTTGCTCGACACCGCTGCGGCGCCGCAAGGCCGCAGCGCCCCCGCGCCACGCGCAGCGGGTCCGACGACGCCGCAGGCTTTGCCTCAGCCGAGCTGGTTCGGCCGCGTGCTGCGCCGTCTGCTGGGGCGCGAGCTCGGACGCTGACCGCTGCCGCGGGTCTGCCGCGAAGAGGGCAAGCGGGAAGCCTGCGCGGCGGAAGGACGCCGCGCGCCTCACATCGAGCGGTTCAGCATCTGCATGTAGTCCTGTGAGCTGGCTTCGCGCGGGTTCGTTTTGTGGCAATGGTCGGCCAAAGCGCGCTCGACAATCTGCGGGAACAGCGTCTCACTCACACCCATTTCGCGCAGCCCCGAGGGCAGGCCGAGGCGTTGGTTCAGCGCAGTGATGGCGGCGCTGATCGTGCGGCCTGCGTCGGCGCTCGCGGCCAAGCCCATCGCATGCGCCAGGCGGGCGAGCTTGTTCTCCTGGCGCACCGAGGGCGCGTCGCGGTTGAACTCCATCACCGCCGGCAGGAACACCGCGTTGAGCGTGCCATGGTGCAGCCGCGGGTCGATGCCGCCGAGCGCATGGCTCAGGCTGTGCACGCAGCCCAGGCCTTTCTGGAACGCGAGCGCGCCCTGCATCGACGCCGACATCATCTGCAGCCGCGCCTCGCGATCCTGCGGCTGCGTCGTCGCGCGCTCGATGTGCGCCCAGCCGCGCGCCAGACCATCGAGCGCGATGCCGTCGGCGGGCGGGTTGAAGGCCGGCGCCATGAAGGTCTCGATGCAATGCGCGATCGCGTCCATGCCGGTGGCCGCGGTGAGCCGGGCCGGCAGCGCGAGCGTCAAGTCGGGATCGCAGATCGCGACCTTGGGAATGACGTGCGGCGACAGCACGCCGAGCTTGCGCCCGTCGTCCAGGATCAGGATCGCGCCGCGGCCGACTTCGCTGCCGGTGCCCGCCGTCGTGGGGATCGCGATCACGGGCGCGGTGGCCGCGGTGATGCGTGCCAGGCCGCCTTCGACAAACGCGAAGCTCTTCAGCGGCCCGTCATGGCGCGCACACACCGCCACGCCCTTGGCGAGGTCGATCGACGAGCCGCCGCCCAGAGCGATGATGCCGTCGCAATCACCCGACTTGAACAGCGCCACCGCAGCGCGCACCGCGGCCTCGTTCGGGTTGCTCGGCGTGGTGTCGAACAGCGTCACGCTCGATCGATCGCGCAGTTGCGCAAGCACGCGCTCCACCAGGCCAGCCGCGCGCACGCCGGCGTCGGTCACGAGCAGCGGGCGCTTGATGCCGATGCGCTCGCACTCCTGCTGCAGCAGCGTGATCGCGCCGAAGCCGAATTGCACGGGGGTGAGGTAGTTGATGAGGGAGATCATGCGGGGGGTTCTCGGTTCGTGTGTGGAGGGTTCAGGCTTTCGAGAACCGCCTAGGCAGCGCCCAGCGCGGCCAGCAGGCGCGGCACGACGCGCGTTTCGGCGAGCGACCAGACGGCGCCGATCACGCCGCGCATCTCGGCCTCGCTCGCCCCGCCGCGGTACAGCGCGAGGCGGATCGCCTTGTCTTCGAGTTCGGCACGGCTGAGCGTGTTGCCGGGGTCGCCCTTGGGCTCGTCGACGCGGCCGTGCAGAACGCGCCCGTCGCGCAGCCGCACCTCGACCTTGCCGATCCAGCGCGCCGGGTAGGCGGCGTCGACCTCGGCGTCGAGCACCATGCGCACGCGCTCGCAGAAGGCGCGCGCCTGCGCATCGGCGTAGTGCGCGTCGAATTCGGCCATGCCGGCACGCCGGTGCAGCGCCGCCATCGCCAGCACCGTGCCCATCGAAAACTTCGCCTGGTGCACGGTTTGCGGGTTCACGACGGGGCCCAGCACGTCGAGCGCGCCCTGGTGCACGCGCGCGATCACCTGCACGATGTCGTTAGCGTTCAGCGCGTGCTCGTGGATCACGCTGAGCAAGGCATCCGCCGCCGGGTGCGCGTGGCGGCACGCGGCGTGGAACTTGAACGAGGTCTCGGCGGTCACCCAGCGCGTGCCCAACTGGTGCGTCAGGCGCGCCGGGTCGGCGTCGCTCGACATGCCCGCGGCCATGCCTTGCGCGCCGGTGAGGATGCGCTGCGCCCCGGTGAAGCCGTCCGCCGCGAGATAGGCGGCGCTCAGGCCAGCTCCGGCGGCGTGCGCGGTGTGCAGTTGTTTGGAGTCGGCAGCGTCGCGCAGGAACTCCCACAGTCCGGCGGATTGCGTGCCGGCCGAGCCGAGGGCGCTCTGCATCTGCCGCGCATCCAGGCGCAGCAGCGAACCCACTGCGGCGGCGGCGGCGAGCGTGCCTGCGGTGCCGGTGGTGTGGAACACCTTGTAGTGGGAGCGGCCGAGGAACTCGCCAACGCGGATTCCCACTTCATAGCCGACGATCGAGGCCAGCAGCAGCTCGCGCCCACTGCGCCCGAGCGTTTGCGCCACCGCGAGCGCGGGCGGGAACACCACCGCCGCCGGGTGGAACACGGAGCCGTTGTGCACATCGTCCTGCTCGGCGAAGTGCGACGCCGCGGCGTTGATCGTCGCGGCGACGAGCGCACTGCTGCCGCGCCGATGAATCAGCACTTCCGCGGGCCCGTCCGCCGGGCCCTGGCCGAGCATGAAGCGCGCCATGCTCTCCACCGGCCGCGCGCCCTTGCCGGCGAGCGTGGAGCCGGCCCAGTCGAGGAACAGGTCTTCGGCACGGCGCACGACGCTGCCGGGCACATCGTTGAAGTTGATCGTCGCCGCGAATTCGGCGAGTTGCGATTCGGGGTGTCGGGTGTCTAGGCTATTCATCTCGGTTCCTCCATGGCGCGGCGCGGGCTTCGCGATGCGTGATGTGTGTGGGCGGTGCAGAAGGGGTGCTTTCGGGCCGCAGCGTACCTTTGGCGTGCCCTGCGTCGCGCCCTGCGCCGCGAGCTGCATGCAAGCGTCGAGCAGCGTGGCATGCCACCTCAAGTAGACACAGGGCGGCGGTGGTACACCCGGGCGCAGGACCCATTCGCGGTGTCCTCAAGGTATGCAGGGCGAAACCGTGTTGACGCAGCTTCGCATTGCAGGCCTCGACGGTGCCCCGCGAGCGAGGGCCGGAGAACGGGTGTGCCGCCGTCGCCCTGCAGCCACGACGACGGCAGGCCGGCAGGACATCAACCGTCCGCAACTGGCCGAAAGCCACTCGATCGTCCTGCCGCAGATCAGCGCGACTCATGATCGTGACTCCAGGCCCATCGCAGCCCGTTCAAAACGAACGCGGCAGGCCCAGCACGTGTTCGGCCACGTAGCTCAGGATCAGGTTCGTCGAAATCGGCGCCACCTGGTACAGGCGCGTCTCGCGGAACTTGCGCTCGACGTCGTATTCGCAGGCGAAGCCGAAGCCGCCGTGGAACTGGATGCAGGCGTTGGCCGCTTCCCAACTGGCCTTCGCCGCCAGGTACTTCGCCATATTGGCCTGCGCGCCGCAGGGCTCGCGTGCGTCGAACAAACGGCAGGCCTGCCAGCGCATCAGGTCGGCGGCTTCGACTTCAATGTGCGCTTCGGCGATCGGGAATTGCACGCCTTGGTTCTGGCCGATGGGCCGGCCGAAGACGACGCGCTCGTTCACGTACTTGGTGACACGGTCGATGAACCAGCGGCCGTCGCCGATGCACTCGGCGGCGATCAGCGTGCGTTCGGCGTTCAGGCCGTCGAGGATGTACCTGAAGCCCTGACCCTCAGCCCCAATCAGGTTTTCCGCCGGGATCTCCAGGTTCTCGAAGAACAGCTCGTTCGTTTCGTGGTTCACCATGTTCGGAATCGGCCGCACCGTCATGCCGTGGCCGATGGCTTCACGCAGGTCGACGATGAAGATCGACATGCCTTCCGATTTCTTCTTCACCTCCGCCAGCGGCGTCGTGCGCGCGAGCAGGATCATCAGATCCGAGTGCTGCACGCGCGAGATCCAGACCTTCTGGCCGTTCACCACATAACGGTCGCCGCTGGCGCTCTTCACCGCCATGGTCTTGATCTTCGTCGTGTCGGTGCCGGTGCTCGGCTCGGTGACGCCCATCGATTGCAAGCGCAGCTCGCCACTCGCGATCTTCGGCAAGTAGCGCTGCTTTTGCTCGGCCGAGCCGTGGCGCAGCAGCGTGCCCATGTTGTACATCTGGCCGTGGCAGGCGCCCGAGTTGCCGCCGCTGCGGTTGATCTCTTCCATGATCACGGAAGCTTCCGCCAGGCCCAGGCCCGAGCCGCCGTATTCCTGCGG
>JANOLJ010000050.1:0-5753 GCA_031419715.1 Burkholderiales bacterium | reverse complement strand
CTTCGCCCCGCCTGTTTGAGCGTAGTGAGCGCAGCGAACGAAGCGAGTTCGGGGCGCGACTCCAAGGTGAGCAGCACAGCGGAGTCGCAGCGTAGCGGAGACCGCCACAGCATGAGCCCCCTGCGGGTAGCGCCTGCCGCGCCGCGCCGAACCTTCGCAGGCAAAGCGGCCGTTCAAGTAGCAGCCACCCAAAGTCAGCAACGGGCCGATAGTCGCCCCACGCTCCTCGCCCAGGGCCGTGTGTTGCATGTTAAGTCGACCCACCGCTCACCCACGAGCGCACGATGTTCGCTGTTGCCGCGGGGTTTTCCTTGGTGAACTGACGCGCTTGTTCAAGGTGGGCGCCCATCATCGGCGCGGACAGCGCCAGCGGCGCGCCCGCGCCGCCCGACGGGCTTTGCGGGTCGGCGACGACGGCGTTCAGCCGGCTGCCTGGCGGCGGGTTCAGCACCGCGTGCATGGCGGGCTTGACCATGCCGAAGAACACCAGCATGGCCACCAGCGCCAGGCCAGCCGGCGCAATGAAGCCGCGAATGCTGTCGATCACGCCGGGCTGCTTCCACAGCGGCACGGTGGTGGTGTCCACCGGCTCCACCTTGAATGGCGCGTTGATCACCTTGACCGAGTCGCCGCGCTCTTGCTTGAAGCCTATGCTCTCGCGCACCAGGGCGCTGAGTTTTTCGATTTCCTCGGGCGACAGGGCTTCCTGCTTCGTCTTGCCTTTGGCGTCGGTCAAGGTGCGGTGGTTCACGACTACCGCCGCGTTCAGGCGTTTCACCACGCCGGTGGCGGCACGCGTCACGCGCACTGTCTTGTCGACTTCGAAATTCGTCACCGCTTCTCGCCGGCTGTTGCTCGAAGAGCCGCCAGCCTGGCCGGCTTGCAGGGCTTGCGCGGCGCCGGTGATGGGTGCGGTGGCCGGTGTGGGTGGCTGGTTGCTCGCCGCGCCGGGAACGCCGGCCGGCAAGGTTGCGCTGCCGCCGCTGAGTTCCGTGGTTTGCTGGCTGCGTATCGTCGCCGTGGCCTGGGCGCCCTGGTTCGGCTTGAACTCTTCCGATGTGGCTTCGCTTTGCGTGAAGTCGACATCGGCCGTGACGCTGGAGCGCAGGTTCGCGCGGCCGACGACGGGCTCGAGCAACTCAAAGATGCGCTTGTTGTAGCCGGCCTCGATCTGGCTCACGTACTGCAACTGGTTGGCGTCCAGGCCGGCGGCGTTGCCGCTGTCGGGTGCTGCGGAAAGCAGCGCGCCGGTCTGGTCGAGCACGCTCACGGCTTTCGGGTTCAATTCGGGAACGCTGCTCGCCACCAGGTGCACGATGCCGGCGACTTGCGCGCGCTCTAACGTGCGCCCCGGGTGCAGGCTCAGCAACACCGAGGCGCTGGGCTTTTGCTGCTCGCGGAAAAAGCCATTCTGGTTCGGCAGCGCCAGGTGCACGCGCGCGCCTTGCACTGCGGGCATGGCGGTGATGGAGCGTGTCAGCTCGCCTTCCAGGCCGCGCTGGAAGGTGAGGCGCTCCTGGAACTGGGTCTGGCCGAAGCGCGCGCCGTCCATCAACTCGAAGCCGACGACCGAGCCCTTGGGCAGGCCGGCGGAGGCGAGCTTGAGGCGCGCGTCGTAAACCTTGCTCGACGGCACGAGGATCGCCGCGCCGCCGTCCGCGTGGCGATACGGCACGTTCATCTGCGAGAGCTGGGCGATGATCGCGCCGCCGTCTTTGTCGGACAGGTTCGCGTACAGCACCTTGTAGTCGCCGCTGTTGTTCCACGAGGCGAGCATCATCACCAGGCCGGCCAGGGCGGTCAGGCCGAGGATCAGCGAGAACTGATTCTTCAGCGACAACGCGCCCAGGCGCGCCAACAGGCCGGACGAACCGGCGTGGGCAGAGGCGTTGCTGGTAGCGAGGGAGTTGTCCATGCGGCACGGTTTCATGCGGGGCTGAATAGCTCCGCTGCATGCGAAGAATTATTCGGGCAGGGGCTTGCGCGTATGCCTGGAACAGGCCACCAAACCTCGCCTTGTTCGCACCTTGGCAGGCGCGCCGCGCCGCTAGGATGGCTGTGTTGCATGGCGGAAATTCGGGAGTTCGTGCCGCATTGCGCGCTTCGAGCGTGCCGCGGTACCGACTCCACGCCGCCGACTCAGGAGACGCGCATGAACGTGACGCTCAAACCCTTCGACTTCGCCCAAGCCGTGGCCCGCGCCGGCCTGGGCACGGACGGCCACCCGCTGGCACGAGCCAAGGGCGCATCCGGCGCGGACTTTCAAGGCGCGTTGGCCCAGGCGCTGAGTTCAGTCAGCCAGACTCAGAACCAAGCCTCGCAATTGCAGCGCGCCGTGCAACTCGGCGATTCATCGGTGAGCCTGGAAGAAACCATGGTGACGATGCAGAAGGCGCAGATCGGCTTTCAGGCGACGTTGCAGGTGCGCAATCGCCTCGTGCAGGCTTACAGCGACATCATGAACATGCAGGTGTAGGCGCCCTGGCGCCGCACGCCGCACGCTGCACGCTGCTTTCGCTACGGCGCGATGCGCCTGTACACGATCAAGCGTTTGATCTCGACTTGCAGGTCCTGCGCAAAGCCCTTGCGCTCGCCGCGCTGATCGCGCAGCAGGCTGGCCAGCAGGTCTTCGCAGTGGAACTTGTCGGCCCAGATGTCGGCCATCGCATTCGTGACACGTGGAAACTGTGCACTGAGTTTGTGGGGTCGAACGATGGGCGGCAGCTTGCGCAGCCAGTCGAGCGCCATGCCGGTCAAGGCGCGATCGGCGGCGCCGTCCTTGCGGCGGCGCGGAACCCAGAACTGCGGCCGCGTTGTCGGGTCCACCAGCCCGTCGGGCAGTTGGTCGAGCGCCTTGCGGGCCTCAACGATGTCGATCGGCTCAAAGTCGAACGACCCTTCCATGCGTGGGCCTGGTTCCATGCGGCTCACTTTATCGTCGAGGGTGGCGGCGGACTATCCCGCGATTGAGTGATAGCGGCGTGCACCAGGGGCGAAAGTACCAGCGGCGCTGTGCCAACCACGAAGGCACCGAGAACAACCTGCCGCGCCACCTGCGCGCTTGTCTCGCTCGCGGCATGGATGCGCGCCAACGGCTCGCCTGCCTGCACCCGCGCGCCGAGCTGGCGCACATGCGACAGGCCGACACTCGGATCGACGCTGTCCCCAGGCCCTTGCCGGCCGCCGCCGAGTGCGACCACCGCCAGGCCGAGCGCGCGCGTGTCAATCGTCGTCACCAACCCGGCCTGCGTGGCCACCACGTCCCACTGCACCGGCGCGCGGGCAAGCTGAGCGTCGCGCAACACATCCGACGGGCCGCCGAGCGCGGCGACCATGCGCGCAAAGCGCTCGGCGGCGGCGCCGCTGTCCAGCGCCTGTTGCGCGGCGCGCCGGCCGGCGTCGAGCGAGCCCGCCAGGCCGCCGAGCAGCAGCAACTGCGCGGCCAGCGCGAGCGTCACTTCGAGCAGGCGCGGTTCGCGCGCGCCCGGGTCAATGCCGGTGAGAAAGTCGATCGCCTCGCGCACCTCCAGTGCATTGCCGGCGGTCGTGCCCAGCACCTGGTTCATGTCGGTGATGAGCGCGACGGTGGGCAAGCCCGCACCGCACGCCACGTTCACCAGGCTTTGCGCGAGTTCGCGCGCCTGTTGCGGCGTTGTGCAGAACGCGCCGTTGCCGAGCTTCACGTCCAGCACCAGCGCGCCCAGGCCCGCGGCGAGCTTCTTGCTGAGGATGCTCGCCACGATCAACGGCACCGATTCCACCGTCGCCGTGACATCGCGGATCGCGTACAGGCGGCGATCGGCGGGCGCGAGCTGCTGGCTCGCGCCGACGATCGCACAGCCGGCGTGGCGCAGCGTGTGCAGCAGCGCGTCGCGGCTGGGCGTGACGCTGTAGCCCGGCAGGGCTTCGAGCTTGTCGAGCGTGCCGCCCGTGTGGCCCAGGCCCCGGCCGCTGAGCATCGGCACCACGCCGCCGCACGCCGCGATGAGAGGGGCGAGCAGCAGGCTCACTTTGTCGCCCACACCGCCGGTCGAATGTTTGTCGAGGATGGGTTTGTCGACGATAGTGCCGTTGAGCCCGGCGTCGCGCCAGTCGAGCACCTCGCCGCTGTGGGTCATCGCCGTGGTGAGCGCCACGGTCTCGGCGGTGTTCATGCCGCGCAGCAGGACCGCCATCGCCAGCGCGGCCGCCTGGCTGTCGCTCCATGTGCCGTGCGTCAGGCCAGCGACGAACGCTTCAATCTGCGCCCGGCTGAGCGCCGTGCCGTCGCGCTTGATCCGAATGATTTCCTGGGGTGACTCGCTCATGCGGTATGCCGGAGGCGTCAATTCAAGCGCGTGATGCGTTGCGGCGCGGCGGCGGGCCACGGCGGGTTGCGCGCCAGGTACTGCTCGAACGCATCGACATCCATCATGCCGGTGCGCGCGTCGCGCCCGAGTTTGAGCGCGTGAAAGTTGTCGCCGCCCGCGGCGAGAAAACTGTTCACGGTGACGCGGTAGTTCGCGTTGGCATCCAGCGGCTGGCCGTCGAGCAGCACACTGCCGGGAACGATGCGCTGGCCCACTGGGCGGGCGGCGTCCCAGGTGTAGGCGAAGCTGCGGGACACCTGCAGGATGCGCGCGCGCGGCTGGTTCAGCCATTGCTGCTCTAGCACTTGCAGCAATTGCGCGCCGCTCAGCGTGAGCGTGACGAGGTTGTTGTAGAAAGGTTGCACGGCGAACAGGTCTTCGTAGCGCACCTCGGCCTGGCCTTGCGCATCGGGCGCGGGCGACAGCGCGGCGCGCAGGCCGCCGGGGTTCATCAGCGCGAGCTGGGCGCCACCGTCGGCCGCGGCGCGCGTGGCGGCGAGCTGCGCGTCGGCGACGACTTGTCCGATGCGCGTTTCGCCGGCCGGGTTCTCGTCGCGCGTCAGCGCCCCGGTCAGGCGCGCGACGACGCGCTTGGCCAGCGGCGCCGAGAGCTGCTCGTAGGTGGCGATGAGCTGGGTCTGCGCGGCGTCCTTGGCGAAGCGGTCGTTGCGCACGATCACGTTGTCGGCGATGGCCGAGACCACGTCGCCGGATCGAGGGTCGAGCACCAGGTCGATCTCGGTGACGATCGTGCCGTACTTGTCGGCACTCGTGACGAGGCGCCCGTCAATGCGGCAGTTGTAGGCGCGGTGCGTGTGGCCGCTCACGACCAAGTCCACTGCTTTGTCGAGTTTGTGAACGATATCGACGATCGGCCCGCTGATGCCCGGGCATTCGTTGTAGTCGCCACTGGGCAGGCCGCCTTCGTGGATGAGCAGCACGATCGCCTCGATGCCCTGGGCACGCAAGCGCGGCACGAGTTCGTTCACGGTCTGCGCTTCGTCGCGGAATGTGAGCCCCGCCACTCCGGAGGGCACGACGATCGTCGGCGTGTCTTTCAGCGTCAGGCCGATGAACGCGACCGGGATGCCTTCGAAGTGCTTGACGTGGTAGGCCGGCAGCAGCGTGCGCCCGGTGCGCGCATCGATGGTGCTCGCCGCGAGGTACTGGAAGCGCGCCCCGGCAAACGGCTGCGGCCCTTTGCAGCCGTCCACCGGGTGGCAGCCGCCACGCTGCATGCGCAGCAACTCGGCGCTGCCGCGGTCGAACTCATGGTTGCCGACGGCGCTGGCTTCCAGGCCCATCAGGCTCAGCGATTGAATCGTCGGTTCATCGCGAAACAGGGCAGAGAGCAGCGGGCTCGCGCCGATCAGGTCGCCCGCGGCGACAAAGATGTGGTTCGGG
>JANOLJ010000049.1:0-4585 GCA_031419715.1 Burkholderiales bacterium | reverse complement strand
CGAACTGCGAGTAGCGCTGGCCGCGGTGCTGGAGTTGCAGCCCTTGTTCACGCAGGTGGTGGACGGCCGCTTCAAGGGCGGCCACATCACGCGCCACTACGGCCGGCCGGCGCAAGGCATCCACGCGGTGCAACTCGAAATGTGCTGGTCGTGCTACCTGCGTGAAGACCCGCCCTGGCCCTATGACGCCGAGCGTGCCGCGCGGGTGCAGCCGGTGTTGAAGTCGCTGGTGGGTGCGATGCTCGGTTGGAGGCCGAATGCCTGAGCGTCGAATGGCGCCGATGCTCTGGACCGCGCACGCCTGGATCGGCGGACGTTGGCACAGCGGCGTGGTGTTGCGCATCGGCGCGGACGGTTGCTGGAGCGAAGTCGCGACCGGCGTTCATCAGGCACCCGAGGCCGCGACCGCGCTCACCGGCCCGGTGCTGCCGGGTTTGGTGAACGCGCACAGCCATGCCTTCCAGCGCGCCTTCGCCGGCCTGGCGGAGCGGCGCGAAAACGACGCGGGCGACTTCTGGTCCTGGCGCGACCGCATGTACGGCGTGGCGCTGCGCATCACGCCGGCGCAATTGCGCGCGATCGCGGCGCAGCTCTTTGTCGAGTTGCTGCAGGGTGGCTATACCCAGGTGTGCGAGTTTCACTACCTGCACCATCAACCGGACGGCCGCGCTTACACCGAGCCGGCGGAACTGAGCCTGGCACTGGCCGACGCGGCGTGCGACGCCGGCATCGGCCTGACCGTCTTGCCGGTGCTCTATGAACGCGCGGGCTTCAGCCAGCCGGCGCTGCGTACCGATCAGCGGCGCTTTGCGACAACTCCGGCGTCGGTTCACGCGCTCATGCAAACCATCAACGCGGCACGTCGCCCGCTGACGAATGCCGGTGTCGCGATCCACTCCTTGCGCGCCGCCTCAATCGAGTCGATTCAGGGCCTGCTGCAATGCATTGGCAGTGACGACGTGCCGCTGCACATCCACGTTGCCGAACAGACGCGTGAAGTCGACGAGTGCCTCGCCGCCACCGGCCTGCGGCCCTTGCAGTGGCTCGCCCGGCACGCCGCGCTCGACACTCGCTGGCACCTGGTGCACGCCACCCACGCGAGTGGCGCGGAGATTCAGAGCGTGGCGAAGAGCGGCGCGGGCATCGTGATTTGCCCGAGCACGGAAGCGAACCTGGGCGACGGCGTGCCCGATCTGCCGGCTTGGCTGAACGCCGGTGTGCCGATTGCCTTCGGCTCGGACAGTCAGGTGTCGCGCCACTGGGTGGAAGAGTTGCGCTGGCTCGAATACGCGCAACGCCTGACACTGCGCCGCCGCAACATCGCTGCGGCGCCGTCGCAGGGCGAGCCCTCGACGGCGGCACGCCTGTTCAATCTGGCGCTGCCCGCCGGGGCGCGCGCCGCGGGGCAGGCGCCCTGGGGGCTCACGCAGGGCGCGCGTGCCGATGCGCTCGTCCTCGACCTTCAAGCGCCGGGGCTGCTGGGCATACCCCCTGAACAATGGCTCGATGCGCTGGTCTTCGCGAGCGACGCCGCGGCGGTCGCTTCGGTGGTCGTGGCGGGGCAGGCGGTGGTCGAGCAAGGCCGGCACCACGCCGCGCCACGCATTGCCGCGAGATTCAAGGACACGATGGCTGAGCTTTGGGGTGCGGCGTGACACTGTGAAGCAGGAAACAAGCAGGCAAAACAATGAAGCAACAGAACAACGGCGTGGCGGTCGGTTTCGTCGGTCTCGGTGTCATGGGCACGCCGATGAGCACCCACCTGCACAACGCTGGCCACCGGGTGACGCTGCATGACCTGGACATGAGTGCCGCGCGTGCTCTGGCGAAACGCCTGGGTGAAGGCGCCGCCGCCGCGGACACGCCCGCGGAAGTGGCGCGCCGCAGCGACGTGGTGATCACGATGCTGCCCAACGGCGAAGTCGTGCAGCGCGTCGTGTTCGGCGAGGCCGGGTTGGCCGCGGGCTTGAAGCGCGGCGCGTTGCTGCTCGACACCTCGTCGTCCGAGCCGTGGCTGACGCGGCAGACGGCCGGGCGCTTGGCCGAGCAGGGCGTGACCATGCTTGACGCACCGGTCTCGGGTGCGCAGTGGGGCGCCGAGGCGGCGAACCTCGTCTTCATGGTGGGAGGCAGCGCCGAAGACCTTGAGCGCGCGCGTCCGTTGCTCGGCTGCATGGGCAAGGCCATCTTCCACCTCGGGCCGCAGGGCGCCGGGCACGCGATGAAGTGCATCAACAACCTCGTGACCGCCATCACGCTGAGCGCCACCGCCGAGGGCCTGGTGATGGGCAAGGCGTTCGGCCTGGACCCGCAGGCGATGCTGCAAGTGATGAATGCGTCGACATCGATGTCCTGGATCAGCCAGACGCACATCGAAAGCCGAGTTCTCAGCCGCAAGTTCGACGACCCGTTCAAGCTGGCGCTGATGCTCAAGGACATGGGCATTGCGAACGCCCTCGCACGCGAAGGCAAAATTTCCGCGCCGCTCAGCGCGCTCGGCCAGCAGCTTTGGCAAGCGGCGTCGCGTGCCGCCGGGCCGGGGGCCAGCATCAGCGAACTGGTGCGCTGGGTGGAAATGCAAAACGGCACCGAGATCACAGCCGGCCATGCGGACGAGGCGCAAACCAAGGCGAACCATGGGCCAGCTTGAACAGCGACTCGCCGACTTCGTCGTCGACCTACGAATCGACGCCGTGCCGCCTGACGCGCAGCGCGTGCTGCGCCGCATGGTGCTGGCCGTCGTCGGCACGGGCTTCGCGGGTGCTTCAGAAGACGGCGTGCTGGCGCTGCGCGAACTCCTGTGCGAAGCGGGCGGCGCCGCCCAGGCCACCACCTTGGTGTATGGCGACAAGCTGCCCGCGTCCGCGGCGGCGCAATTCAATGCGACGATGTGCCGCGCCCTCGATTTCTGCGACGCAATGGCGCCGGGCCCGCACATCGGCGCCGCACTGTTTCCAGCGGCACTGGCCGCGGCGGAATTGGCTGGTGGCTGCTCGGGCGCTGAATTCATGGCCGCCCTGGTGGCCGGTGCGGAGCTCACCTCGCGCTTCAACCTGAGCGAAGCGCAGTACAACGGGTTTGATCCGACCGGCATCGTTGTCGTGTTCTCGGCGGCCGCCGCGGCATCGCGTATCTTGCGGCTGACGCCTCAGCAAACGCTGCACGCGCTCGCCCTGGCGTTCAATCGCTGTGGCGCAAGCTTTCAGAGCCATGTCGATGGTTCGCTCGGCGTGCGCATCGTCCAGGGTTGGGTGGCACAGGCGGGAGTGCAGTGCGCGCAGATGGCGCGCCGGGGCATCACCGGCCCGGTCAACTTCCTCGCTGGGCACTACGGCTTCGCGCATTTGTACGGGCGCGACACGCTCGATCCGGAGCACGTGACGCACGGCCTGGGAGACACCTGGAAACTGCACAACGTGGTCTTCAAGAAGTACCCGAGCTGCGGCGTGACGCAAGGCGTGACCGAGCTGACGCTGGCGCTGGTGTCGGAGCTGCACCTGAAACCGTCGGATGTTCAGGCGGCGGAAGTGCGCCTGCCGCCCTATGCGCACCGGCTCGTGGGGCACCCTTTTCAGTTGGGCGCGAATCCGCGCGTCGACGCGCAGTTCAGCGCGGCGTACTGCGTGGCGAACGCGTTGATCCGGCAGTCTTCGCGCTTGCAGCACTTCTCGCCTGAGCAGGTGCATGACCCAGTCTTGCACGAGATGATCGGCAGGATCAGCGTGATCGCCGACCCGGCGTTGGATGCGCGCGGGCACGCGGCGGTGGACCTGGTGCTGACCACGACCGATGGCCGCAGGCATGCGCGACAGCTCGACATGCCACCCGGTTTCCCCGGCGCCGAACTCGACGACGCGCAGCACCTGGCGCGCTTCCAGGACTGCCTGGCCTACGCGCCGCATCCGCCCTCAAGCTTGCAGACCGAGACGTTTCTGCAAAGGCTGCACGCGCTGACGACGCTGGCTGATGTGCGTGAGCTGCTGCCGCTACTGACCGTGCGATAGGTCGCGCGCGAAGAATCACGCAGGTGAGCGCGATCCGAGCCAGGCCGAGGGGCTGCTCGTACGCATGGGCGTTCAGCCACATAAGACCGAAGAATTTGGGGAATCCGCTTGCGGCCCTTTGCTGACTGTCGATGTCGTGTTGGCCTGCCATCGTCGTGGCGGCAGGGCGACGGCGGCGCCCCCGTTCTCCGGCCCACGCTCGCGGGGCAATGTCGTTGCCTGCACAGCGCAGCCGCGTCAACAGGGTTTCGCCCTGGATGCGTTGAGGACACCGCGAATGGTGCCTGCGCCCGGGGGCACCACCGCCGCCCTGTTTCATCCTGGGGTGGCGCGCCACGCCTTTGCCTGCCACCCGGGTGTCGGGGCTGGCGGTTTGGGGTACGGGCGCAGGAACCATTCGCGGTGTCCTCGACCTGCGCACGAGAACACGGTGTTGATGACGCCACTGCCGCAGTCCCAATGCGGTGCCCCGCGAGCGTGGGCCGGAGAACGTACCCCAGGCCGACTGCCACGCTGCTCCAAGATTGCAGTCAGCTCGGGGAAGTGGTTAGCAACGGCCCGAAAGCGAACACCCCCAACTC
>JANOLJ010000048.1:0-3528 GCA_031419715.1 Burkholderiales bacterium | reverse complement strand
CACGGTTCCGTCAAAGTCCGGCAGATGAGTGGTTTGGTGCCGACCTGGTTCGGGCCGAGGAGGTCGGCTGACGGCGTTTGGGAGGCGCTTGTTGGCGTGACAGAGGTTGAGGCGACGCAAAATGTCCGTGTGAGGACGCGTGTGTGCCCCGACACGATGCCGGCGCTTGCGGCGCTTTGCTGGGGGAGCGCGCTACATGCGTAGCACTGTGAATATCTTGCGTGCGTTGGCCGCCAGGTCACGCAACGCGGCCTTGATGTTCGGAATCTGCAGCAGTCTGAGCAGGCTGATCGCAAAGTTGCGCAGGCAGGCCAGCGTGCGTGGGGTGTTGCCCTTGCGAGCGCGGCAGCGGTCTTCGTCGTAGGCGACATCGCGCACGTAGTGCAGCTTGTTCTCGATGCCCCAATGTCCCCGGTTCAGCGCCAGCAGTTGTTCGGCACTGGCCTGTGCACGAGTTTGGCTGCTGATGAGGTAAACCCGCTCGAAGCGGGTCTTGTTGGCGCTGATCTCGAAGACCTCGCGCTCGACGCAGGCCACCTGCGCGGCATGCGGGAAGTTTACATAGCCGCTGAGTCGTTCGCTGGTCCAGATGCGGCGCGTTTCCACGCGGCCATGCGCCTTGTCCAGCGTGACATGCTCAGGGGGGAGAGGCCTCCAGGTGGAGGCTCGCGATGTCGCACTTGAGGGTTGGCTGGTTGTCTTTGACGGTGAACAAGTAGTGCGCCTGTTTGTCCTCGACCAAGTAGCGAGCGGTCTCGACCTGCGTGTGCAGCGCATCGGCGGTGACGACACGCCCGACCAACGGGATCGGATCGAGCAAGGGTTTGACCGCACCCATCTCGCTGGCCTTGTCGGGCACCTCGACCTGGTTCATGACGACGCTGCTGTGGTGCCCGAAGGCAGCCACCAATTGCCGGGCCTGGCCTTTGCTGCGCGTGCCGCGCAAGGTCTTGCCGTCCAGCGCCACGGGCTCATTGAGCACGCCATGCGTTTGCAGCCAATCCCCGAGCTGGCGCTCGAGTTGCTCGATATCGATGGCGTTGAGCATGCGCCGGATCGTGGGCTCGGAGGGGCGCTCGTAGCTGCCGTCGGCGCCACGCCGGCATCGCAATCGCCGCAGCATCGCCGCGGGCAGGCGCTTGACCCATTCGCCGATCGCGGTGCTGCCCTGGGCGCCGCTGATCACCGCGCACAGGATGGTCGCCAACAGCGAGCGCTGATGGTGACGCTTTCCGCGGCGAGCGCGCGGATCGTCCATCGCCTCCAGGCGCGCAAACAACGAGTGCGCATCATCATCAGTCAGCGTCATCATCTTGACCTCCAGACGGGGGAGTTGCGGGTGCGCCAAGGCGGCCGACAGAATCCGTTGCGTCTGAGGGTGCAACGGGTACACCCAGATCTGCTTTGCGCTGCCATGCTCGACGTAGGTGGCGTTGGACTTGGCAAAGCCCCGGGTGCGGCCCAGCTCGATCCAGTTGGCCGCGCGATAACAGGTGCCGGCAAAGCGGCTGGGGTCGATGAAAGTCTCGCCCAGCAGCAGCCGATGTCCGTGAGCGGCCCGCCAATCCGCGCTCAGCCGCGCCAGGTTCAGCCCCAGAATGCGCGAGGCAAGGTTCTTCACTCGCACGCCCGGCAGAATCAGGAAGCGGCTGTTGTTGGCGATCAGAGCCAGCCGCTGCCATTGCAGCGTCGGCGACCAGCCAATCCAGCCATCTCGGCTGGCGCACTTGAGTGCCGGGGAGGCCCAGCCCAACAAGGCGAGCCAGCGGCCATCGACCTCGGCGACGTAGCGCAGGCTGCGCCCCACCATGGCCGTCAGCCCGAGGTAGTGATGCGCGCGCATCTGGGTGTCCCACTCGACACGCTCGCTGGCACGGATTAGGCGCACGCGAACGCGCGACAACTCAAATTCCGGTGCAGGCGCCGCGGCAGCTTCCATGCCAGCGTTTGTAGCAGCATCGAAGCGAAAAAGCCAGTAGCGCGTGTTCTCTGCGCTACATCAGCAACTTGGGGCATTGAACGACACAGCCCTGGTTCACATCGACATGCGCTTGACAGCCTCCCATTCGATCGCGGCTTGAGCTGCAGCGCCGCCGGATCGCGCATCAAGCGGCGTCATGCCCATGACCGAAACCGTCCGATCCTCACCACTGCATCGTGTCCTGGGCTCCGGTCGGCTTCAGGCCAGGTGTCGCTGAAACTGCAGGGAGACGTTCTTCGACGTTAACGAACCCGGCGCTCAACCAAGTGCAAGCTCGGCTTTCAGCGGCAGAGCAAATGGAGTGAGGTCCACTGGCTTTGTACCCTTGCGAAGCCGCATCGAGTACGCCTCTTTTCTCCGAGAGATGACGATGTGCCAGTACATCCGGCCCTCGTTGGTCGTCGTCCCGGCGTTTGCAAGCCAGGGTTTGAACTTATCGTATGGAACAAGCAGAAGTTGCTTGCTGCTGCCGCAGCCGAAGGAGACGAAGGTGTTCTTGAAGGGCGCAAGGAAATTTTGCTGGTGAGGGTGAAAGGCAAACCAGTAGTTCGGAGCGCTCTCTGGATTGTGTTCTTTCGAGACCGAACAGATCACGGCCGTCTCGTTGTTGGGCGATGAGTACCCCGACCGCGTGCGTTTCACCAGAGAGACGCCAAGCGTCTTCTGCAGACGCGCAATGCACTCTTCATGGAAGGCGACGGGAGTGAACTTGCGGCTGATGGCCTTGCCAGTCTTTTCGGTGGCTACTGATTCTGTCTCAGACTCGGTTTCCTCCTGCTTGATCTCCTTTGCTGCCGAGAACAGTAACTCGGCGATGGCGTCGAGGCGGGTGAACTCGTGAGGCACCAACACCGCATGAATGCGATGAAGAATGACGGGGTCCTCAAGCTCTTCCTTGATGAGCATGAGCCGTAGCAGCGCGCCGACGGAGATAACGCGGATGTTCCACGCGAACTTCGAGCCCCGAATCTGCGCCTCAAGGTTATCGGTCTCTTGGCGTCCAACGACAAACAGCATCGACGAAGTCTCTTCCGCAAGCTCCCCGTTGGTGATCAGTGCCTTGCGGTAGCCCGCAATGGTGTTGAGATTGATGCTGTAGGCGTCGGTCGTCTTCACTTCGATCAGGATGTGCCGCTCGCTCGGAAATCGCCATACGCCGTCTTGACCGGTGTGCTTGGTCGTACCTCGGTACCTTCCTGGCGACACTGTGGCGCCCAGGCGTGCGCCGATTTCGTTCACGACGTCTTGTAGTGCGAAGCCTGAGCCGTCGAAGGCCTCAGCCAAGCACTGCTCGGCGTATGACTGCAGGTACTTCGAGGGCACGCTAGCGAGGAACGTCCGAAACTCCTTGCAGCACGGGCTGTCGTCGAGCAACTTGCCATCGCCCGCGAATGCAATTAGCTGGTGAACCTGCTTATCCCGAAGCTGATCTGGTGTGCTATTCCAAAGGTCAAGGAGGGCCATGCTTCTTCGGCTGGATTTCAATAGGGCTGCATTCTGAGGCAGGGCTATGTCATCCATCGGGCTAACTTGTTGATGTAGCGCGG
>JANOLJ010000047.1:0-7694 GCA_031419715.1 Burkholderiales bacterium | reverse complement strand
CCAGCACGGCAGGCAGGTCGAAGGTCGAGCGGCTGATCGCCTTCAGCACGTTGGTGGTGGCGGTCTGACGTGCCAGGGCCTCCTGCGTCTCGTTGAACAGCCGCGCGTTCTGGATCGCGATCACGGCCTGGTCGGCGAAGGTCTTGAGCAGCTTGATGTCTTTGTCGGTGAACGGCACCGGCGGCATGCGCACGACCTGCAGCGCGCCGATGCCTTCGTCCTCCCACAGCATGGGTGCGACGATCATCGAATAGTTGCCAATCATCTCGGCCGTTTCGCGCAAGCCCGCAGGCACGTCGGCCCCGTGCAGCACGTCAGGGAAGTGCAGCACGCGCCGCTTGTGGATGGCGTAGCCGTGGATCGACTCACGCACCGGCCGCGGGAACTGCGCTGCGATCTTGTCCGCCACTTCCTGCACCGCATCGCCGTAAACCGCGACGAGGCGATCGAGGGCTTCGAGGTTGTGGGCGATGTGCATCAAGCCGTCGTCGCGAATCAGCGCAATCGACACGCGGCCGCTTTCGAACAGCCGCTGGCAGCTCTGCATGATCTTGTCGAACACCGGCTGCGTGTTTTCGACCGAGCTGCTGATCACCGCCAGCACTTCCGACGTGGCGGTCTGCTGCTCCAGCGCCTCCTGCGTCTCGTTGAACAGGGTCGTGTTCTGGATGGCAATCACCGCCTGATCGGCAAACGACTGCAGCAGCGCGATGGTCCGCTCGGGGAACGCACCGGGTTCGTCGCGTCCCACACCGATGACGCCGATGGGCTGATTGTTGCGAAGCATCGGCACGGCCAGAAGGCTGCGGTAGCCAGCCAATTCGGCCACTTGACCGAGCTGGTAGCTTGGATCGAGACGAACGTCAGGAATCTGAACGGGCGAGCGCGCCGCCAGCGCCAGCGCATTGATGGAGCCGCCGCCCGGCTTGAGCGGAAACGCCGCCCGCATGGCCGCTTCAGCCTGCGGCGAGCTGCCATAGAAGCCCACCAGATGCAGCAGTTCACCGTCGAAACGCGCCGTGGTCACCATGCGTGCGCCGCACAACACGCCGGCATGCCGTGCAATCACGTCAAACACCGGGGCCACGTCGGTCGGCGAGCCGTTGATGACGCGCAGGATGTCGGCGCTGGCGGTCCGGTGGGCCAGCGCCTCCTGGGTCTCGTTGAACAGCCGTGCGTTTTCGATCGCGATCAGCGCCTGGTCGCGGAACGACTCGGCGAGCGCGATTTGGGCCTCGCTGAAGGCGCCGGGCTTGAGCCGGGCGAAACTGAGCTGGCCGATGCTCTCGCCGTCGCGCAGCATCGGCAGGTACAGCGCGGCGTTCACGCCAAGCTGCTCGCGCACGCCACGTTCATGCTCGGGCAAATCGATCAGCGACCAGTCCGGCAAGTGCAACGGCCGCTTCTCGAGCATCGTGCGCGAGGGGAAGTTGGCGGCGGCATCGAGCGGCATCGCGCCCAGCCCCAGGTCGCCCATCAGGCCGGCCGGCGTGGCCGCGGCTTCGACCGTGAAGGTGGCGCCGTCGCGGCGCATCACAAAGGTCGAGTCGCAGTCGAGCAGCCGCACCGCGGTGGTGACGATCGCGTCGAACACCGGTTGCACGTCGGTGGGCGAGCCGCTGATGACGCGCAGCATGTCGGCGGTGGCGGTCTGGCGTGCCAGCGCTTCCTTCGTCTCATTGAACAGCCGCGCGTTCTCGATCGCGATGACCGCCTGGTCGGCAAAGGTCTGCAACAGCTGGAGGTGGCGCGCAGCGAACGGCCCCGGCGCCTTGCGCGTGACGCTGATGAAGCCGATGGGCGTCTGATGGCGCAGCAGCGGCGTGATCAACTGGCTGCGCCAGCCACGCTGGCGCGCGAAATCGCGGATTCGGCGCGGCACGCCGAACTCGGCCTCGGCGTCTGGGATCTGCACGCCCCGCCCTTCGCGAATCGCCACGTCGATCGGGTGAGCGGTGAGCGGCCGCGGGTAGGACGCCCTCAGCAAGGCGTCGCCTTCGACATTCGTGGACGTGAACCCGGCCAGGTGCACAACGTCGTCCTCGATGCGAAACACCGCCGTTCCCAAACCGCCGAGCAGGCGATTCGAACTGGCAGCAATGGCATCGAACACCGGCTGCACATTCGACGGTGAACTCGCGATGACCTTCAGGATGTCGGCTGTCGCCGTCTGGCGCTCGAGCGCCTCTTGCGTGTCGTTCAACAGCCGCGCGTTCTGGATCGCGATCGCCGCCTGGTCGGCGAAGGTCTGCAGCAGCGCCAATTCCTTGTCGCTGAACGCGCCGCGCGAGCGCGCCACGCCGACCACGCCGATGCCGCGCTCTTCCCACAGCATCGGCGCGAAGGCCACCGAGTGGTAGCCGATTGCCTGGCCCATGCGGCGCATGATCGGCGGCGTGTCGGGGTTGTTTTGCACGTCGGCGTAGTGCACGACGCGCTGCTCCGTGATGGCGCGGCCGGGCGCGGAGCCGGCCACCTGCGCCGGGAAGGTGGCCATGATCGTGTCGCGCGCCTTGCCCACGTAGGCGGCGACCTGCAGCATGCCTTGCTCGTCGACGAGCAGCACGTCGAGCTCGTCGCCGCCGAAGAGGTGTTTGCAACTGTCGAGGATCTTGTCGAACACGGGTTGTGTGTCGGCCACCGAACTGCTGATGACGCGCAGGATGTCGGCCGAGGCCTGCTGCTGCTCGAGAGAATCTTTGACCTCGTTGGTCAGGCGCAGGTTCGCGAGTGCCAGCGCGGCCTGCGAGGCGAGCAGCGCGAGCTGGTCGCGCTCGTTCTCGCCCCAGCGGCCTGCGCGCCCTTCGATGTCGCAGTAGAGGAAGCCCAGCGAAGCCTCCGGGCCGAGCAGCGGGGCGACGATGCAATAGCGCTGGTCGGCGGGCGCAGCACCTGGCGGGCCGATGTGCAGCGCGGCAGCGCCTTCATCGCGCGCTTGGTGAAACCAGGGCGTCACGGCGGCCAGGAGCGCGCCCGCAGTTTCCCCGCGCGGCAGCTTCGAGCCGGCGATTCGCGGGCCGGTGGATGTTTCCAGAACGAGTAGCGTGCGCCGGGGCGAACAAAGCTCTTGGGTCGCGTCGAGCAAGAAGGCGCACAGCGCTTCGGAACTGCGCAGTTGGTTCATGCGCGTGGCCACGACGACCGACCGGCTTGCGGCTTCGGGCTGGACGGCGCGCGTTCGGCTTGGTTTCGGGGGTTTTGGGGCGGTGGTCATCAAACGAGGGCCTTGGTCTGGATTGGCGCGGCGGCAGCAACCGAGGTGTTTCGCGGGCCAAATGGGTTGGCGATTGCAACGGCCATCCGGGCACTGTATATTGATGGTGTTGAGATCAACATTCGACGAGTATTCATGGCACTCCAGATCGCAAATCCGTCCGTGGTGAGCAAGGTCGAACGCCTGGCCAAGCGCACCGGGCTGAGCAAGACCGCCGTGGTCGAGCGTGCCGTCGACCGGTTGCTCAATGAAACCGCCCCGCCGTCCAAACAAGCCGCGCGGTTGGCAGCCTTACTCGCCCAGCTCGACCGCATCCCGGATCGCAGCGATGCTGCAAACCCCTTGGATTGGGACGAGCACGGCTTGCCGAAATGATCGTCGTCGACACCTCCGCGGTCGTGGCCATCGCGTTTGCGGAACCCGAGCGCGACGCTTTTGTGCGGGCGATTCAGAGCGCCGAGCGCGCCTTGATCAGCACCGTTTCGGTCGTCGAGGCGCGCATGGTGGTTCATGGCAGGCGCGGCCAACGTGCCGTCGTGCTGGTGGATGACCTGCTTCGATTGCCGATGTTCGAGATCACGGCCCCTGGGCCGGCCGAAATGGATGCGGCCTACGCCGCCTTCGTGGCCTTTGGCAAGGGCAGCGGTCATGCGGCCGCCTTGAACTTCGGTGACGTCTTCAGCTATGCGCTTGCCAAGGTGCGAGGCTTGCCCTTGCTCTACAAGGGCACTGACTTTTCTGAGACCGATATCGCCAGCGCGATCAGCCGGTGAGCCGAGCTTCACGGCCAGCGAGCGTCGAGCCTGAGCCGCGACGGTAGTCTTTGGCTGCCCAGGGTCAGCGATCACCACGCGCCCTCACCTGGTTCAATGCCTCGACCAGCGCATCCACCCGAATCGGCTTGGTGACATAGTCGTCCATGCCGGCCGCCAGACACTCCTCGCGGTCGCCTTGCATCGCGTTGGCGGTCATCGCGACGATGCGTGGCCGTTCATGTGCTTTCCACTTCGCCGTGATGCGGCGTGAGGCTTCCAGGCCATCCATCTCGGGCATCTGCACGTCCATCAGCACCACGTCGTAGGGCTGCTGCTGCACGCGCTCGACGGCCAGCGCGCCGTTGGCCACCACGTCGGCCGTGTAGCCCATCTGGCTGAGCAGCCGCAGCGCAAGTTTCTGGTTCACGAGATTGTCTTCGGCGAGCAAGATGCGCAAGGGGTGGCGGCTGGCCATTTGCGGGTCGATCGCCGCCTTGCCGGCGGGCGTTGTCGCGCCGGCTTGCGCCGTCACGGCCTGCGCGCGGATGTGGAAGCGGAAGGTGCAACCTTTGCCCGCGCCTTCGCTTTCGGCGCTCATGCTGCCGCCCATGATCTCGGCCAGGCGCTTGCTGATGACTAGGCCCAGGCCCGTGCCGCCGTACTTGCGCGTGGTGGAGCTGTCGGCCTGGCTGAAGCTTTGGAACAGCTTGCCCATGCCTTCGGGGGTGAGGCCGATTCCGCTGTCTTTCACGGCGAAGTGCAGTTCGTCGTTCTCGCCTTTGGTGACGCTGAGCCGAACCTGCCCGGACTCGGTGAACTTCAGCGCGTTGCTCAGCAGGTTCAGGAGGATCTGGCGCAACCGCGTGCTGTCGCCCTTCACGTTGTGCGGCACGTCGTCGGCGATGGCGACCATGAGGCTGAGCTGTTTCTCGTTGGCGCGGTGGCGCACCAGTTCGACGGCAGAGTTGACGCACTCGCGCAATACGAAGGGCGCGCGCTCCACGTCGAGCTTGCCGGCTTCGATCTTGGAGAAGTCGAGAATGTCGTTGATGATCGTCAGCAGGCTCTCGCCGCTGTCGCGCACGGTGCGTGCGAAGTCACGCTGCTCGGCGTCGAGATTCGTGTCCAGCAGCAGCCCGCTCATGCCGATGATGCCGTTCATCGGCGTGCGGATCTCGTGGCTCATCGTGGCGAGGAAGGTGCTCTTGGCTTCGTTGGCCACTTCGGCCTGAATGCGCGCGGCTTCGGCTTGGGCGCGTGCGTCTTGCGCCTCCTTGAACAGCCGCGCGTTCTGGATCGCGATCACGGCCTGGTCCGCAAAGGTGCGCAACTGGCTGAGTTCCTTGTCGCTGAACATCGCGTGGGGTTCGCGTGTGACGTCGAGCACGCCGATCGTGCGGCCTTCCCAGATCATGGGCGTCAACACGATCGCGAAGTTACCCGCGACTACGGCGCCAGCGCGCAGCGACGGCGGCGCGTTCGGATCGTTCAGCACATCGGCAAAGTAGGCTTGCTTTTGTTCGCCGACCAGGCGCGCGCTCAACACGCCTTCCTGCGGCTGCGGGAACAGCGCCGCCAAAGCCTGCGCGCCGGGGCCGTCGGCCGCGGCGAAGTGAACTTTCCCGTCACCCGGAAGCAAAAATATCGCCGTTTGCTGGCAGTCGAACAAGCGCTTGGCGCTTTGCAAGATTCGCTCGAACACAGGCTTCGTGTCCGACACCGAACCGCTGATGACTTGCAACACTTCGGCCGTCGCCGTCTGCTGCTCAAGCGCCTCCTTCGTTTCGCTGAACAGTCGCACGTTCTCCAGCGCCACGCCCAGGCTCGCAGCCACCGTGGTCAGCAAGCGCATCTGCGCTTCGTCGTAAGCGCCCTCGCAGTCGTGGCTCTCAAGCGAAATCGCGCCGATGAGCCGCTCGCCCGAGAACACCGGCACCACCGCGCGCGACAGGCACGGGTCGACACGGTCCACCGCGTGCAAGCCGAGCGCCGCCATCTCGGCGCGGCTGTTCGCGATGATCGGGCGTTTTGATGCAAACGCCTGCATCATCGGGCCGTGCAGATCGGGCCAGAACGGGGCGATCTCAACGCGCACGCCATATTGCGCGACGTAGACGCCGCGCGCCAGCTGGGCCTGCTCGTCCCACCAGAAGATCGCGATGTTGCCGGTATTGAACACCTCGCGCAGCTTGTCGCCCACCAGGTCGACGATGGCCTGGAAGTTCAGCGCCGCCGCCATGCCCTGCTGAATGCTGTTGATGATGGCGAGCTCGTTCGCGCGCTGCTCCAGCTCCGCCGTGCGTTGCACGACTTTCTGCTCCAGCGCCTGGCCCCAATGCGCATCGGCCAGCGCACCCGCGCCTTGCGAGGCGAGCATCGCGAGAAGGTTGCGGTCGGCGTCGTGCAGGCGGCCGAACGCGCCGTCCAGATCCGCGTACAGATAGCCCAACAGCTCGCGCTGCGCCAGCAGCGGTGCGACGAGGCAGGAACGTTGATCGACCCCACTCGCCCCATCCGGCCCGTGGCGCAGGCTCGCACTGCGCGTGCGCCGTGCTTCGGCCAGCCAGGGCGTCACGGCACGCAACAGCGCCTGCGCGTCTTCGCCGAGAGGCAGCGCGGCAGCGGCGACCTGCGGCCCGCCAGGGCCTTCGAGCACGAGCAAAACGCGGTCGGCGCCGGTGAGTTCGATCGCTTCTTCGACCAAGAAATCGTGAATGTCTTCAGCGCGGCGCAGCTCGTTCAGGCGCACGCCGCTGTCCACCAGGCGCTCGAATGGTTCGCGCAGGTTCGCTTCGCCCAGCAGATGCGCCGCGGGTTCCTTGGCCGACACAGCGTGCGGCCGCTTGGCGCCGCGCGTGGCTTGCAACCATGCGCACACGATTTGGCGGTGCTCGCGCTTTTTGTTGAGGAAGTTGCGTCGCAGGCCTTCATCGCTCAGGCACTGAATGCGCTGGCAAAGAAATTCATACGCACGCCGCAGCGCATCATGCGCATCAAACGTCAAGCCGTGCGCTTGCAGCGCCTCGCTGTGGCGCCACCACAGCGTGATCGGCTCCAGGCCGTCGAGCGCGACTAGCCCTTTGCCCTCGTGCATTTGCGTGGCACGGCGCGACGCGGCGAGCGCCTGCGCCGCCTGGCCGGCGCTCAGGTGCGCCCAGGCGGCGTCACTCAGGCAGGTCATCAACAGCGCGTCTTGCCCCTTGGCCACCGCGCGCACGGCGCGTTCGAAGTGGTGCGCGCCTTGCAGCGCCTGGCCGTCGCACATCGCCAGCCAACCCGCCAGTTCGGCCCGAAACGGCGCCGTGCGCGCCTCGCGAAGCGCGCTCGCCTGCGCCTCGGCTTGCGCGGCGTAGGCGCGCGCGGCAGCCATCTGGCCCATGCGCGCCTCGAAGAACGCCAAGGTGAAATTCGCGCCCAGCATCGGGCCCGGCGAGGCGGTGCCGCGCATCAGCTCCAGGGCCTGGAGCAGCAGGCGGCGCGCCCGCGGGTACAGGCCAATCGCTTCATAGGCCCGACCGAGGTTGAGCATCACGTTGCCCTGGCGCTCCACGTAGCCCGCGGCTGCGAAGGCGGCGAGCGATTGTTTGAGCAGGACCAGGCGCGCCGCGAGATCGGCGCTGTTGAACGTGAGCAGGTTCAGTGCATTGCCCTGGCCGAGCAGGTCGCCGCAGCTTCGTCCTACCCCGAGGGCCTGCGCCGCCACGCGCTCGGCCTGCTGCGGCTCG
>JANOLJ010000046.1:0-8863 GCA_031419715.1 Burkholderiales bacterium | reverse complement strand
GTCTCCGGCGGCACCGCGCTGGCGCGCAAGCGCACGCTGATCGACAGCGCCGGTGGCACACCCGACGGGCTGCGCTGCGATGTCGCCGGCAACCTGTGGTGCGGCTGGGGCATGCGCGAGGGGCTGGACGGCGTGCGCGTGTTTTCGCCAGACGGCGCGGCGCTGCTGCACATTCACTTGCCGGAGCGTTGCGCGAACGTGTGTTTCGGCGGGCCGGCGCGCAATCGCCTGTTCATGGCGGCAAGCCATTCGGTGTATTCGCTCTACGTCGCCACGCAGGGCGTGGCCGGGGGCTAAGCACCGTGCGAGCCTGAGCCACGCGCGACTGCACTAAAAAGCGGTCGGTCGCGCGCAGGGTTTTCGCCCATACCCAATCGGGCATGCCCGGACAAAGAATCCGGGATGCTGGCGCGCGACGTGCGCGCGGCAAGCCAGTTTCGCCACACCCCACGGAGATCGATATGAATTTCTCGCTACGCCCCACCCTGTTGCGCGGAGCGCTCGTGGCCACTGCCGCGGCCTTCGCCCTGGCCACGCCGCTCGCCCAGGCCCAGGAAACCTTCAAGCTCGGCATCGTGAGCTTCCTCTCCGGCCAGGCGGCGGAGAGCTTTGGCATCCCGGCGGTGAACGGCGCCAAAGTCGTGATCGAGGCGTTCAACAACGGCTCCGCGCCCGCGCCCTACAACAAGATGGGCTTCGGCGGCGTGAAGATCGAGCCGATTTACGTTGACGAGAACGGCGGCGCGACCAAGCAGGTGCAGGAAATGCGCAACCTGTACGACCGCGAGAACGTCGACGCCGTCGTCGGTTATGTCAGCTCGGGCGACTGCCTGGCGGTGGCGCCGGTGGCCGAGGAGATGAAGAAGTTCCTCATCCTGTACGACTGCGGCACGCCGAGAATTTTTGAAGAAGGCAAGTACAACTACGTGTTCCGCACCGCCGCGCACGCGACGATGGACAACGTGGCGCTGGCGCGTTACCTGAAGGCGCGCAACATCAAGTCCGACACCTTCAACCTGATCAACCAGGACTACGCCTGGGGCCAGGACTCGCGCAAGGACTTCACGCTGGCGATGGGCAACCTTTTTCCCGGCGCAAAGGTCGGTGAAGACCTGCTGCCCAAGTTCGGCGCCGGCCAATACGGCACCGAGATTTCGGCACTGATGTCCAAGACCGCTGACGTGACGCACTCCAGCCTGTGGGGCGGCGATCTGCAAGCCTTGGTGCTGCAGGGCGGGCCGCGCGGCCTGTTCAAGCGCAGCCAGTTCGTGTTGTCGGCCGGTGACCATGTGCTGCCGGGCCTGGGCGACAAGATGCCCGACGGCGTGATCCTCGGTGCGCGCGGCCAGTACGGCCTGCTCTCGCCCCAATCGGCGCTGAACGACTGGTGGTGGGGCATTTACCAGAAGGCCTACAACGTCTATCCGGTGCAGGCGCCGAACCGCATGATCCAGGCGCTGCTCGGCCTGAAGCTGGCGGTAGAAAAAGCGATGGCGGCCAACGGCGGCAAGAAGCCCACGTCCGAGCAACTGGCCGCGGCGCTGCGCGGTTCCGAGTGGGATACACCCGCCGGCAAGGTGCGCATGGCGCTGGGCGGCGGCCATCAGGCGATTCAAGACGCGGCGATCGGCAAGACGCGGTTCGATGCGGCGAAGAAGATGGTGGTGCTCGACGACATCCAGCGCTTCGGCGCCGAGTGCGTGAATCCTCCCGCGAACATGAAGGCGGAAGACTGGATCAAGGCCGGGTTCCCCGGGGCGAAATGCAATTGATAGTTGCGCAAATGCTGGTTGCGCAATTGATGGTTGCGCAATAGGCACCTTCATCCCCGTCCTCTCCCGCCCGCGGGAGGGGAGGCCACATGAGCACCGCACTCACGATCTTCATTGACGGCCTGACGTACGCGTCATGGCTGTTCATCGTCGCGCTCGGCCTGACGCTGGTGTTCGGCGTGCTGAAAATCCTGAACATCGCGCATGGCAGTTTCTATGCGCTCGGGGCCTACGCGGCGGCGAGCTTCGTCGGCTGGTTCGCGGCGTGGAAGTTCGCGCCGGCCTGGTCCATCGTGGCGCTGTTGCTCGCTGCGGTGGCGGTGGCGGCGCTCGTGGCACCCTTGGTCGAGCGTGGCCTGCTGCGGTTCTTCTACGGCCGCGACGAAGTGCTGCTCGTGCTCGTGACGTATGCGCTGTTCCTGATTCTCGAAGACGTGACGAAGCTGGTGTGGGGCGCGAACCCGTATTACGTGTCGGCGCCATACAGCCTGTTCGGCAACATCGAGGTCGGCACGCAGGTTTATGTGGGCTATGACTTCATCCTCGTGGGGCTGGCGGCGATCATCGGCGTGGCGGTGTGGTGGGGCCTGAACCGCACGCGCCAGGGCAAGATCGTGCTGGCGGTGATTCACAGCGAAGAGGTCGCGGCGAGCATGGGCGTGAACGTGTCGCGCGTCTACATGCTGGCATTCGCGATCGGCATCTTTCTCGCGGCGATCGGCGGCGCGTTCACGGCGCCGATGATCTCAGTCCAGCCCGGTGTGTCGGTGGGCGTGATCATCGTCTCGTTCGCCGTCGTCATCATCGGTGGCCTGGGCAGCATTCCGGGTGCCGCCATCGGCGCGTTGATCGTCGGCCTGGCGCGTTCTTCCGCGGTGCACTTGTGGCCGGTGGCGGAATTGTTTTCGATCTACGTCGTGATGGCCGTCGTGCTGATGTTCCGCCCCGAAGGGCTGTTCCAGCAAATTCAGGCGCGAAAGATTTGACGATGGCGTTCATCACGACACATGCGATGTGGGGAGCGAAGGGTGGGCTCGCTTTCGGCAGGTTGCTAACCAGCGCCGCAAGCCGCATGCAGGCGTGGAGCAGCGTGGCATGCCACCCAAGGTTGCAACAGGGCGGCGGTGGTGCCCCCGGGCGCAGGCCCCATTCGCGGTGTCCTCAACGCCAGCAGGGCGAAACGGTGTTGACGCGGCTGAAGATTTCAGGCCTCGACCCTGCCCCGCGAGCGTGGGCCGGAGAACGGGGGCGCCGCCGTCGCCCTGCAGCCACGACGACGGCATGCCGACACCCCATCGACCGAAAGCAACGGGCCAAAAGCAGGTCATTGCCAGTCCCAGCGAGTTTCCTAAATGGCGCGCTGCGCGACCCGCCGTGGAGCCGCTGACGTGAGCGCCGTCGTCGCCCAACCCACCCCGCCGACGCGCACAGCGCCCGCGCCGGGCATCCGCTTCCTGCTGGCCGGTGTTGCTTTCACCGCCGCGCTGCTGGTCGCCGGTCTGTTCATGCCGAAGTGGCTGACCTTTCTGATCACGATGGCGGCGTCACATGGACTGGTGAGTTTGGGCATCGTGCTCCTCATGCGTGGCGGTGTCGTGTCGTTCGGCCAGGGCCTGGTGTTCGCCGCGGGGGCTTACGCCGCGGCGCTCGGCTTCAACAAGCTCGGCATCACCGATGCCGTGGGCCTGGCGCTGCTCGGCGGCGCTGCGGCCACATTGTTGGCGGCGCCGTTCGCGCCGTTGCTGTCGCGCTATCGCGGCATCTTCTTCGCGATGCTGACGCTGGCGTTGTCGATGGTGGCGTATGGCGCGCTCGTCAAGACACAGGCCTTGGGTGGGTCGGATGGCTTCAACATGGGGCGCCCCACGCTGTTCGGTCAACGCCTGCCTGACGCGCGCGTCGGCTATGTGCTGTACAGCGTGACGGTCATCTTCGCCGCGTTGCTCGCCTTGCTCGCGCGCGTTTACTTCGACTCGACGCGGGGTCTGGTGAGCCTGGCGACGCGCGACAACGAACTGCGCGTGGAATACCTCGGCGGCTCGGTGCGGCGCGTGATGGCGGTGAACTTCGTGCTCGCCGCGTTCGCTGGTGGCGCGGGCGGGGCGCTCACCGTCATGTCGCTCGGCCACATCGACCCGAACTTCAGCTACTGGACGACCTCCGGCGAGTTCGTCTTTGTCGCCATCCTCGCGGGTTGGCAAAGCGTGCTCGCCGTGTTCGTGGCCTCTACCGTGCTTGAAGTCGTGCGCTCGTTTTCCAGCCTGTACTTCCCCAACACCTGGCAGTTGGCGCTGGGCTTGTTCTTGCTCTTCGTGATTCGTTTTCTGCCGCGCGGCATCGGCTCGCTGTGGTTCGACCGCGAGTGGTTCAAGCGCCTCGGGGGTGGGAAGTGAGTGCCCCCATGCTGCGCGCCACCGGCATCGAAAAGCGCTTCGGTGCCGTCGTCGCGGCGAGCGAAATCAATGTCGAAGTTCCGGTCGGCCAGCGCCTCAGCCTGATCGGCAGCAACGGCGCGGGCAAGACGACGTTCGTCAACATGATCACGGGCTACATGAAGCCCGACGCCGGCTCCATCCACTTCGGCGAACTCGACATCACGCGGCTCTCGCCACGCGCCATCACGCGCCTGGGCGTCGCGCGTTCGTTTCAGATTCCGCAGTTGTGCGCCGAGCTGAGCGTGCTGGAGAACATGCTGGTCGCCACCGCCTGCCACGGCGAACACTTGTCGTTCTGGCAGGCTGCGCGCCGCCCGAGCGCGCTCACGCGCGCCGAAGAGCTGCTTGAGCGCTTTCGCCTCACCGAGCACCGCGACCGCCGCGCCGCCGAGCTGCCCGGGGGCGTGCGCAAATTGCTCGACATCGCGATGGCGCTCACCGGCGACGCGAAACTGCTGTTGTTGGATGAGCCCACCAGCGGCGTCTCGGCCGAGGAAAAATTTCCGATGATGGACATCGTGATGACGGCGCTGGGCGCTCAGGCGCTCACCGTGCTGTTCGTCGAACACGACATGGACATCGTCGAACGCTACGCCGACCGCGTGCTCGCGTTTTACAGTGGCAAGATCATCGCCGACGACGTGCCCGGCGTCGCGCTCGGCCTCGACGAAGTGCGCCGCTACGTCACCGGCTCCGCGCAGGACCGCCATGCTCGCCATTGAAGCGATCCATGTGTCGATCGGCGCGGTGCAGGTGCTGCGCGGCCTGAGCCTGGTGGCGCCCACGGGCCGCATGGTCGGCCTGGTGGGGCGCAACGGCGCAGGCAAGACGACGCTGATCCGCAGCGTGATGGGCCACTTGAAGCCGAGTTCGGGCCGCATTGTTTTCGACGGCCAGGACCTGACGCAATTGCCGCGCCACGCGCGCGCGCAGCTCGGCATCGGCTACATGCCCGAAGACCGCGGCCTCGTGCCGGAGTTGACCGTCGAAGAAAACATCCTCGTGCCGGTGTGGGCGTCGAAAACCCTGCAGCCCGCCGCGCGCCTGGCGTTCGTCTACGGCGTCTTGCCCGAATTGAAAGAGATGCGCGAACGGCGCGCGCTGCTGCTCTCGGGCGGCCAGCAAAAACTCGTCGCGTTGGCGCGCGCGCTGGCCGTGGGCACGCGGTTGTTGCTGCTGGACGAGCCTTTTGAAGGCGTGGCACCGGCCTTGTCAAACCGCTTGGCCGACGTGATCGGCAGCCTGCGCGGTGGCCAGATGGCGGTGCTGATGGCGCAGTCCGACCTGAACCATTCGCGCGACCTGATCGACACCGAATTCACGATCGAGCGTGGCGCGAACCAGGTGGCTGCCGCCGCGTAATTCCATGAACCCCTGGCAGGGCTATCCCGTCCCTGCGATGCGCGTCGAGGCGCCGCAGCGCGACCGACTGGTGCGCGCATTCGCGCAGCGCCCGCCAAGCGTTCACGCGATGCTGGCGCGCGCGGTTGCGGACCGGCCATCGCACGAAGCATTGGTCTGCGCCGGCCGGCGCTGGAGCTATGCCGAGCTCGACGCGCAAGCGGGGCGCATCGCGGCAGGCCTGCAAGCGCGTGGCATTGGTGCGGGGGATCGGGTCGCGCTTTTCATCACGAACCGGCCCGAGTTCGTTTTCGTGCTGTTCGCCGTGCAGCGCCTGGGTGCGATCGCGGTGCCGATCGGCGTGCGGGAAGCGCGCGCGGGCCTGACCTACATGCTCAATCAATGCGCCGCCAAGGCGATCGTGTTCGACGCCAAACTCGCGCCGCGAATTCCTGACGCCGCCGAGGTGGCCACACTCGCGCTGCGCATCGCGGTGGGTGCGGTGGGTGGCGCTGGTCCGCAGGGCGATTCGCTCGCTCAGTCGCCGATCGTGACACTGGCCGACATTGCCGCGGCTTCGGGCGCAAACATGAGCCCGGCGCAGGTCGATGAACACGCCGTCGCCGTGATCCTCTACACCTCGGGCACGACCGGCCACCCCAAGGGCGCGATGCTGACGCATTTCAACCTGGCGCACTCGGTGCTGCACTACCAGGCGTGCATGAAGTTGCACGGCGATGACCGCTCGGCGCTGGCCGTGCCGGCGAGCCATGTCACCGGGCTGGTCGCGATCATTCTGTCGATGGTGAATGTCTGTGGCACGGTGATCATCGTGCCCGCGTTCAAGGCACCGGACTTCGTGGCGCTGATGGAGCGTGAACGCATCAGCCACACGCTGATGGTGCCGGCGATGTACACCCTGTGCCTGATGACGCCCGAACTCGCGCAGCGCGACTTGAAGAACTGGCGCATCGGCGGCTACGGCGGCGCGCCGATGCCGGTGGCCACCATCGACGCGTTGGCGCAAGCGCTGCCGAATCTGGTGCTGCTCAACGCCTATGGCGCGACGGAAACCACCTCGCCCGTAACGATGATGCCGGCAGGCCTGACGCGCGAACACGCCGACAGCGTGGGTGTCGCGCTGCCTTGTGCAGACATTCTTGTGATGAACGACCACGGCGTCGAAGTGCCACGCGGCGACACGGGGGAGTTGTGGATCGGCGGGCCGATGGTGGTGCCCGGTTATTGGGACAACGACGCCGCCACCGCAGCCTCCTTCGCCGCCGGCCATTGGCACTCGGGCGATCTGGGTTCGATCGACGCACAGGGCTTCGTGCGCATCTTCGACCGCAAGAAGGACATGCTCAATCGCGGCGGCTTCAAGGTCTACTCCGTAGAGGTGGAGAACGTCTTGATGGCATGGCCCGGTGTGTTGGAGGCCGCAGTGATCGGCCGGCCCTGCCCGGTGCTGGGCGAGCGCGTACATGCCTTCCTCTATGCCCCCGATACGGCGCGCGACGACGCAGCAATCAAAGCCCACTGCGCGGCGCGCCTGGCCGACTACAAAGTGCCCGAGACTCTCACCTGGTGCGACGCGCCGCTGCCGCGCAATGCGAACGGCAAGGTGATGAAGCGGGTACTGCGCGAGGCGATCGCTTGATCGGGGGAATAGACGCGCCTCCTGCGCGCTCACGCCGCTGCTCAAGCGCCTGCATCGGCTGGGCCTGCAGCAACACCAGCGCGATGCGGCCGACTGGCTAGCTACGCAAGCGCCGCACCATCGCGCCACTGACCCTGCGCAGCAGCCACTTCGGCGTGGCTCGCCCGGCCACGGTGGCGGCCAGGTTCACGGTGCCCGGGACGCGGATGACCTGGCCCTGCATGCAGGCGGCAAAGCCTTCGTCGGCCACGTCATCGACGCTGCCGACCAGAAAGCCCGGTAGCTTGTTCAGTTCGCTGCTGGCTTGCTGGGCCTGGCTGAGCATGCCAGTGGCGGTGATGCCCGGGCACAGTGCGGTCACGGTCACGCCGCTGCCCTTGATCTCTTCGGCCAGCGACTCGGTGAGTGACAGCACATAGGCCTTGGTGGCGGCATAGGTGGCCAGCATGGGAACGGGCTGAAAGGCCGCAATCGAGGCCACGTTGAGCACCCGCCCGCGGCCACGCGCCACCATGGGTGGCACGAACGCCGACAGCAAGTCGGTCAGGGCCGTCACGTTCAGGGCGATCAGTTCGCGGTGGCGCTGCGCCGGCATCTCGATGAAATTGCCGTGCTCCAGCACTCCGGCGTTGTTGACCAACACGTCGATGGGGCGCCGGGCGCGCTTCATGCTGGTGGCCAACTTCTGTGCCGCACCAGGCTGCGCCAAATCCGCCGGTGCCACCCAGACCTTGACACCATGCTCCTTGGCCAGCGCGCTGGCCAAGGCCTTGAGCTTGTCTGCACTGCGCGCCACCAGCACCAGGTTGAAGCCGGCGCGCGCGAAGCGCAGTCCCAGGGCTTCGCCAATGCCGGACGAGGCGCCGGTGATGAGCGCCGTCTGCCCCTGCTCGGCGCTGCTCATCATGTCGCCGTACGGGCTGCGGGATCGTGGGCGCTCAGGTGTTCCATGTCGTGCCACGCCTCGATGACTTGATCGAGGCCGCTGCCATGGTTGACGAACCTCGGTCTCCAACCTGGCACGCGCGGCGACGCTGCCCGAGTCGGCATCGCCAGTGCGGTCTGCTGCATGTGCTCCTCGGCAATGATGGCCCGGGCGAGCAACCGTGAGCGCAGCGGCAAGTGCAGCGGCCGTGACCGCCCCACGCGGTGCGCGAACGCATCCATGAACCGCTCGAACGAGACGGCATGGCCGTCAGTGGCGTAGCAGGTCTTGCCGGCGTTTTTCGGCCGGGCAGCGGCACGCAGCGCGGCCGCGGCATCCCACTGATGAATGTGATGCTGAAGCGCGCCGCTTTTGCCTGACCAATACGGTCGGCACAGCTGAAACGCCGTGCGGTAGGCGCGCAGATCGGCACTCTCGGGACCGTACAGATAGCCCAGGCGCACCACACAAGCGGGCAGCGGACCCGCCAACACCATTGCCTCGCATTCGAGGATGGCATGGACGCAGGATTGCAGCGGCTGAGGGATCGCCGGCCCACCCTCGACGGCGCGCACAAACGCAAAGCTGGCGTGTACGAACATGGCTGTGTTGGCCGCACCCGCAGTGCGCAGCGCGCGCTTCGTTGCACTGCGCATCGTGCGAGGGAAGTCCTTCCACGCGTGCCCGTCGTGCAGCAGCGTATTGGCCTGCTGACCGCAAAGGTTGATGT
>JANOLJ010000045.1:0-7954 GCA_031419715.1 Burkholderiales bacterium | reverse complement strand
GCCTCGGTGCTCACGACCGACCAGATCAGCGCCTTGATCAGCGACGACCTGCGCGCTTTGAGCAGCGCAGCCCTGCGCGCCTGGAGCACCGATCAGATCGGCGTCTTGAGTTCCGACAACATGGGCGCGCTGACGACAGCCCAGGTGGCCGCCCTCACCACGGCGCAAGTGTCAAGCCTGGTGAGCGACGACCTGAACGCCCTGGGCACCGCCCAATTCGCGGCGCTCACGACAGCACAAGTCAATGCCCTGACGACGGGCCAGATTGCCAGCCTGATGACCGACGACCTGACGGCGCTGGGCACCCAGCACTACGCCGCGCTCACCACCGCCCAGGTGGTGGCGCTGACGACGGCCCAGATCAGCACGATAGAAACCGCCGACCTGCGCGCCCTCACATCGAACGCCTTGCGCTCGCTGACCGACGCCCAACTCGCCGAGTTGACGACGACGCAACTCACGGCGCTGGGCGGGCAGGTTGTGAACCTGACGACCTCGCAGCTCGCGGGCCTGGCGTCGGACGACCTGAACGCGCTCACGGCGGCGCAGTTCTCGCTGCTCGGCAGCGCGCAGATTTCGCACCTCACCACGGCGCAGATTTCGACGCTCGAAACCGCTGACCTGCGAGCCATCAGCACCACGGCGCTTCAGGCGATGACGACGGACCAGATCGTGGCGATCACGACGGACCAGTTCCAGGTGCTCAGCACGGCGCAGATCGTCGCGATGTCGACGGCACACGCCGCGGCGCTGACGACGGACCAGATCGTCGCCTTCACGACGGATCAAGTCGTCGCCCTGCAGACGGCAGACATCGCCGCGATGACAATGGCCCAGGTGTCGGCCTTTGAAGGCGGCGACATCGCCGTCATGACGGCTTCGCAGATCGATGCCCTGTTCAGCGCCTCGCCGATCATGCTGGACCTTGACGGCAACGGCGTGCGCACCACCGCGGCAGCGCAAGGCGTGCAGTTCGACCTGAACGCCACCGGCAATACGCACCAGGTGGGTTGGGCCTCGGCCAGCGACGGTCTGCTCGTGATGGACCGCAATGGCGACGGCCGAATCACCGACGGCACCGAGCTGTTCGGCGTGGCCACGCAGCTTGCCGACGGCTCGCGCGCCGGCAACGGCTACATCGCGATGGCGCAGCAAGACAGCAACGGCGACGGTGTGTTGTCCGCGGCCGATGCCAACTTCGCGAAACTGCAACTGTGGGTCGACGCCAACGTTGACGGCAAGACGGATGGCGGCGAGTTGCACAGCCTGGCCGAGTTCGGTGTCGCCTCGCTCGACTTGAAGGGTCTGGTGGGCACCGAGATGGACAACGGCAACCTGCTCGGTCTGGTGTCGAGCTACACGGCGACCGATGGCACGCAACACGCCATGGCCGATGTGTGGTTCGCCAAGGCGACCTCGCAGCCGGCACCGAAGCTTGACGAGTTGCTCGCCGCACCGAGCGCCGAGTTGTTGGCGGGTGGCCTGGTGGGTGGCGTGGTGGGTGGGGTCGCGAACGCCGCGCCGTCCAGCGGCGTCACGACAGCGAACGCCGCGCCAGCGCCGGCCGGCATCGAGCGCAACCTGCTGCCGATCGACGACAACAAGCACCAGCCGCTGATCTGAGCAAGCGCGGGGCTGCCCGGCGGGTGGCCCTGCGCGCGAGCTGAAGAACCCTCAGGTGGATCGATGAAGATTTCGCTCCCCCGGTGGTTTGCGACGAACAACCTGTTCAACCTGGTCAAGGCGTGGCTGGGCCAGCTCGTCCAGAACAATGCTCAAAACCCAGGAGCAGGCGGGTCGCTCACTGACGAGCAGGCGCGTGCGCTGACGCCCGCGCAAATCGCGGCGATGAGCACCGACCAGCTGAACGCCCTCAGCGCCGTGCAGTTCGGGGCCTTCAGCGTCGCCCAGGCCGGCGCCATCACGACGCTGCAAATGCCGGCGTTGCAAAGCACCGACCTGCTGGCACTCGGCACGGCGGCGCTGCAAGGCATGTCCACAGTGCAGATCGACGCGCTCAGCGCGGCGCAACTGGCGCTGTTGCGCACGGCGCAGATCGCGGCCTTGAGCACGACGCAGATCGCCGCGCTGGCGACGGATGATCTGAATGCGCTGCGCAGCGCGCAGTTCGCGGCGCTCACGACGAGCCAGGTCGCGGCGCTGTCCACGGCGCAGATTGCCGCGCTGGCGAGCGACGACCTGCGCGCACTCGGCACGGCGCAATACGCCGCGCTCGGCACGGCCCAGGTGGCGGCGCTCGGCACGGCGCAGGTGGCGGTGATCGAGACGAGTGACCTGCGCGCCCTGGGCAGCGCGGCGCTGCTCAGCCTGTCCACGCAGCAGATCGACGCCTTGACGACCGGCCAGATCAAGGCGCTGGGCCCTGGGCAGATCGCCGCGCTCGGCACCGAGCAGATCGCGGCGCTGGGCACCGACGGCCTGCGCGCGCTGACGACGGCGCAGATTCAAGCGCTGACGACCGCGCAACTCGACAGCCTGGGCGCCGCCGAGTTGAGGCTGCTGACGACCGCACAAGTGGCGGCGATGAGCACTGCGCAGATCTCAGCGCTCACGCCGCAAGACCTGAACGCGTTCGCGACCAGCCACTTCGCTGTGCTCGGCAGCGCCCAGGTGGGCGCATTCACGCCGCAGCAGATCGCGGCGCTGGAAAGCGCGGACCTGCGCCTGCTGCGCCCGACGGGCCTGTCCAGTTGGGATGCGACGCAAGTCGGCGCGCTCGGCACAGCGCAGATCGTCGCGCTCACCTCGGCGCAGTTCGCGGGCTTGGGCAGCGCCCAGGTCGCGGCGCTGGGCACGGATCAAATCGCCGCGCTGGAATCGCTCGACCTGCGCGCCTTGAGCAGCGCGGCGCTGCAAGGGCTGACGCTGGCGCAGTTCGAGGCCCTGAGCACGGCACAAGTGATTGCGTTCACGACCGCGCAGATCGGCGCGCTCAGCGGCAGCCAACTCGCCAGCCTGGGCAGCGCCGAGCTGAACCTGCTCAGCACGGCGCAGTTCGCGGCCATCACAAGCGCTCAGGTCGACGCGCTGAGCACGCAGCAGATCGCGAACCTGGTCAGCGCCGATTTGCGCGCGCTCAGCACGTCGGCCTTCGAGGCGCTGCGCACCGACCAGATCGCCGCGCTCACCACGCACCAGTTCGCCGCGCTGCGCACCGCGCAGATCGCGGCGCTGACGACGGAGCAGGCGGCGGCACTGACGACGGCGGAAATCGTGGCATTCACGACGTCGCAGATCGCGGGTCTGGAGCCGCGCGACATCGAGGCGATGTCGCTGGCACAGATCGCGGCGTTCGAGGTGGCCGACGTGATCGCGATGTCGCCCGCGCAGATCGACGCCTTGCTCGCCCCCCGGGCGCTGATGCTGGACCTGGAGGGTGCCAGCCTGCGCAGCATGGCGCTCAGCGTGCGGCCCGAGCTGGATGGCAGCCGACACGCGGCTGCGGCGCCGTGGGCCGCATCTGCCGTCGCGCCGCCGCGCATCGATGAATTGCTTGCCGGCCCGGCGGCGGACCAAGTGCCTGCCGAATTTGCACTGCCGGCCTTAGCCGCCACACAAGCGCGAGCTGTGCTGACCCAGGGATTGATCTCGAGCGTGGTGCGTGGCTTCGAAGACTCGCGGCCAGCGCCGCTGATCTGACGCCGGCACTCAAAACATCGGCTTGCCGCTGAAAATTTGCCGCACCCGGCCGAAGGCTTGCAGGTACTCGGGGTAGGGCCGGTCGCGGTAGGCGGCTTTCAGCGCGTCGCTGATCACGGCCTCCACCGGGTGCTCGCGAAACCGCGTCATCGACCAGGCGAAAGGAAACGGGTTCGCCGCCACGCTGCGCCAGTGCGTTTGCGTGTACAGCAGGTAAGACGCAATGCGTTCTTGCATGAAAACCTTGCGCTGCGCCCCGGCGGCGTAGCTGGTGGGGGCGGTCAACGTGCGCTGCAACGTGATGTCAGGCCCTTCGCACAGCGCGAACAGCGCTTGCGCAAGCACCAGCCACTCGCGCCAGAACGCTGGCCGCGCGACCAGGTAGTTAGAGAACACGACTTGCCGCGCGTCCATCACGATGCCGCGCAGCTCAAGCGGGCGGCCGACGTGGCTCAAGTAGGCCTCGAAGGCGGCAATGAAACCGGCGTCAAAAGTTTCAGCTTGCTCGAACACGTTCAGGAAAAACGCGCCCATGTCGGGCTGCGGCGAGAACAGCACCACGTCGGCATTCGCGGCCGCGTCTTGCACCGTGCGTTGCACGGCGGCGTGCGTCAAGCCGGTCTTCGCGCCGAACTTCGGTGAAAAGAAGCCGTACCAGGCGGACTCGTCGAGCGGCTCGTTCAACAGGAACTGGCGGATCGCCCAGAACTCGTACCAGTCGGGGCGCGGGTTCGCCAGGTTGTCGAGCACGCGATAGCCCGGCTCCACCGCCGCCAGCGTGGCGCTCGAGTAGGCAATCTGATGCAGGTGGATCGGTGGCGTTTGCATGGCGCGCGCGCTCAGCGGTTCATGCCGGGCGCAGCCGGAACACGTATTGGTAGGGCGTGGCGTCTTGCGCCGCCAGCTCCGGGTCCAGCCCCATGTGGCTGGCGAATGCGCGCACCGCGTTCAGCGCCTGCGCCTGCTGCGGCGCGCTGAGGTTGCGGCTCATGCCGGTCTCCATCGCCCAACCGGCGTTGTGAAACATCTCCAACATCGTCAGGCGTGTGAACCAGCGAATGTGGGTGCGGTCCATCAGGCCGTTGTCCTCGTAGCGGAACTGCCCCGACGCCAGGCGCCATTGAACGCTCCAGTGCTGGGCGTTGGGAATGCAGGCGAGCAGGCAGCCGTCGGGCTCGATGTGGGTGCGCAAGCGTTGCAGCACACGCCAGGGGTCGCGCAGGTGTTCGAGGCAGTCGCCGAAGATCCAGCAGTCGCTCGGAAAGAGTTGGGAGTAGGCCGCGTCGTCCAGGGTTTCGATGTCGGTCGCCAGCGTTTGCGTGCAGTGCGCCGCCGCGGCGCGTGCATAGCCGGCGTCGATATCGATGCCGAAAAAATGCGCTTGCGGGTGCTCCGCCAGGAACGCCTGCGCCAGCGCGCCGTGCATGCAGCCCACCTCCACAATGCGCCGGCTGCGCGGCGGGATCAGCGACAGCAGTTCGGCGTTGACGACGCTGTGCGCCGGTGTGGACCGGGTCGCGTCGGCGAGGGTGGCTTGGAGCATGGCGGTGGCTTTCGTCGAACTCGGGCAGGGGCGGGGGCTGGCTCAGACACTGGCGATGACGTTCCGCAGTTCCTGCACCTTCAGTTTGAGCGGAATCAGGAAACGGTAGGACTGGCCGTCGTCGCATTCATTGCGGTCGTAGTCGAAGAACCAGGAGTCCGGGCGTATCAGCTGCGCATTGCCGTCGGCCGCGCCGATGGTTTGCTTCGTCGCCTTGAAGAACTCGTGGCTTTGCACGGCGTAGTGATTGATGCGCAATTGCGCGTAAGACGGCTCGTGGTCGCGCGCCCAGCCCTGGTGGATGGGGCGCAGCAGCTCGTCGGCGGTTCCGTGCGCGGTGCCGAAGACATGCGCGCCGTGCACGTCCAGGCTCTGGCGGCCGCGCACGATGGACTTGACGTGCCGGTTGGGCATGAAGTCGGGTGCGCTGTGGCGCGGGTAGTCCTCGAGCACCAGGCCGTTCGGGTCGTGCAAATGGCCGTTCGCTCCGTAGCACTTCCAGTACACGGCGATGGCTGAGGCCGGGCAGGCGTCGAACGCACTCAGCGCTTGGGCCATGTGTGGCTGCGCGGTGGGGTGGAGGAATTCATCGCCGTCGATGAACGCCATCCAGTCCAGCGTATCGCCGTAGGCGTTGTAGGCGTGCTGGTAGGCAACGAGCTGCGGGCGCTCCACGTCGTCCAGCGTATGGATCTTGATGTCGTAGCGCCTGGCGAGCTTGAGGAGCTGGAGCGTCATGTCGTCGCTGCACTTGTGGGCGTAGATGTAGAAGTGCTCGAAGCCGACCAGCATGTGGAACGCCAGCCACTCCACGATCCACTTGCCGCGGTTGCGCTGGATCGAGGTGACGCCGAGTTTCATCGCCGGCTGCGTGCGGGGTTCATCCCAGGAGTACACCGCATGCAGGCGCCGCGCAATGGCCGCAAATCAAGGCGCAATGCCGGCCAGTTCGGCGTGCCGGTGTGCGGTGCGCGCCGAATTGCTTGGCGTTTGCTTCGCTGTTGAGCGGATTCGACACCGCGCCTGCTGCCCACAATGGGCGCGACCCCGTCTGCCCACGCGCGCCCCATGAAAAAACCGATCAGCAAACACCCCACCGTCGCGGCGAATCAGTCGCTGAGCGTGCCCACCGAACGCGAGAGCGCAATCACATTGGCGCGCTCCGGCACGATGGCGCTGACGGAACTGATGCGCTGCGCGGAAGTGCTCACCCGGTCGGGCCAGCCGGCGGCGGCGGCGGCGCTCTACGAAACCTGGATCGCGCACACGGTGTCGCCGCTGCAGCATGTGGCGTGTTTCAACTGGGGCACGGTGTTGGGTGCGCTGTCGCGCCACCTTGAGGCCGAGCGCGCCTACCGGCGGGCGCTGGCGCTGAGCGCGGACTTTCTTCAGGCGCGGCTGAACCTGGGCCATCAGCTCGAACACCTGGGCCGCTCGGGCGAAGCGCTGCGCGAGTGGCAGATCGTCAATGACGCGCCCGGGGCGGCGCTGGAACTGCGCTTGCACGCGCTGAACAATATGGCGCGCCTGCACGAGCAGGAGCGCCGCTATGACGACGCCGAGGCCTGCATGTGCGCGAGCCTGGAACTGAAGGCGGCACAGCACGACGTGATCCAGCACTATGTGCACCTGCGCCAGAAGAAATGCGCCTGGCCGGTCTACGAGCCGGTGGGCGCTGTCACGCAGAACCAGTTGCTCGTCGGCACGTCGGCGCTGGCGATGCTCGGCGCGAGCGACGACCCTGCCCTGCAACTGCTCGCCGCGCAGCGCTTCGTGCATGAGCGTGTGCCCAAGCCGCCGGCGCTGCCGTTCCACGCGAGCGGCGCGAAGCGCGAGGGCAAGATCAAGGTCGGTTACCTCTCGGGCGACTTGCACATGCACGCGGTGGGGTTGCTCAGCGTCGAGTTGTTCGAGCTGCACGACCGCAAGCGCTTCGAAGTGCATGCGTTTTCATGGAGCCGAGACGATGGCACACCGCTGCGTGCGCGCCTGCGCGCGGCTATCGAGCACTACCACCCGGTGGCCGGGCTCGACGACACGAACACGGCACGCTTGATCGCCGCGCAAGGCATTGATGTGCTCGTCGATCTGCAAGGGCTGACGAACGGCGCGCGCCCGGCGATCGTCGGCATGCGCCCGGCGCCGGTGCAGGTGAGCTACCTCGGCCTGCCGGGAACCTGCGGCTTACCCGGCGTGGACTGGATCATTGCGGATCGCTTCGTCATGCCGCCCGAGCTGCTGCCCTACATGACAGAGCAGCCGATCTACGTGCCGCATTGTTATCAGGTCAGCGACCGCCAGCGTGAAGCCGCGCCGCTGCCTACGCGCGCCAGCTACGGCCTGCCACAAGACGCTTTTGTGTTCTGCTCGTTCAACAATTCATTCAAGTTCACGCCGGCTGTGTTCAGTGCCTGGATGCGCATCCTGAGCCAAGTGCCGGGCAGCGTGTTGTGGCTGCTGGCCGACAACGAATGGGCGCACGCCAACATGCTGCGCCAAGCCGATGCACACGGCATCGCACGCGAACGCCTGATCCTCGCGCCACGCGTGCAGCCCTCGGAGTACCTGGCGCGCTTTCAGCTGGCCGACCTGATGCTCGACACCTTCCCCTACAACGCCGGCACGACGGCGAGCGACGCGCTGTGGATGGGCCTGCCCATCGTGACGCGCACCGGCCGCACCTACATCAGCCGCATGGCGGGCAGCCTGCTGGGCGCCATCGGCCTGCCCGACCTCGTCACCGACGACCTG
>JANOLJ010000044.1:0-6889 GCA_031419715.1 Burkholderiales bacterium | reverse complement strand
AGAACGATCTGTGCTGTCGCGTTGCCGTGAATGCCCATCTTGTGTTCCAGGCCGCCGCAATACACACCGTTGCGCGCACCCAGGCTGCCGTCAGCCTTGGGCAGGAACTTCGGCACGACGAACAGCGAGATGCCCTTCGAGCCCGCGGGAGCGTCGGGCAGGCGCGCGAGCACGAGGTGCACGATGTTCTCTGCCAAGTCGTGTTCGCCGGCTGAGATGAAGATCTTGTTGCCGGTGATCTTGTAGCTGCCATCGGCCTGTGGTTCGGCCTTGCTGCGCAGCAGGCCCAGATCGGTGCCGCAGTGCGCCTCCGTCAGGCACATCGTGCCGGTCCACTGGCCGCTCGTGAGCTTGGGCAGGTACATTTTTTTCTGCGCGTCCGAACCATGCGCGTGCAAGGCTTCATAGGCGCCGTGCGACAAGCCCGGGTACATCGTCCAAGCCTGGTTCGCCGAGTTCAGCATTTCATAGAAACACTGGTTCAGCACATGCGGCAGGCCCTGGCCGCCGAACGCGGGGTCGGCGCTCAGGGACGGCCAGCCGCCATCGACAAACTTGGCATAGGCTTGTCTGAAGCCGTCGGGCGCGCGCACTTCGTGCGTCGCCTTGTCCAGCGTGCAGCCTTGTGCGTCGCCGCTGGCGTTGAGCGGCGCCACCACTTCCGAGGCGAACTTGCCCGCCTCTTCGAGCACGGCGTTGATCGTCTCGACATCAATTTCCGCATGCGCGGGCAAGGCCCTGAGCTCGTCGGTGACGTTCAGCAGCTCGTGCAGCACAAACTTCATGTCGCGCAGCGGTGGGGTGTAGTGGGGCATGGTCTTCCCTTTCGGTCGGGTGAATCGGCTTTGTCTGCGGGTTTTGGCTGGCGGTTTCGGCGGCTGATCAGGCGGCCCGCTTGCGCGCTTTGCGCGCGGCAGGGGCGGGCGCAGGCGTGACCGCGTAGTAGGCGAGAACTCGCTCGAAGGCGGCACGCGCCCGTTGCACCGCGTCGGGCGAATGCAGAAACCTCGCATCGTGGTGCAGCGCGAGGATCAAGCCATGAATGTCGAACAGCACTTGAGCCGGGTCGGTGTCGGCCCGCAGGTGGTTGGCGTCGATGCCCAGGCGGATCGCGCGTTCCAGCGCGCGCTGCCAAGACTGAACCATCGCGACCAGCGCGTCACGCACGGGGCCCGGGCGGTCGTCGAACTCGACAGCGCCGCTGATGTAGATGCACCCGGAGTCGATTTCAACCGAGACGCGCCGCAACCACCGGTCGAACAGCGCGCGCAGCCGCGGCACGCCGCGCTCCACGGCGAGCGCGGGCCTGAAAACTTCCACTTCGAAGCGGGCGTGGTACTCGCGCAGCACGGCGATCTGCAAGTCCTCGCGCGAACCGAAGTGCGCGAAGACTCCGGACTTGCTCATGCCCATCGCGTCTGCGATTCCGCCGATCGACAAGCCCTCCAGGCCTTTGTGCGCGGCCAAGGCGAGTGCCGCGTCGAGGATCGCGACGCGCGTCTGCTGCCCTTTGAGCAAGGCTCGCGAGGACCGCGCAGTGGCTGGATCGGGGCGTCGCAAGGTGGCGGAGGTGTCTGGCATGCGGGGCGGGCTGAATCGAACGATCGTGCTATTTTGCAGACATCCGCGAGCCCGTGACGCCGAAGAGTGCGCATTTTTTAGGCATTTGTCCCCAGAAGCTGACGCTGGCGCGGCCGGCCCTTGCGTGGATTCCCGAGCGCCTCCGGCGGGGCTTTCGCCCCCGACCTTGAGCGTTGCCCCAGGAATGGATTACGCTTCGCCCATTGTGGAAGTTCTGCAACTCGACATGTCCGGCCGCCCGCAGGCATGGATTTCGGCCAAGGAAGCAGCCGTGATCTACGCCAGCGACGGTGTGGCATGGACGCTGGGTGACGCCCACTATGTGTTGCGCGGCGGCACGCAACGCCGTACGGGCTTGCAGTCGCGCATCGAAGTGCATCCCATCATCGCGGTGCGCGGCGCGGTGCCGAGCCGCGCCTGGCGCCAGACACCGGCGCTCAGCAACCCGAAGCTGTTCTCACGCGACCGCCAGGTCTGCGCTTATTGCGGCGGCCAAACGCATTGGGACGACCTGACGCGCGAGCACATCGTGCCCACGTCACGCGGCGGGGGTGACACCTGGATGAATTGCATCACCGCCTGCCGCCCGTGCAATGGGCGCAAGGGCAACCGCCTGCCCGAAGAGGCACGCATGTCGCTGCTCTATCTGCCCTATGTGCCGAGCCTGCACGAAGACATGATCCTGCGCGGCCGGCGCATCCTGGCCGACCAGATGGAGTTCCTGCTCGCCAGTGTGCCGCGGCACAGCCGGTTGCACACCTGAGAGTCCCGGCGCTGACGGCGTGGCGCTTGACCGCGGACAATCTTCTTTACAAGCCTGCGCAAAAACTGCCCCGGACCGTCGACGTAACATTGCGCATCGACTCCCCGAAGAACCGAGTCGGGCGTCCCCCTGATGGAGAACTGACCATGAAATCCCTGCTCATCGCCGTTGCCGCATTGGCCCTTGCCGCGTGCACCACCACCAACCCGGACGTCATTCAAAAAGGCGACGCTCAGCGCCTGTCTCAGGTGCAAGACGCCACTGTGCTGTCAGTCCGGCCCGTCGTGGTGGACGGCAACCAGAGTGGCGTTGGCGCCGTGGCCGGCGGCGTGACCGGCGGCATCGCGGGCAGCACGGTGGGCGGCCGGCGTGAGGCGCAGATCGTGGGCGTGCTCGCGGCGGTGGTCGGTGCCGTGATCGGCAACGCGGTCGAACGCGCCGCGACCAAAGAAGACGCCGTGGAAATCTTGCTGCAATTGAAGAACGGCGAGCGCCGCACCCTGGTGCAGGCCAAAGGTGGGGAGATCTTCGCCGCAGGCGAGCCGGTGATCCTGATCACTACCGGCGGCAAAACGCGCGTCGTCAGGGCTCCGCCCGTCGTTCCCACCGCGGCGGCCGCGCCCGCGCGCAGCTGATGCGCCTAACTCGCCTTCGTCTTGCGGGTCATCCCGGCTTGCGCCGGGATGACAGTCGCTGACGGCTCGATGTTCAGGATGACAGTCGCTCAGCTGTCGACTTTTACGTTCCCGTCTTTCACCACCTTCGCCCACTTCGTGATTTCGTCGCGGATGAACTGGGCGAACTTCTCGGCCGAGCCGCCGCCGTCTTCCGCGCCATAGGTTTCGAGCTGCGCCTGCACGTCGGGCAGCGCGAGCACGGTGTTCACGTCGCGGTTCACTTTCTGCACGATGTTCGCTGGCAACTTGCCCGGCCCGGCCAGGCCGTACCAGGTGGTGGCCTCGAAACCGTCAAACCCTTCTTCGTGCATCGTCGGCACCGTGGGGTGGCCCTTGGCGCGCTTCAGGCGCGTCTGCGCAAGCGCCAACGCACGCCCGCCCTTCACGTGGGGTGTGGCCGCCGTCATCGTGTCGAAGCTGTACTGGATTTGTCCACCGATCAGGTCAGTCAGCATCGGGCCGCTGCCCTTATAGGGAATGTGCAGCGCGTCGATGCCGGCGCGCAGCTTGAACATCTCCAGCGTCAGGTGCTGCGCCGAGCCCTGGCCGGCCGAGCCGAAACTCACGGCGCCGGGCTTGGCCTTGCACAGGGCAACGATCTCCTTCACCGTCTTCGCCGGCTGACTCGTATTGCAGATCAGCAGGTTCGGCGTCACGCCCACCATCACGATCGGCGTGAAGTCGCGTTCGACGTTGTAGCGCAGCTTGGGTTGCAGGCTCGGCGCGAGACCATGGCTGTTGATGTGCGCCATGAGTAAGCTGCTGCCGTCCGCCGGTTGCTGCGCCATGTACTCGGCCGCCAGCACCCCGGCCACACCGGCCTTGGTTTCGACGATGACCTGCTGCTTCCACATCTCGCCGAGCTTGGCGCCCACCACGCGCGCCAGCGCATCGGTGCCGCCGCCCGGCGGAAAGCCGACGACGATTCGCACCGGTGCGTTCGGCCATTCCTGCGCCAGCAGATGCGGCACGCCCAGGCTGGCCACGGTGGCGCCGGCGGCCTGGATGAGAGTTCTTCGTTGCATGATCGTCTCCTCGACTACGGTGTTAATCGTGTGCTTCAGGCCGCCTGCTGCAGCGCTTGAGTCGCTGCGGGCTTGGCAAAGTGTTCCATCGCCGCCTGCACGCCGCTGCCGGCGAGCTTCACGCCCGCCAGCTTGAGCCCCATTTCCACGCCAGCCAGCGTGCCCAGCAGCGTCAGGTCATTGCTGTCGCCCAGGTGGCCGATGCGGAACATCCTGCCTTTGACCTTGCCCAGGCCCGTGCCGAGCGACATATCGAAGCGCTCGTAGATCAGGCTGCGCACCGCGTCGGCGTCAACGCCCGTGGGCATGACGACACCGGTCAGCACAGGCGACACCACAGCCGGGTCAGCGCATTGAATCGGCAAGCCCCATGCCGTGACGGCGGCGCGCACGCCAGCCGCCCAGCGCTGGTGGCGGGCAAAGACTTTTGGCAGGGTCTCCGTGCGGATCATGTCCAGCGCCTCGTGCAGGCCGTACAGCAGGTTCGTGTTCGGCGTGTAGGGCCAGTAGCCGGAGCGGTTCATCTCGACAATCTCGTCCCAGGCAAAAAACGAGCGTGGCAACTTCGCGCTCTTCGTCGCTTCCAAGGCCCGAGGCGACAGCGCGTTGAAGCTGATGCCCGGAGGCAACATCAGCCCCTTTTGCGAGCCGCTGATGCTGACATCGACACCCCATTCGTCGTGCCGATAGTCGGCACAGGCCAGGCCCGAGATCGTGTCGACCAGCAACAGCGCCGGGTGGCCGGCGGCGTCGATCGCCTTGCGCACTGCGGCGATGTCGGACGTGACGCCGGTGGAGGTTTCGTTGTGCACGACGCACACTGCCTTGATCTTCTTCTGCGTGTCTTTGCGCAGCCGCGCCTCGATCATGTCGGCCTGCACGCCCCGGCGCCAACTTGGCGCCTGCGGCAAGACATCGTCGCTTCCACCCAGGGCCAGCACCTCGCAGTTCAGCCCGAGGCGCGTAGCAAGCTTGTGCCACAGCGCGGCAAAGTGGCCGGTTTCGTACAGCACCACAGTGTCCCCCGGGCTCAGCGTGTTCACGAGCGCCGCCTCCCAGGCGCCGGTGCCTGAAGCCGGGTAGATGACCACCGGATGGCGCGTCTGGAAGATATCGCGGATTCCGGCCAGCACCTTCAACCCCAGCGCGCCAAATTCAGGCCCGCGGTGGTCGATCGTGGGCAGGCTCATCGCCCGCAAGATGCGGTCGGGCACCGGGCTTGGCCCGGGGATCTGCAGGAAGTGCCTGCCTGCGGCGTGGAAGTCGAGTTTGAGCATGGTGCGTCCTTGGTCGCGCCCATTCTTGCATGCAAGAATCCCTTTGCTCCTAGGGGTTCTTGTTGATCGTCACCGATACGCCGCGCTCCGCGCACACCGCGCTGCCATCCAACGAAGTTTGCGAGCTTCTGGCGCGCCGGCTGCGCAGCGACACGCAAGGCGAAGTGCTGTTCGACGCCGCCTCGCGCGGCCGCTACGCGACCGATGCGTCGATCTACCAGATCATGCCGGTGGGAGTATTCGTGCCCAAGACGGAGCGCGATGTGGCCAGCGCCATCGACATTGCGCGCGACCTCAAGGTACCCGTGCTCGCGCGCGGCGGCGGCACCAGCCAGTGCGGCCAGACTGTTGGCGCGGCGCTGATCATCGACCACAGCAAACACCTGCGCAATGTGGTCAACATTGACGTGGCACAGCGCCGCGCCGTCGTGCAGCCCGGCCTCGTGCTCGACCACCTGAACGCGCAGCTTAAGCCGCATGGCCTGTGGTTCCCGGTGGACGTGTCCACCAGCGCGCAGGCCACATTGGGCGGCATGGCGGGCAACAACTCTTGCGGCAGCCGCTCCATCGCCTACGGCAATATGGTGCACAACGTGATCGGCGCGAGCGGGTGGCTCTCCAGCGGCGAGCTGCTCGACTTCGGCCCGGTCGCGCAACTCACGGGCCGCGCCGCGCAAGTCGCCAACTTCGTGCGCGGCTTGGCCGAGGTGCACCGCGGCGACATCGACGCGCTGTGGCCGAAAGTGCTGCGCCGTGTCGGCGGCTACAACCTCGACATCTTTCACAACCAGAGCGAGCGGCCCTACACCGCTGACGCCAGCGTGAACCTCGCGCAGTTGCTGGTGGGATCGGAAGGCACGCTGAGTTGCACGCGCAGCCTCACCTTGCAGCTCGCCGAGCTGCCGCGCGCCAAGGTGCTGGGCGTCGTCAACTTCCCGACGTTTCGCGCGGCGATGGCAAGCGCGCAACACATCGTCAAGCTCACGCCGACGGCGGTGGAACTGGTGGACCGCACGATGATCGAGCTGAGTCTGGCGAACCCAGCGTTTCGGCCGACGATTGAAGCCGCGCTGATCGGCAAACCCGCGGCGATATTGCTTGTCGAGTTCTGCGGCGAGTCCACGGCCGCGCTGCTGCCGAAGTTGCGGCAGCTCGGTGAACTGATGGGCGACCTCGGCCTGCCGGGCAGCGTTGTCGAGATGGCGCTGGAGGCGGCGCAGAAGAACCTCTGGGAGGTGCGCAAAGCCGGCCTGAACATCATGATGAGCCTGAAGGGCGACGGCAAGCCAGTGAGCTTTATCGAAGACTGCGCCGTGCCGCTTGTGCATCTGGCCGACTACACGGATGCGCTGACCGAAGTGTTCGCGCGCCATGGCACGCGCGGCACCTGGTACGCCCATGCGTCAGTGGGCACGCTGCATGTGCGGCCCATCCTGGACATGCGGCGGGAAGGCGCGGCCAAAATGCGCGCCATTGCTGAAGAAGCTTCCGCGCTGGTGCGCAAATACAAGGGCGCGTACAGCGGCGAGCATGGCGACGGCCTGTGCCGGGGCGAATGGATTGAAT
>JANOLJ010000043.1:0-4035 GCA_031419715.1 Burkholderiales bacterium | reverse complement strand
GGATCGTGGAAGCGCACCAGTCGCTGAGCGCGACCGGTGTTGCTCGCGCGGGTCGTCGCCTCGTGGACTCCACGCCCCCAGTAGCAAATCGCCCGAGGCGACCCCACCACCCAAGGACACTTTCGAATGCTCAGAATCGGTATCGTCGGCTGCGGCAAGATCGCGGACGGGCATGTTGAGCAGGTCCGCGCCACGGGCCGCGGCGACGTGGTGTCGGTGTGCGACCGCGAGCCGTTGATGGCAGAGCAGTTGGGCACCCGGCTGCGTGTGCCCAATCGCTACACCGACATGGCCGAGATGCTGCGCCTTGAGCGGCTCGATGTGGTTCACATCGCCACCCCGCCGGACTCGCACGTCGCCATCGCCTGCGCCGCGATGAAGGCGGGTTGCCACGTCTTTGTCGAAAAACCCTTTGCGCTGAACGAACCGCAAGCGCAGATCATTCTCGACTGCGCGGCCGACACCGGCAGGCGCGTCAGCGTCAACTACCTCTACAACTTCGAAACACCTGGCTTGGAGCTGGAAAAGCTGCTCGCCGCGCGCTCCCTGGGTGACATCGTGCACCTTGATACCCACTATGGCTACAACCTGGCGGGTGACTACGGGGTCGCCGTGATGGCCGACCCGGCGCATTGGGTGCACCGCCTGCCGGGTAAGTTGTTTCACAACGTCCTCGACCATGTGCTGGCCAAGGTGGTGGGGCACATCGGCGACGATGTCACGACCCAGGTATTGGCCTTTCGGCGCCGCCCCGAAAGTGGCAACGCGGCTGTCGATGCCATGGGAGACGAGCTGCGCTTCATGCTGCGCTCGGGCGCGGTCACGGTCAGCGGCATGGTCAGCGCGCACGGGCGACCTGTGGCGCACACCCTGCGTGTCGTGGGCACGAGTGACACCGTGGAGCTGGACTATGCGGCCAGGACGCTGGTGCGCAGCGCCCGCCAGAGCCAGCCTAGCGCGATCGGGCGCTTGTTTCCGGCGTGGGTGCAGGCGCGTCAGTTCGCACGCAATGGCTGGCGCGGGTTCAAGGAGTTTCGTCGACACGAGTTTCACTATTTTCAATGCATGCGCGTCCTGTTGAACCGCTTCTACGACTCGATAGAAAAGGGTGCCGCTGATCCGGTGCCGCACGCCAATATCCTGCGCGCATGCCGCGTGATCGATCAAATCGTCGTTGCCATGGAGACCAAGCGATGAAGGTATTGCTCACCGGCGCAGGAGGGTTCCTTGGCAAGCGCATTGCCTTGAGCTTGATCGACAAGGGCGCCACCGGGCTGCGCCTGCACTATCGCCAGAAGCCCCCTGACGCGACGCTTACCGCGCTCGCCGCACGCGCGCCGAACTTGGTGGTGGAAGGCGCTGCGGCGAACCTGCTGGCGCGCGGCAGCCTGGATTCAATGGTTCAGGGGGTTGATTGCATCGTGCACGCGGCTGCCGGCATGCGCGGCGCGGCCGCCGATATGTTCGCGAACTCCGTGATCGGCACGCGCAACTTGCTGGAGGCGGCCTGCGCCGCGCCCGTACGACGCATCGTTTTGATCAGCTCATTCGCGGTGTACCGCACCGAACCCCTGGACAAGGGCGCGCTGCTGGGTGAAACCACGCCGACCGAGGAAGTCGGCGCCAACAAGGGCCCTTACGGCTACGCCAAGACGCGCCAGGAACAGCTTTTTCTTGAGTTTCAGCGTGAGCACGGCTTCGAGTCGGTCATCCTGCGTCCGGGTGTCATTTACGGCCCGGCCAGTTCGGCACTGTCACCCCGGGTGGGCATCAACGCCATGGGCCTGTTCTTCAGCCTCGGTGGGTCCGCGACCCTGCCGCTCACTTACGTCGACAACTGCGCCGATGCGGTGGCCCAAGCCACACTTTCGGCGCCGCCGGGAAGCGTGTTCAACGTCGTCGATGACGACTTACCGAGTTGCCGCGAGTATCTGAACCTGTATCGTCGGCAAGTGCGGGCCATGAAAACGCTGCCGATACCGTATTGGATGCTGCTTCAGGGTTCGCGGTTGCTAGAGCGCTATCACCGTGTGTCAAAGGGTCAGCTGCCGGCAGTCTTCACGCCCTACGTCGTCAGGTCAATGTACCGCCCGCTGCGATATGACAACGCGGCGCTGAAGGCGATCGGTTGGCGCCAAGGCGTTGCGACCGCTCAAGCCATCGAGCTGACACTGCGCACCTGGCGCGAACAGAAAACCTAGCTCGTCCTGGCGACGCCCATTGCCTCGCGATAGAAGCCGTCGTAGCTGCTCGACAAGGCCTCGATCGACGCGTTGTCACGCACCCAAGATGCCGCATTGGCGCCAAGCCGCGCCCGCAGCGCCGCGTCGCTCAACAAACGTCGCAACGCATAGCGCAACGCCGGGCCATCGGCGGCCGGCACCAGCAGGCCGGTCTGTTCGTGGTGAATGATTTCCGGATTGCCCCCGACTGCGGTGGCGACCACGGCCAAGCCGGTTGCGCAAGCCTCCAGCAAGGCGATGGACAGGCCCTCGGTCAGCGACGGCATCGCGAAGATATCGAAGGCTGGCAGGAGGTCGGCAACGTTCGCGCGCTGGCCGGCAAACAAGATTCGCTCGTTCAGGCCCAGGGCCTGCGCCTGCTCGCGCAGTGCGCGATCCAGTTCACCGTCGCCGACAACCACCATGCGCAATGCGGGCTCGACTTGAAGCAGCGCCGGCAACACGTCGAGCAACAAGCGGTGATTTTTCAGCGCGACCAATCTGCCCACACAACCGATCACGGGAATCTCCGGCGCCAGGGCCAAGGCCTGTCGTGCCGCGTCGCGACGCGTCGCCGTGCCGGCAAAGCGCGCGACCGGAATGCCGTTGAGCACGGTGCTGGCGCGGCTCGGCCCGACGATTCCGCTTTGCACGTAGCGGTCGTGAACCTGGCGCCCGACCATCGCCACCCTGGCGGTGCGAGCCAGCGACCAGCGATAGAGCCAACGCAGTTTGCGATTCGACAGCCGGGCGCCCATGTCGTGACAGGTGCTGACCTGCACTGGCTTCTGGCGCGCACCAAACAGACATGCGGCAGCGTAGTAGTTCGGCACGAAGTTGTGGGTATGCACCACGTCCACCGAATCGCCTGAGGCGCATCGGCGCAGGTGCTTCAGGACGCCGAGATCCCAGCTCGTCTTCTTCGCGCCGATGTGGACCGAGATCGCGGCGTCGCGCAGTTCCCGCGAAAAGCCCGTTGTTTCGTTGATGCTGAAGACGGAAACGGCATCACCACGCCTGGACTGCGCGATGGCCAAATCGGTCACGACGCGCTCCAGCCCGCCGAACTCGAGCGAATCAACAACGTGAAGGATGCGCAGGCGAGGTCGTGTCTTCACTGCGGCGGCGCCACCATAATCCGCAAGTGACGATGCGGAAAGACTCTTCGAGGCAAGCAGGGGCATGAAGCGTTCCGCAAATCGGGTCGGCCGGGACCGAATGTACTCTGGCTGTTGAAGATGCTATCGCCTCGCGCATCTTGCCTGGTCACCGCGCGTCCGGTGAGGCTGTGAATTCTTGGCGACAGGCGAGGATTCGCGCCGTGAGCGGCTGTTCCCGGTTCGGTCGGCTGACGGCTACTGGTGCGGCGCGCCCGGCAACGCGGTGAGCAGACACGAATTGGGTGGGAGACATCGGCAATGAGTAGACCCTTCGGTCAAGGCGCCGCGGCAAAGGCAGTCTTGCTGATGACAGGCTCAACCTACGTGAGCTTCTTCTTCGGGCTGGTCGTGAGCGCGATCATCGCGCGCGGCTTGGGCCCTCAGGAATTCGGCCAGTACGCCTACGTGATCTGGCTCTCTGGTTTGTTGGTCTTGTTTGCCAACAACGGGCTGACCACCACGGGAATTCGTTTCATCTCTGAAAGCCTGGGCCGAGACGACGCTTCGGCCGCCAGCAATGTGCACGGTTGGTTGTTGCGTTGGCAGTTCGCGAGTTTGTTCGTCGTGGCCGGGTTGTTTGCCCTGTCAAGCGCGCTTTGGCCCGCGACGAACTGGAGCGGCTCGCCGTTTGTCTTCATCGGTGTGATCCTGCT
>JANOLJ010000042.1:0-5885 GCA_031419715.1 Burkholderiales bacterium | reverse complement strand
GGCCCTGACCCTTGTGAACAGCGCCGCGCTGATTGACTTCGCGCCCGCCGCGCGCCTGGCGCTGTTGGCGGTGGTGATCGCGCTGCTGCCGCTGTCTTACGTGTGGTTGCGCCGCCGCCGCTCCGATGCCCATCAACGCCTGTCCACACTCACCGCGCTGACGCTCTTCCTGACCTTCGACCTGGTGGTCTTCGGCGCCTTCACGCGGCTGTCCGACTCGGGTCTCGGTTGCCCGGACTGGCCCGGGTGTTACGGCCAGGCATGGCGCACGGCTTTTTGAGGACCGCATCGAAGCCGAAGTTGCGCACGAAAGCCTCGTCCCGACCCACTGCACAAGAGGTGTAGGCCACCACCGGCACGCGCGGCCACGCGCTTTCCTGCTCGAAGCGCCGAATCCGCTGCGTCGCCGCCAGGCCATCCAGCACCGGCATTTGCAGATCCATCAAGATGAAATCGAAGCTCTCGCCGCACGCCAGGGCGACGGCCTGCGCGCCGTCGTCTGCCAGCACGGGCGTGATGCCGAGCTGTTCGAGCTGCGCCACCGCGACCATTTGATTCACCAGGCAGTCATCCACCACCAGCACACGCAGCGGTGGCCGAATCGACGCGAGAGCAAAGATAGTCGCCACCCGGGCGCCGTTGCCGCGTGCGCGAGAACCACCTTGAAGCTGAGCCATGCTGACACCCCCGCTGAGATTCGCAATGTCCGGTTGTAGCCCTTGAGACGCGAACGGTCTGTGCGCTACCCCACCCGGCGCGCGCGACGAAACGCCGTGCCGCGCCAAGCCGATCAGGGCATCAGTGCATCAGTGCAACAGCGCCGTGTAGGTGCGCCGTTCGTTCGCATAACAGGCGCACGCCGCGGCTTCGAGCCCGGTGCGGTCGAGCACCTTGAGTGAGCCGCGGTGGTATTCGATCAGCCCGTCTTTCTGCATCTTGCTCGCCGCTGTCGTGATGCCCACGCGCCGCACGCCGAGCATGTAGGCAAGGAATTCGTGGGTGACGTGGAAGCTGTCGGCGCGCACCCGGTCCTGGCTCATGAGCAGCCAGCGCGCCAGGCGCGCGCCGATGAGGTGGAAGCGCAGGCAGCCGGCCGAACTGGCCAGTTGCGACATCAGCACAGACACATAGCGGTTCAAGCCGGCTTGCAGCGCCGGGCTGCGCGCCAGCTCGGCCTGCAACTCGGCGGCACCGATGCGCCACGCCAATCCCGGGCCCTGCACCAGCGCGCGCAGCGGCGCCGTGTCTTCACCCAGCGCGGTCTGCGCCCCGACCATGCCTTCGCGCCCGACCATGCCGACCTCCAGCCCCGGGCTACCCTCGACCAGCGCGACCAGCGAAATGAAGCCGTCGGTCGGAAAGTAAACGTGTTGCGTCAGCGTGCCGGGCTCGTACAACACGGTGGCGAGCACGAGCGGAAACGGCTCGCACAGCTTGAGCAGCCGGGCGCGGTCTGTGCGCGGCAGCAGTTCGATCAAGTGGTTCTCAACGGTGGCCAATGCGGCTTTCCTCGAGGGGTGGGTTGGCATCGGCAGAACCTGCGCTCGGTGCGTTCTGCGTGCGGCGATTGTGCGCACGCCAAAAACCCGCGTCTGTCTGTTCGCGCACATCAGAACCCATCTGATTCAAAACGCCAGTCTGGCCGACAGCAGCCTGTCGTATTCCCTCTTCACCACGGCATAACACTCGCAACTGCGCTGCTCCAGGCCGGGGCGGTCGAGCACCGTGATGTGGCCGCGCGCGTAGCGGATCAGCCCGGCCGTCTGCAGCTTGAGCGCCGCTTCGGTCACGCCTTCGCGGCGCACGCCGAGCATGTTGGCGATCAGTTCCTGCGTCATCACCAGGTCGTTGCCGGTCAGCCGGTCCAGGCTCAGCAGCAGGAAGCGACACAGTTGTTGATCCAGCGCATGGTGCCGGTTGCACACCGCCGTCTGCGCCATCTGCGTGATCAGCGCCTGCGTGTAGCGCAGCAGCAACTGCATCACTGCGTCGCCGCGATTGAACTCATCCTTCAGCGCCTGCGCAGCCAGCCGAAACCCATGGCCCGCGCATTGCACGATGGCGCGGCTCGGTGTGGACTCGCCCCCCATGAACAGTGAAATTCCCACCATGCCCTCGTTGCCCACCGCCGCGGTCTGGGCCGAGGCGCCGTTCTCCATCACATACTGCAGCGCGACGATCGAAGTGGTCGGGAAATACGCATGGCTGAGCGTGGCGCCGGCTTCATACAGCACCAGGCCGAGCGGCATCACCACCGGCTCGATCAGCGGCTCCCAGCGCTCCGGCTCCGTGCCAGCCAACGCAGCCAGAAGGTGGTTGAGTTGTGGGAGGTGGGGAGCGCCCATCGGGGACATTCGGGTGACAGTCGGGCCGGATGGCGCTGTCAACGGGCGCGCAAGCACGCGGCACTTGCGCTGGCATCGGCCTGCGCTTCGCAGCGCGCCGCGCGATCGTCGATGCCGGAGGCGGCAGCGGCAGTGCGAGCCGGGCGCGCCGCGGGTTTGAGCTGCGCGGGCGCCGTCTTGCCCAGAGGAATGCTGAGCTGCGGCGTCGCGGTGCCTTCGCGTCTGTCGTCAATCGCCGGTGAGCTGCTCTCGCGCAATTCGGCAGGGGTCAGTGACCGGGCCGGCAGACGCACCGGTTTGGCGGGCCGCGGCGCCGAAGCGGCAACGCTCGGCAGCGCGCTGCTCTGCGCCATCACGGCGGGAAGGGCAAACGCCAGCGATATCACCACCACGACCGCAGTGACCGCGGGGGCAACCGCAATGACCCACTCGTCGACTCTCATGACAGACCCCGGTGAAATCGGTAGAGGATGCGCCACGCTTGCACGGCGCGCTGTAGGACGGACGCCAGTCCGCTTGTGCGTGTTTGCGCTGGCGCAACAGCGCACCGGCCTATGTTCGTCAACGCACATACGCCGCCGCAACTGACGAGGATGATGTGAATCGGCACTCAACCAACCGCCACAGGAGTAACACCATGACCCTTCGCACCACCACCCTCGCCGCTGCTCTTGCCGCCGCGGCTCTGTTCACCACCGGCTGCGCCGTCACACGCGGCCAGGAAACCGTGGGCGCCTATGTTGATGACACGACGATCACGACCCAGATCAAGAGCCGCTTCGTTCAAGACAAACAGGTCGACGCCTCCAGCATCCGCGTGGAAACGCTCAACGGCACCGTCATGCTGTCGGGCTTCGCCAAGAACTTCACCGAGAAAGAAACCGCCGAGAGCATCGCGCGCAAGGTGAACGGCGTGAAGTCGGTGAAGAACGAGATCGCGGTTCGTCCTTGAACGCACTTGACATTGCGCCACAGGTGACACCATGAACTCCATCAAGATGCTCGCCATCGTGCTGATCGTCGCCGGTGCCCTGGGGCTGGCGTACGGCAGTTTCAGCTACACCAAACAAACCCACACCACCAAGGTCGGGCCGATCGAGCTGTCGGTCAAGGACAAGCAGACCGTCAACGTTCCGGTGTGGGCCGGCGTCGGCGCGATCGTGCTGGGGGGTTTGCTGCTGGTCTTTGGCGCTCGCAAAGGCTAGCCATGCGGGCCTCGCGGCGCATGCTGGCGCTCGCGGCCAGCGTTCTCTTGCTCGCGTTTGGCAGCGTCGCCGCCGCGGACCCGCCGTCGCGCGCGGCGCGGCTCGGTCATGTGAGCGGCGCGGTGAGTTTCTCGCCGGCCGGCGAGGCCGACTGGGTGCAGGCCACGGTGAACCGCCCGCTCACCACGGGGGACCGCCTGTGGGTGGAACCCGGCGCGCGTGCCGAAATCCAGATCGGTGGCGCGATGGTTCGGCTGAACGCCGACACCGGCGTGGCGATCCTCAATTTCGACGATCGGGTCGCCCAGTTGCAACTGACGCAGGGCCGATTGAACGTGCGCGTGCGGCGCCTGGGCAGCGGCCAGGTGTTTGAAATCGCCACGCCGAATCTCGCCTTTGCGTTGCGGGAGCCGGGAGAATTTCGCATCGAGGTCGACCCGGATCGCGATGAGACGGCGATCTACATGCGCCGCGGCAGCGGCCAGGCCTATGGCGACGGCCAGGGCTATGCGATCGATGCGCGGGAACCGTATCGCTTCACGGGAACCGACCTGCGTGAAGTCGACGCCGGTGACGCGCCTCGTTTCTATGAAACCGATGAGTTCGATCGCTGGTCGGGCGCACGCGACCGCGCCTTCGACACCTCGGCGTCGGCACGCTATGTGTCACCCGATGTGCTGGGCTACCAGGACCTCGATGCGAACGGCACCTGGCGCGTCGATGCGACCTACGGCAACGTCTGGATGCCCACACGCGTGAGCGCGGGCTGGGCGCCGTATCGCGACGGCCACTGGGCCTGGATCGACCCCTGGGGCTGGACCTGGGTGGACGACGCGCCCTGGGGCTTCGCCGTCTCGCACTACGGCCGCTGGGCGCACATCGGCGGCTCTTGGGGCTGGGTGCCGGGCCCGCCGCGCGCCCCGGCGTATTACGCGCCGGCACTCGTGGTGTTCGTCGGTGGAGACAACTTCCAGTTGACGATCGGCAGCGGCAATGTTGGCGGCGTCGCCTGGTTCCCGCTCGGGCCGCGCGAGGTCTACCGGCCGTCGTATCCGGTGAGCCGCGGCTATTACGAGAGCGTGAACCGCAGCAATACGAGTGTGGACATCAGCGTCATCAACAACACCTACAACGTGACGAACGTGACGAACATCGTCTACGCAAACCGGCGCGTGCCGGGGGCCGTGGTCGCCGTGCCAACCGCGGCGTTCGTGCAGTCGCAACCGGTGGCCCGGGCCGCCGTGCGGGTTGAGCACGACAGGGTGGGCAGCCGGCCCGGCGAATCGGCGCCGCCGGTCGCGCCAACGCAGCGCAGCGTGCGCGGCGCCGCGCCCGAGCGCGACAAACCCCCTGCCCGCGTGTTCGAGCGGACCGTCATCGCGCGCACCGCCCCGGCCGCGGTGCACGCCGGCTTTGCCGCGCAGCAAGAACAGTTGACGGCCCGGCCAGGCCGGCCGCTCGACGACGCGACGCGCAGGCAACTCAAGCCCGCGGTCGCAACCGCGGCGCCCGCAGCCGCGCCCGCCGTCCGGCTGGTGGTGGCGCCCGAGCCGACACAAGCACCACCACAGCAACCCGGTCAATCGTCGCGGCGTGCGCAGCCCGAGCAGCGTGCCCAGCCGGAAGAACGCGGGCAGCCGGAGCAGCGCGCGCAGCCGGAGCAACGCGGGCAGCCGGAGCAACGCGCGCGGCCCGAGCAGCGCTCGCCGCCCGAAGAACGCGGCCAGCCCGAGCCACGCACCCGCCCGGAGCAACGCACCCAGCCGGAGCCACGCACCCAGCCCGAACCGCGCACCCAGTCCGAGCCACGCACGCCATCCGAACCGCGCGCGCCTTCCCGGCCCGACGAAAAGACCAAGGAACCACAACCGCGTGCGCCGCCTGCCGCGGCCGGGCCTGTGCGCGCCGACAAGGAAAACGCCGAAGGGCCGGCATCGCGTGCCCAAGCACCCAAGCCTGCCGCGAGCGCAGCGCGAGACCGGCGCGACCGGCGCGATGAAGCCGACGAGAACGAGCGCGACAAAGACAAACGCAAACCCAGGGAGTAGCACCCGACTTGAAACCTGGCCATCGCGGCATTCGCCGCGATACACCGGGGTGCACCCGGAATGCACCGGTTCACGGCGATGCCTTTACCAAAGAACGCGCGCTTCCGCGCAATGCGTATAGAGTCCAGTGCGGCAACACTGCCATCGCTGAGAAGGGTGTGAATGTCTGACCAGACGAAGGAATCGCAAAGCGCCGCGAAGCTGCGCCAGCGCGCGGTGACTCGCGTGTCCGGGTCGAACCGGCCTGAAGGTACTCTGCCCAGCCCGCAACGGGCGTTCGCGGTGCT
>JANOLJ010000041.1:0-3362 GCA_031419715.1 Burkholderiales bacterium | reverse complement strand
AGCTCAGTGAGATTGCGCCCAGGCACTGGGATGCCGTGGCCAAGCTCGCTGGCCTGGGCGACTCCGAATCGCTGCGCAGTAAATCGTCGCTGCGGTTCCTGCTGTCGTGACGAGCGTCGAAGCATTGCTGCCGGCGCAATTTCCGGTGCGCGTTCGCGACACGATTCTGCACGGGCTGCGCACCAGTGCCCGACGCTTGCAACCAGGTTGAAGTTGCAGCGGCGCGCTGCGGGCTTGAACCGGCCCTCAGCTCTCAGAACCCGAGCTTCACCCCCAAGCTGAAAAGCGTCTCGCCGTTGAAGCGCCCCAGCGTTCCGTCGACCTGCCAGCCCTTCGCCACTTCCCGGCGCGCGCCGAGCTGAAACGTCGGCTTCGAGCGCTCCTGGCCGAACGACTCGACGTGGGCGACGAAGGTGCCGGTGTCATGTTCCAGCGCCACGCCCCAGGTGCCGACGCTGGACGTGCCCGAAGGCTTGGCGGCGCCGAGGTTGGCGTGCAGCGCAAAGTCGTTTCTGTTGCAGCTTGCCGCGGTGTAGGCCTGGCTCTGGTTGCCGCCGGGTCGGAGGTCCCGGTGGCCGAGCGCCACGAGGAAGTTGCAGCCAGCCTTTTGCGGCTCGGTGATGCGCACGCGCGCCAGCACGCCCACCGAGTTGACGGAGTCGGTACGGTTGCGCGACAGCGGAACAGACACCTCCAGCACTTCCCATGGCGAGTAGGCCGGTGTGATGTTCAGGGTGTCGTCTTTGCCGGGCTGCCGTGCGACCCAGGCGTCGACATAGCCCGTGCCCTTGGCGGCGGTGGTGGCGCTGTCCACGCTCAGCGGCCGTACTGCCCAGGCCGGGCCACCCAGCACGCCCAGTGCGGCGAGGCTGGCTGCGGCAATCAATTGAATTCGTTTCATCTCGATCCTCGGTGGTTCAGGGTGGTGCGGTGCCGCTGTCGATGGCGGGCGCCGCATCATAGTCAAGCGTGGGGTTCGATCGGCGCATGCTTCAAGCACCGAGCCGGCGATGCTGTAGCGCGGGCAACTGCGCGCGCACCGCCGCCAGACGCGCGCTGTCGACTTCAGCCGTGACGACGCCTTCGCCCTCGGGCAGCACGCCGAGCACGTCGCCCCAGGGGTCGACGATCATGCTGTGGCCCCAGGTGCGGCGGCCGTTCTCGTGGGTGCCGCCTTGCGCGGGGGCGATCACGTAGGCCTGGTTCTCCACGGCGCGCGCGCGCAACAGCAACTCCCAGTGCGCGCTGCCCGTGGTGTGGGTGAACGCCGAAGGCACGGCGATCAAGTCGCAGGGAGGTTGCATCAGCGCGCGGTACAGCTCGGGGAAACGCAGGTCGTAGCAGACGCTTAAGCCCACGCGCAGTTCGCCGCATTGCACGGCGAGCGGCGCGCTGCCGGCCTGCAAGACGCGGCCTTCGTCGTACTGCTCGCGGCCATTGGCGTAGCGGAACAGATGCATTTTGTCGTAGCGCGCCGCGAGTTGGCCACTGGGTGCGAAGACCAGGCTGGCGTTGCGCACGCGTTGCGCGTCGTCGCAGCGCAGCGGCAAGGTTCCGCCGATCACCCAGACTGCGTGGCGGCGCGCGGCTTGCGCCAGCGCTTGCTGAATCGGCCCGCCGCCGCTGCCGTCCGCCGCCAGAGGCGGCTCGGCGACGTCGAGCTTGTCGCGATCGGCACGCCCCATCAGGCAAAAGTATTCGGGCAGCGCGATCAGTTGCGCGCCCTGCACCGCGGCTTGCGCGATCAGGCGCTGCGCGGCGTCGAGGTTGCGTGCCACGTCGGGTGTGGAGACCATTTGCAGGGCGGAGATTTTCACCGTGGTGCTTTCAACGCGGTGCCGTACTCGGCGCCTCGGCCTTGCGCTCGACGCGGTCCACCTGCGGGTCGACCCAGGGCCCGGTGACGTGGAACTCGCGCGTGCCCGCTTCGCTCAACGGGCGTCGCAGAAACAATTGCGCGAGGAAGGTTCCCAGGCCCACCGCCGGGTTGATCACGGCATATGCCAGCGAAGCCGCACCAGCGTTGATCTCGGGTACGACCACGACGCGCAGATCCTGCGTCTCGCGGCCGATGTCGGCCTTGCCTTCCATCAGCACCACCGCCTGCACGCCGCGCATGCGCAGGTTGTTGGTGTGCGCCACGCCAGCGTCGATGCGCACGTCGCCGGCAAAGCTGTCGAAGGAGAAACCCTCTTCGAAGACGTCTCGAAAGTCAAACAGCAACCGGCGCGGCAGCGATTGCAGGCTGAGCACTCCCAGCAGCCGCGCCGCGCCGGGCTGGGCCTTGAGGAACTGGCCGGAATCGACGTTCACGTTGAACTGGCCGCTCATGCTGGGGAAGTCAAGCGACAGCGGCGAGCCCAGCCAGGCCACCTGCCCCGCCAACATGCCTTTGCCGCCGCGCACCACTTTGCCCAACCCCAGGCGTTCGAGAAAGACGCCGCTGTCGCGCAGGTCGAGTTTGAAATCCATCTCGGCGCGCCGCGCCGCGGCGCCGCCGGCTGACCAGTTGCCGGTGGCCGTGAGCTGTGCTTCGGGCGTGGCCATGCTGAACTTCGACAGGCGCCATTCGCGCGTCGCCGGAGTCGCTGGGTTCACCTGCGCCGAGGTGCCGGGCTGATTCGTCGCGACGATCTCGACGCGGCCGAGCTTCTTGCCGCGAAGCTCGAAGTCGTCAACGACGATGTCCAGCGCGGGCACGCTGCTCGGCGGCGCGTCGAGCAGGCTCTCGATCTGTTCGACTTCGTTTTTCGGCAGCGAGAGTCGGGTCAGCCTCGCGTAGACGCGCCCGGCGCCGGCTGGTGTGACTGCGGAACCCGCGGCCACGCGGCGCGGCGGCTTGTACTCGACGTAACCGCTGAGCTGGTCGGCGTCGAGTGTGGCGCGCCACTGGTCGGGCTCGCGCGAGATGCCCGCCACGACGTTGGTGAGCCGCCGCCCGCCTGTGATCAGCTCCTGCGCACGCACGGCCAGCTGCTTAGGGCCGTAGCCGGGGTCGTCGCCGGAATCGTCGCCCGCGACCGCCGGATCGTCGAACACTTTGCGATACACCGCTTCCCAGGCGTCGAGGTTCACCATCGCCAGGTTCGCGTTGACGGCCACACCTTGTGCGGGAGCGGGCGCGGGCGCGGCGACGCCGATGCCGCCACTCAGGATGCGCGGCGCATCGCCGGAAATGTCGCGCCGGTACTGCACCTGCAGCAACGGGCCGATCTCCAACGCCAGCGTATCGGCGAGCTTGCGCCCAGGCAGCCAGGAGTCGCGCACCAGGGTGGTCGCATAGCGCATCGGCAGCGGCGCCTGCGCGGTCTTGCGCAACGGCGGCGGCAGCTCGCTGGCCAGGCCGACCAGGTCGCTCGTGA
>JANOLJ010000040.1:0-22824 GCA_031419715.1 Burkholderiales bacterium | reverse complement strand
CGCTCGGGAACGAGCCCCGCCTTGAACATGCCGTGGCGCGCGCCCCTGACCAGCTCCGCGATGTCGATGCCCATCGGGCACACCGTGGTGCAGCGGCCGCACAAGTTGCACGAGTCATAGATCAACTCCTGCCATTGCTGCAGATCGGCGATGCTCGGCTTGCGCACCAGGCCGAGCGCGCGCACCACGGGTGCGAAGGGACTGACCTCGCGCAGATAGGCGCGGCGCAGCGGTTCGAGCTTGAGCGCAGGCGTGTACTTGGCCTGCCCGGTGGTGAGGTAGAAGTGACAGGCGTCGGCGCACAAACCACAGTGCACGCACGATTCCATGTGCAGCGCCGCAGTGACGCCGAATTCGCGTACGAAGCTGTGCATCGCCGCGTCGACGCGCTGCGCATCGCCTTGGTCGCCCTGTTTGTCGAAGGCCGGTGCGGCAGTCTTGATGTTGTTCACGTGCTGACCCCGCGGTGGCTGAAGCGCACGCCCGTCGCGCCGCGCGAGAAGGCGAACAGCACCGCGTGCATCAGTTTGCCGAACGGAAACCACACCAGCAGCAGCTCCAGCGTCAGCAGGTGCACCGCCAGCGGCCCTCGATAGATCGTGTGCTCACGCGCCAGGATGGCCTGCGAGGGCTCAATCAGTACCGCCATGCCGGTGATCATCGGCAGGAACACGATGGCCCAGGTGATCCAGTCGTCGAGCCCGGATATCCTTCTGCGCACCGCATCCGTCACGCGCAACGCCAGGGCGAGCAGCAGCGAGATGACCGTGGCCGCGGCAGCGATGTACATCGCCATGTCGGGCAACGCCGGCCATGACACGCCGGTGACCCTGCGGATGAACGCGATATGCGGTGCGTAGCCGAAGAACACGAGCGCCAGGCCGATGTGGAAAACGTAGCCGTTGAGCGTGACGTAATGCGTGCGTGCCGAGAACGCCTGGCGTGGCCACATGCCGCGCAGGATGGCGCGCCCGGCGGCCACCCGGTTTGACGGCGCACCTGCGCGGGCGGGCGACAGATCGGGCAGACGCGGCAGGCGCAGCGCGCCCACCAGGCGCCAAAGCGTGCCCAGCACGAACACCGAAACGGCGAACACCAGCGCCGGGCCGCGGGCGAAATCGAGCAGGTCCATGAGACGTCCCTTGCTTGTCCTGGCGTGCATCCGCCCTAGAGAATGGCACCGCCCTTTTGCTCGCCGCGCTCGTAGACCACATGGGCCCGTCCGACCAGCAGCGGGTCGAGTGAGCGGATGTGCTCGATGTCCTTGTTGCTGTAGGGTAGCTTGTGCAGCACGTAGCGCATCGCATTGAGCCGCGCGCGCTTCTTGCAGTCCGACTTGATCACCGTCCAGGGTGCGTCGGCGGTGTCGGTTTCGAAGAACATGGCTTCCTTGGCCTTCGTGTATTCACTCCATTTGTCGAGCGAGGCCATGTCCACCGGGCTGAGCTTCCATTGCTTGAGGGGATGCGCCTCGCGTTCCTTGAAGCGGCGGCGCTGTTCCTTGCGGCTCACCGAGAACCAGAACTTGATCAGGTGCAGGCCGCTGCGCACCAGGTGGCGTTCGAAATCCGGCGCCTGGCGCATGAACTCCTGGTATTCGGCCTCGCTGCAAAGCCCATCACCCGCTCGACACCGGCGCGGTTGTACCAGCTGCGGTCGAACAGCACGATCTCGCCGGCGGTCGGCAGATGCTCGACGTAGCGCTGGAAGTACCACTGGCCGCGCTCCGTCTCGCTCGGCTTCTCGAGTGCGACGACGCGCGCCCCGCGCGGATTCAGGTGCTCCATGAAGCGCTTGATCGCGCCCCCCTTGCCCGCCGCATCGCGGCCCTCGAACAGGATCACGACGCGCTGCCTCGCTTCCTTCACCCAGGCCTGGAGCTTCAGCAACTCGACCTGCAACAGGTACTTCTGCGCCTCGTAGTTCTTGCGTGACAGCAGGTTCTTGTACGGGTAGCCGCCGCTGCGCCAGTCTTCGGCCAGTTCTTCGTCGGGCTTGACCAGCCGCTGCCGGTTTCGCAGATCGGTGTCATTGAACAACGCATCGCGCAAGGCGGCGGCGTCGTCGGGCGAGGCCCCATCGAGAATGGCGCGCAACTGCTTGCCCTGTTCCGCGGCAGACACCTTGGTTCGCGCCGCAAGAATGTCCTGCACCGCGGCGATCTTCGCCCCCTGGGCTGCGCGCACGGATTCGGCGATCACCTTGCGGCCCAGATCTGCACCACCGCGCGCGGCGATCACGTCGCCCTCGGCGACGCGGCGCGGCTGGCGCGTTGAACGCTGGGCGACAACCGGTTTCGAAACGCTGCTCTTGGCCATGGAGATTCGGACCGTGCAACTCGATTCGATGACTTTGCGCCACGGACAAGCGCACCGCTTTGACCTGCGTCAATCGGCTGCGGTGGTGATCCGGTTCATCACGATCATCACCACGGGCACGAGACTGAGTGCGACGCCCACGTCCTGCACCTCGCCCGATTTCAAGGCTGCAGGTTGCCGCGCACCCGCATCAGCCGGGCCTTGGCGTCCTCAGCCACTTCCCGAACCGCGGGCTTGTCGATCAGGTCGACCATCGTCTGCGGGTCGATGAAGCCCACCGTGATGTGGCCCTCGGCCTCTTGGCGCACGACAACGTTGCACGGCAGCAGCAAGCCGATGTCGGGCTCGGCCTGCAGCGCCTTGTGCGCGAGCGGCGGATTGCACGCCCCCAGGATGCGATACGGCCGCACCTCGGCGCCGAGCTTGGCCTTGAGCGTGGCCTGCACGTCGATGTCGCTGAGGACGCCGAAGCCCTCGACCTTCAGTGCTTCGGTGACCTTGCGCACCGCGTCGTCGAACGTGGTGTTGTCGAGCCGGGCGTGGAAACCATACATGGGAGAACCTCCTCGCGATTGCAGTCGCGTGACGGCAGTGTCTTTGAATGTGCGGGCCGCTTGATTGACAAAAGACAAACCCCAGGCGCCACCCGTGACGCACGATGCAATCCAGGTTGCCGAGGCATGTCTCGGCATGGAGCACAGCATGGAGTTGCAATTCGAAGTCGAGAACCTGAAATGCGGCGGTTGCGCGCATACGATTGAAGAAGCGCTGCGCGCCGATGCGCGGGTGACGCAAGTGTCTGTCGATCTGCAGCGCCACGTCGTGACCGTGCAGGCCGCGACTGACGTGACGCAGGACATCGGCGCGACGCTCGCGCGCCTGGGTTGTCCGCGCAAGGGCTCGGTCGAGGGTCTGCGCTCGGCCGCGGCAGTGGCGAAGTCGTTCGTCAGTTGCGCGGTGGGGCGAATCTCCGATCGCCACTGAGCCGCACGATGTCAAGCGCGTCGGCCTGCATGCGCGGCGATTGCGTCCCGCGAGCGGGCGCTTTCGACGCATGCGCGACATTCAGCTCTGAACTCGACTGCACACAGCGCTGACTCCGGCCTGTCCTCTGCGCAGGCCGCCGAGCGCCTGGGCGAAGACGGCCCGAATGCGCTGCCCGGCGGACAGCGCCGCACATTGCTGGCCATTGCCGCCGACACCGCGCGCGAGCCGATGTTCCTGTTGCTGCTCGGCGCCGCGAGCCTGTACGTCGCGTTCGGTGATCTGCAGGAAGGCCTGACGCTGTTCGGCTTCGTCGCGGTCACGCTCGGGCTGACGCTGTATCAGGAAGGCAAGACCGAGCGCGCCATCGAAGCCCTGCGGGACCTGACGAGCCCACGCGCGCTCGTCATCCGTGATGGCCGGCCGCAGCGCATTGCCGGGCGCGACGTGGTGCGCGGTGACCTGCTGCAACTGAGCGAAGGCGACCGCGTCCCCGCCGATGCGTTGCTCGTGTCGGCCGACGGCCTTCGCGCAGATGAATCGCTGCTCACCGGCGAAGCCGTGCCGGTGGGCAAGCGGGCAGCGCAGCGCGACGAACTCGCGCCCAGCCCAGGCCACACGCAAGCGGCCACAGTGCGGCCCGGCGGCGACGACCTGCCCAGTGTGTATGCCGGCACACTGATCGTGCAGGGCCACGCGCTGGCGCGCGTCACGGCAACCGGCGCGCGCAGCGAGATCGGGCGCATCGGTACGGCGCTGGGCACGGTGGAAAACGAACGTTCGCCGCTGCAGAAGCAGACGGCGAAACTGGTACGCAACCTGGCGTTGCTAGCGCTCGCGCTGAGCCTGACGCTCGTGCTGGTGCATGGGCTGCTGCGCGGCGACTGGTTGCAGGCGTTGCTGGCCGGTATCGCCCTGGCGATGGCGATGCTGCCCGAGGAGTATCCGGTGGTGCTGACCGTGTTCCCGGCGCTCGGCGCGCGGCGGTTGTCCAAACAAGGCGTGCTCACACGCCGCATCAACGCCATCGAGACGCTTGGCGCCACCACGGTGCTTTGCAGCGACAAGACGGGCACGCTGACCGAAAATCGCATGAAGGTGACGCACCTGGTCGCCGGCGGTGTTGAACTGACGGACCGCGTGGCGCTGGCCTCGGTGAGCACCGGGCAACTGCCCGAGGCGTTCCACAGCCTGGTGGAGGTCGCGATCCTGGCCAGCGTGGTGGGCCCGTTCGATCCGATGGAGAAGGCGTTCCACGATCTCGGGCAATCCTTTCTAGCCGACACGGAGCACCTGCATCGCGACTGGAAGCTGGTGCAGACCTATGCGCTCAGCCCGGCGTTGCGCGCGATGTCGCATGTCTGGGCTGGCGCGGAACACGGCGCGCAGACGGTGGCCGCCAAAGGTGCGCCGGAGGCGGTGATGGATCTGTGCCACCTCGATGCCGCGCGCCAGGCGGGCATTGCCAGCGCAGTCGACGGGCTCGCCGCCGACGGCCTGCGCGTGCTCGCGGTAGCGCGAGGCCACTTCGAGGGCACCGATTGGCCGGCGAGCGAACACGACTTCGACTTCGAGTTCCTCGGCCTGCTGGGCCTGTCGGACCCGCTGCGCGAACAGGTTCCCGCGGCGATTGCGCAGTGCCGCGCCGCGGGAATTCGCGTCATCATGATCACCGGCGACTACCCGGCGACGGCGCGGGCGATTGCGCACCAAGCCGGCTTGTCCGGCTTGTCTCGCTCACCCGGCTTGTCCGGCCCGGCCCAGTCAGCCAGCCTGGCCGCAAGCGACGCTGAAGTGCTGACGGGCGACGAGATCGCGACACTGAGCAACGCCGCCTTGCGCGAGCGCATCGCCGGTGTCAGCGTCTGCGCCCGCATCGCACCCGAGCAGAAACTGCGCATCGTGCAGGCGCTGAAGGCGCGCGGCGACATCGTCGCGATGACGGGCGACGGCGTCAACGACGCACCGGCGCTGCGCGCGGCGCATGTCGGCGTGGCGATGGGTGGGCGCGGCACCGACGTGGCGCGCGAGGCGGCTTCGCTGGTGCTGATCGACGATGACTTCGCAGCGATCGTGCGCGCTGTCCAGCTCGGGCGCCGCATCTTCGACAACCTGCGCAAGGCCATGTCGTACATCCTCGCAGTGCATGTGCCGATCGCCGGCATGGCACTGCTGCCCGTGATGCTCGGCTGGCCGGCGCTGCTGTACCCGATGCACATCGCGTTGCTCGAACTGACCATCGACCCGGCGTGCTCGATCGCGTTCGAGAACGAGCCGGCCGAGAGCGACGTCATGCACCGCCCGCCGCGCGACGCCGGGGCTGCGCTGTTCGGCGGCGCCACGCTGTGGCTGGCGCTGTTGCAAGGCCTGGGCGTGCTCGCCGTGGTGCTGGCGGCGTTTGCGTGGGGGCAGCAGCGCATGCCAGAGCCGCAGGCGCGCGCGTTCGCTTTCGCGGCGCTGGTGGTCGGCAACCTCGCGCTGATCTTGTCGAATCGATCCGCCACGAGGCCGCTCTGGGCCACGCTGCGCACGCCCAACAAGACACTGTGGTGGGTCGTCGCACTGGCGTTTGCGCTGCTGTTGGCCGCGCTCTACGTCCCCTGGGCCGTGGGCGCGCTGCGCTTCGCGCCGCTGCCCGTGCACGAACTTGCAGCGGCCTGCGCTCTGGGTTTGCTGAGCGTGCCGTGGTTCGAAGGCATCAAGTGGGCGCGGCGCGCCAGACTACTGCCGTGAGAACGCGAGCAGCGCCTTCGCATCGACGACGCTGATCCTCTCGCGTTCCAGCCGGACCCAGCCGCGCTCCTCGAAGTTGCGCAGCAGCCGGCTGACGAAGACACGCACGCTGCCCAGCTCGTCGGCCAGGTTCTGGTGCGTCGCGGCGATCTCCGGGCCGCGCTGCACGAGCAGCCGCGCCAGGCGCGTATCGAGCTTGCGGAACGCCACCTCGTCGATCAGCTCCATCACCTCGGCCAGGCGCGTGCCGTACATGTCGAAGACGAAGCGGCGTAACGGCTCGAAGCTGACGATCAACTCGTTGAAGACCGCGGGAGGAATCCGCAGCAGCGTGACGTCGCTCTCGGCGACGCCGCGCGCGGTGTAGTCGCTCTGCCCGAGCAGGCAGCCGCCTGACAGGATGCAGCCCTCGCCCGGGCTGACGCGGTAGAGCACGAGCTCGCGGCCCGCAGGCGACGTCTTCACGACTTTGACGCTGCCTTCGAGCACCAGCGGGAAACCTTCGCACGGCAGGTTCGGCTCGAACAGCACCGCGCCTTGCGCTGCGCGACGCAGCGGCGCGTTGCACAGCAACTCGTCGAGCTGCGCCGCGGGCAGTTGCGTGAAGACGGGAAAGCGCGCCAGCAGCAGGCGGTGCGCGGTGTCGGTGTCGGTGTCGGTGTCGGTGTCGGTCATGAAAATGGGCTCACTTGTACCGACCCCAGCGCGGTCTCAAGCGGCAAGTAGAGCACCTGGGGATAGCCGGCAATGGCGACAAAGCCGAAGCGTTCGTAGAAGCGCTTCGCCTCTTCGTTCTTCGCATCCACCACCAGCGCATAGACGCCACTCTGCTGGCCGACCAGGGCACAGCGCTTGATCGCATCCATCAGCAGCCACTGGCCCAGGCGTTGACCCTGCTCCGAGCGGCCCACCGCCAGCCGCGCCAACCGCACTGCCGGCACGGGGTGCCGAGGCAGCGCCTTGGCCTCTTCGTCGCTGAGCTGTTCGCGTGCGATCTGGCTGTTGCTCAGGCTGTAGTACCCGAGAATGCGCCTGGGTTGCGCGCTATCGGTCAGGACAAACGTGCGCGACACGCGCCGTGCCTGATGCTGCGCCGCCTTGGATTTGAGGAATTCGTCGAGGGCGGGCTCGCCGCAATCAAATGCCGCGCGGTCATGCACGGCTTTGTCGAGGCTGGCGACGATCAGCGCCACTGAATGCCGGCAGCTTCGTAGTCGCGCATCGCGGCGATCAAGGCTTTCGTGGGCTTGGGTGGCTTGGCCAGCGCATCGAGCAGGTCCTTGTAGCCTTTGGCAGTCGTGCCGACGCGCTCGGTCTCGGCGACGAGCTTGCGCGCGCGCGCCAGCGCCGGGCCGAGAATGAACTGGCTCACCTTCACGCCTTCGATCTGCGCGGCACGCGTGAGCAACCCCTTGTCCCCGGGGGGCAGGCGTATTTCCAGACGTTCAGTGGCAGCTTGCATGAGGATCTCCCGTCGTGTACTTGCGCCGTACATTGTACGGTCAGTGACGCGCGACCATCGGTGAGCTTGCGCAGATTGCGTCAAGCTGTGCAACCCACGTAGCAGACAAATCCGCCGGCCGGGTCCAAGCTGAGGGCTGTCTCCACCACCCACCCCCGCACAGGAGTTCTCATGAGCATTGAAAACGTCATCCGCATGTTCGCCGGCACCGTGATCCTGCTGTCGCTCGCTTTCGGCGTGCAGGCCAGCCCGCTCTTCCATTCCGTCAACTGGCTGTGGCTCACCGCCTTCGTCGGCGCGAACCTGTTGCAGAGTTCGTTCACGCGGCTTTGCCCGCTGGAGAGCATTCTGCGCAAGCTCGGCATGAAGAGCGGCGGCACTGCCTGCGGCACCTGAACCACGGCGACGCGTCTGGGCTTCCCGTCCGTCACCCCGGCGTACGCCGGGGTCCACCCTGCCCGCAATCGTTTCCTTCCTCGGTGCGGCTGTCTTGTAGCCCTTGCTATCGACACGATAAAGGATTTTTTCTGGACGCGCGGCGGCTGGATCACTACTCTTCGCAGCGTTCCCCCACGTCTGTCAGGAGTCTGAATCCATGTCGTCCGATGCCAAGTGCCCATTCAATCATGCCGCCGGTGGCGGCACCACAACCAAGGACTGGTGGCCGAACCAGTTGCGCCTGGACCTGCTCGCTCAGCATTCGAGCAAGTCCAACCCCCTGGGAGAGACCTTCGACTACGCCCAGGAGTTCAAGAAGCTCGACTACTTCGCGCTGAAGAAGGACCTGCTGGCGCTGATGACCGATTCGCAGGACTGGTGGCCGGCCGACTTCGGCCACTATGGCCCGCAGTTCATCCGCATGGCCTGGCACGCCGCCGGCACCTACCGCACGGCAGACGGCCGCGGCGGCGGCGGCCGCGCACAGCAGCGCTTCGCTCCGCTGAACAGCTGGCCCGACAACGTCAACATCGACAAATCGCGCCGCCTGCTGTGGCCGATCAAGCAGAAGTACGGCCAGAAGATCAGCTGGGCCGACCTGTTCATCCTCACCGGCAACGTCGCGCTGGAGGCTATGGGTTTTCGCACCTTCGGCTTCGCCGGTGGCCGCGAGGATGTGTGGGAACCCGACATGGACGTCAACTGGGGCAGCGAGACGAAGTGGCTCGCCACCGACCAGCGCTTCAGCGGCGAGCGTGACCTGGACCAACCGCTGGCCGCCACCCACATGGGGCTGATCTATGTGAACCCGGAAGGCCCGAACGCCAGTGGCGACCCGGTGGCCGCCGCCAAGGACATCCGCGCCACGTTCGGGCGCATGGCGATGAACGACGAGGAGATCGTCGCCCTGATCGCCGGCGGCCACACGTTCGGCAAGTCGCACGGCGCCGCGCCGGAATCGCACAAGGGGCCGGAACCCGAAGGCGCGCCGCTCGAGGCGCAAGGCCTGGGGTGGAACAGCAAGTTCGGGAAGGGTCACAGCGAGGACACCGTTTCCAGCGGCCTGGAAGTCACCTGGACCACCACGCCCGCGCGCTGGAGCAACGACTTCTTCGAACACCTGTTCAAGTTCGAGTGGGAGATGGTCAGGTCGCCCGCAGGCGCCAAGCAGTGGGTGGCGACGAACGCACCGGAGATCATTCCCGACGCGCACATCCCCGGCAAGAAGCACAGGCCGACGATGCTGACCACCGACCTGACACTGCGCATGGACCCCGGGTTCGAGAAGATCTCGCGCCGCTTCCTGAACAACCCACAGGCCTTTGCCGACGCTTTCGTGCGCGCCTGGTACAAGCTGACGCACCGCGACCTGGGCCCGAAGCCGCGCTACCTCGGCCCCGAGGTGCCCAAGGAAGAGCTGATCTGGCAGGACCCGCTGCCTGCGGCCACGCACAAGCCGAGCGCCGCCGACATCGCCGACGCCAAGGCGAAGATCGCGGCGTCGGGCCTGACGGTGGCGCAGCTCGTGTCCACCGCCTGGGCTTCGGCGTCGACCTTCCGCGGCGGCGACAAGCGCGGCGGCGCCAACGGCGCACGCATCCGCCTCGCGCCACAAAGGAGCTGGGAGGTCAATACGCCGGGCGAATTGGCCAAGGTGCTGGCCAAGCTGGAGGAGGTGCGCAAGGCTTCGGGCAAGCTCTCGCTGGCCGACGTGATCGTGCTGGCCGGCGGCGTCGGTGTGGAGAAGGCCGCCCAGTTGGCGGCCGTGCCTGTGGAGGTGCCATTCGCGCCCGGCCGCGTGGATGCGACGCAGGAGCAGACCGATGTCGAGTCCTTCAGCGTGCTCGAACCCGTGGCCGACGGCTTCCGCAACTACTTCAAGGGCCCGGCCAGTGTGCCGGTCGAGCATCTGCTGGTGGACAAGGCGCAGCAGCTCACGCTCACCGCGCCCGAGATGACGGTGCTGGTCGGCGGCCTGCGCGTGCTGGGGGCCAACAGCGGCGGAGCGAAACACGGCGTATTCACCGACAAGCCCGGCGTGCTGTCGACCGACTTCTTCGTCAACCTGCTCGACATGGGTCTCGAGTGGAAGCCGGCGGGCGGCGGCTACGAGGGCCGGGACCGCAAGACCGGCAAGACAGGGCCGGTGAAGTGGACCGCCACGCGCGTGGACCTGGCGTTCGGCTCGAACTCGGTGCTGCGCGCGCTGGCCGAGGTCTACGCGAGCGCCGACGCGAAGGAGAAGTTCGTCAAGGACTTCGTCGCCGCATGGGTGAAGGTGATGAACCTGGACCGCTTCGATCTCGCCTGAGAAGGGCCGACAGGACCAGAAGCACGGCGGCCGGCGGCCTGCGCCGGCCGCCGCTGCCGGTGCGCGGCGGGCACGCCCGCCACTGTCCTGTTCATCACGCGCGTTTGATCAGCAACTCCTGCAGGTTGTGCAGCGTGTCGTGGATCTGCTGCTTGCGCGCGGGCGACACGCCGGTGCCGCTCGCATCCGTCAACTCCTGTTCGACAAAACACACCGCCATGCGCGCATAGGTGCTGTCCAGCGCCTTGCGCACGGCGTTGAGTTGCCCGGCGATCGTCAGGCAATCGTTGCCTTCTTCGATGAGGCGCTGCACGCCGCGCAGTTGGCCTTCGGCGCGGCGTAGCCGGTTCAGCAGGTCGGCGCGCGCGGCGGGTTCGGTGAGTGTGGTCATGAGGGATGGCCTTGTGGAACGACGCCGGACGCAACAGCCGCGCTGCCCTCGCCATCTGCCGGCAGCAGGGGCGGCGCTGGGCTCTCGAGGCGACGACGGAACGCCGCATAGTACAGAACCGGAATCACGATCAGCGTCAGCAGCGTCGAGACGAAAATGCCAAAGATCAGCGATATCGCCAGGCCACCGAAGATCGCATCGTCGATGATGAAAAAGGCGCCGGTCATCGCCGCCAAACCGGTGAGCACGATGGGCTGGGCGCGCACCGCCGCCGACTGCATCACCGCCTGTTGGAACGGCACGCCCGATCGCACCTGGAGTTCGATGAAGTCCACCAGCAGGATCGAGTTGCGCACGATGATGCCGGCCAACGCAATCATGCCGATCATCGACGGCGCGCTGAACTTTGCCGCCAGCAGCGCGTGCCCCGGCATCACGCCGATGATGGTGAGCGGAATCGGCGCCATGATGATGAGCGGCGTCAGGTAGCTCTTGAACTGCGCGATGACGAGCAGGTAAATCAAGATCAATCCGACCGCGTAAGCCGCGCCCATGTCGCGGAACGTTTCCAGCGTGACCTGCAGCTCGCCGGTCCAGCGCACCGCGTACTGGCGAAACGGGTCGTCGGGTGGCCCGAGCAGATATTCATCGATGCTGCCGGTGCCGGGCAACGCCGCCTCTTGCAGCTTGCGGCGGATTTCGATCACGCGGTACGGCGGCGAGTCGAGCTTGCCCGACAGATCACCGATGACGTAACTCACGCCTTGCAGGTCTTTCGTGTAGAGCGCCACGTCGGCCACGCCGTACTCGACGCGCACCAGCTCCGACAGTGGCACCAGGCGACCGTCGGCCGCCGCGAGCGGCAGTGCGAGCAGCGCGTCCAGCCCCACCTGCGCCTCCAGCGGAAGCTGCAAGCGCACCGGCACAGGGTACTTGCTCTGGCCGTCGTGCAGCCACGCGGCGTCCTTTCCCGACAGCGCCGCAGCCACGGTCTGCGCCACCGTGGCCACCGGAATTCCCAAGGCCATCGCGCGCTGGCGCTGCACACGCAGGAACGCGCGCGGCGCCGCGGCTTGCACGCTGGTATCCACGCTCACCGTCTCCGGCGTGCGCCGAAACAGCTCGGCGATGCGCAGTGCCAACCGCTGCCGCCCGGCCTCATCAGGGCCATAGACTTCGGCGACCAACGGCGCCATCACCGGTGGGCCCGGCGGCACTTCGACCACCTTGATGCGGGCGCCGTGGTCGCGGCCGATGCGTTCGATTTCCGGCAGCAGGCGCTGCGCGATCGCGTGGCTCTGCGCGTCGCGGTGCGCCTTGTCGACCAGGTTCACCTGCAGGTCGCCCAATTCGGCGTCAGCGCGCAGATAGTACTGGCGCACCAAGCCGTTGAACGTGATCGGGCTGGCCGCTCCAGCATACCCCTGGACGTGTCTGACTTCTTTCTGCCGCGAGACATACGAGGCGATATCGTGCAGCGCCGCGGTCGTGTCTTCGAGCGCGGCCCCGGCGGGCATGTCGAGCACGACCTGGAACTCGCTCTTGTTGTCGAACGGCAGCATCTTCAGCACGACGGCCTGCAGCGGCACCAGGCCGATCGACATGAACAGCAGCACGATCACGCCCGCGAGCAGCAGCCAGCGCTTGCGGGCGCTTTCCAGCAGCGGGCCGAGCACGCGGTTGAAAAGCCGCTGCACGCGTGAAGGGGCGCCGTCCAGCGCAGCATGGGCCGCGCCCTGCGCGGTGTGCGGCTTCATCAGCTTCAACGCGAGCCAGGGTGTGACGGTGAAGGCGATCAACAGCGACAGCAACATGCCCAGGCTGGCGTTGATCGGGATCGGCTGCATGTAAGGGCCCATCAACCCGCTGACAAAGGCCATCGGCAGCAGCGCGGCGATCACCGTGAGTGTGGCAAGAATCGTCGGGCCGCCGACTTCGTCCACCGCGGCAGGAATGATTTGCCTCAGCGGTTTGCCGGGCTCGAGTTGCTGATGCCGGTGGATGTTTTCCACAACGACGATCGCATCGTCGACGAGGATGCCGATCGAAAAGATCAGCGCGAACAGCGATACGCGGTTCAGCGTGAAGCCCCACGCCCACGAGGCGAACAGCGTCGCGGTGAGCGTGAGGATCACCGCGGCGCCGACGATTGCCGCCTCGCGCCGGCCGAGCGCCAGCCCGACGAGCACGATCACCGAGGCCGTCGCGAAGCCCAGCTTCTGAATCAATTTGGCAGCCTTCTCGCCCGCGGTCTCACCATAGTCGCGCGTCAGGGTCACTTGCAGGCTCGGCGGAACGACGCTGTTGCGCAGCGTGTCGATGCGCTCGCGCACCGCCTTGGCGACCTGCACCGCGTTCGCTCCCGCCTTCTTCGTGATCGAGATCGTCAGCGCCGGGTGCACGCTGCCCGCCTCGGCGCCGGGCGCGGCGACGGATGCCGATGCGCCGGCCGCCTCAGCCGCACCGGGTGTATGCCAGACATGGCGCCGCGGCTGTTCGGCTCCGACCGTCACCTGCGCCACTTCACGCAGATAGACGGGTTTGCCCTCGTGCACGCCGACGACGAGATTCGCCACGTCTTCGGCGTCACGCAGGTACTGGCCGGTCTCGATGGCGAGCATGCGCGGCGCGTTCGGCGTTGCGGCGTCGCCGATCACGCGTCCCGCGGGCATGGCCAGGTTCGCCGCGGCAAGGGTCGCGGACAGGCGTTGCACGTCGATGCCACGCTCACGCAGGCGCGCGGGATCGAGCGCCACCTGCAGCACGCGGCTGGAGGCGCCTATCGTCTTGACTTCGCGCACGCCGGGAACGCGCGCCAGCTCAAGCTCCATCGTGTGCGCCACCGGCGCGAGTTCGGTGGCCGAGCTTGTATCCCGGCTCCACAGTGTGAGGGCGACCACGGGAACGTCGTCGATGCCCTTGGGCAGCACCACCGGCGGCAGCGTTCCCAGATCGCGCGGCAGCCAGTTCTGATTCGCGTTGAGCACGTCGTACAGGCGCACCAGCGCTTCGGTGCGCGGCACGCCGACCTTGAACTGCACCGTCACGATCGCCATTCCCGGCCGCGCCACGGAGTAGGTATGGTCGATTCCGGCGATTTGCGACAGCACCTGCTCGGCCGGCCGCGCCACCATGTTCTGCACGTCGGCGGACGACGCGCCGGGGAAGGCGATCATGACGTTGGCCATCGTCACGTTGATCTGCGGCTCTTCTTCGCGTGGGGTGACGAACACCGCAAACGCGCCGAGCAACAGCGCGACAAGCGCGAGCAGCGGTGTCAACGCATTCGCCTGAAACGCCGCGGCCATGCGGCCGGCGATGCCGGGCGCGGCGTCAGCGCCGGTGGGCTGCGCCGAATCGCTCACCGGGGGTCCCCTGCCCCCGCGGCCGGGCGCGCGCCAAGCAAACCCGCGCGAACCGCGTCTACCGCAATGACCTCACCCTCGTGGACACCGGCGAGCAACTCGACCCGGTCGCCGAGGATCGCACCGCTGCGCACCGGGCGCAACACGAACTGGCCGTTGTCCACCGCGTAGACCGCCGTCAACTCGCCGCGCCTCAATACCGCGCTGGCCGGTGCACTGAGCGCGCCTTTGCGATCCGCGGTCTGCGTTGGAGCCGGCCCGCGGAAATGCACCCGCACGCTTTGCCCCGGGTGCGCGCCGGCACTGTCAGCGGCCGCCAGCGGCAAGCGCCACTCCACGGTTTGCGACACCGCGTCGGTGCTCGGCAGCGGCTGGCGCTGCACCGGAGCGACCGTGCGGCCATCGGGCAACTCGACGAGCACATCGCGCGCGCCCGAGGCGAGCAAGGCGCGCGACACCGGCACCTGCACGACCGCACGCAGCGCGCCGGGCTCGTACAACGTCACCAGGGGCCGGCCAGCGACGGCGAGGTCGCCCACCTCGACATGCGTGGCCAAGACGACCCCCGAAAACGGCGCGGTGACCTCGGCGTGGCCGCTGACCAGTGTCGCCTGGCGGTGCTCGGCCGCGGCTTGCGCCAGGCCGGCCTGCGCCGCGGCGAGCTGGGTCAGCGCCGAATCGAGCGCGGCCTGGCTGATGAAGTTCTGCGCACGCAACTCGCGCGTGCGATCGGCGTTCTGCCGCGCCGCCGTCAGCCCGGCCTGCGCCTGAGCGACCGCCGCGTCAGCACGCGCCACACCCGCCTGCGGCTCGCGCGGGTCCAGCCGCGCCAGTGGCTGGCCGCCGCGAACCCGGTCACCGGCCTTGACGAGCAGCGCGATCACGTTGCCGCCGACCTGCGCTGCAACCGTGCTTTGCTTGACGCTCTGGAGCGCGCCGTCCAGCGTCATCGCGTTCACCGCGCTGCCGCGCTGAAGCGTCGTGGTGGGAACGAGCACGGCGGGTGCGCCAGCCGCGTGCAGCGCCCACAGGCCGACAAACACGGCGCTGACGATTCGATGGCTGTTGTGCATGGTTGAAACTCCGTTCGGCGTGGAACTGTTTGTGTCATTCTCGGGCTTGACTGTATACCGTGTCGGGTATACAGTCAAGCGTGTGCGAAAGGCATGAACCGCACCGCCTCAGCCACACCAGGAGCCCACAATGAACACCACGCCCAGCGCCGAATCCCTGAACGTCGTGTGCCCGATCTGCACCACGAAAAACCGCCTTCCGGCGCAGCGCGCGACGGAAGAACCGCACTGCGGCAAGTGCGGAGCGATTTTGTTGCCGGAAACGCCGGTCGCATTGAGCGATCTCAATTTCGAGCGCGTTGTCGCCGGCACCGACCTGCCGGTGGTGATCGACTTCTATGCCGACTGGTGCGGCCCGTGCCGCACGATGGCGCCGCAATTCGCACGCGCCGCAGCCGACGCGAAGGGCCGCGCGATGTTCGTCAAGGTCAACAGCGACGCGAGCCCGGCCACCGCCGCGCGCTTCGCGGTGCGCAGCATTCCCACCGTGGTTCGTCTGAAGAACGGCGCCGAAGTCGATCGCTTCACCGGGGTGCGCGGCGCTGCCGAGTTGGTGCGGTTCGCGGTGGGGTGAAATCGCGAGCCGCCTCTCAGCGCAAACGGCATTCGGCCAAGCGGCGTTCCAGGTACAGGCGTTCGGCCCGGTTGCGCACCAGCGCCAACGCCTCGACATAGGCTTGGCCCGCTTCGGTGTGCCGGCCCAGGCGGCGCAACAGGTCGGCGCGAGCGGCGGGCAGGAGGTGGTAGCCGATCAGCTCATCGCGCTCCCGCAAGCGCTCGATCCAGGCCAGGCCCTGCTCAGCGCCCTGCGCCATCGCCACCGCGACTGCGGCGTTGAGTTCCACCACGGCTCCCGGCCACTCGCGCAACAGGCCGAGGTAGAGCGCTGCGATTTGCTGCCAGTCGGTGTCTTCGGCGCGGGTGGCGCGCGCGTGCAGCGCCGATACTGCCGCCTGCAGTTGGTACGGCCCGCGCTGGCGCTGCGCGAGCGCGGCGTCGAGTTCAGCGAGCCCCTGCTTGATCAGCTCCGCTTGCCAGAGGCCGCGGTCCTGCTCTTCGAGCGGCACCAAGGCGCCGTCGGCGGCGACACGCGCCGGGCGCCGCGCGTCGTTGAGCAAAATCAGCGCGAGCAGACCGCGCGCTTCCGGCTCACTCGGCATGAATTCGACGACGAGGCGCGCCAATCGGGTCGCCTCGGCGCACAGATCGGTGCGCACCAGGCCTTCGTGCTCGGTGGTCGCATAGCCTTCGTTGAAGACGAGGTAGATCACGCCCAGCACCGCCTGCAAGCGCTGCGGCAGAACGTCTTGCGCCGGCACCTCATAGGGGATGCGCGCATCGCGAATCTTTTTCTTCACCCGCACCAGGCGCTGCGCCGTGGTGGCCTCGGGTTCGAGAAAAGCGCGCGCGATCTCGCGCGTTGACAGACCGCACAGCGTGCGCAACGCAAGCGCCATCTGCGCCGGCTCGGCGATGGCGGGGTGGCAGCAGATGAAGAGCAGGCGCAGGCGGTCGTCGGCGACGCCCGAGTGTTCGGCGGGGTCGGGGCGGGTGGCTTCGCCTGCGTCGCCGTCACCGTCGTCGCCGCTCGGCGACGCGGCCACGTCGGGCGGCTCGTCGGTGTAGAGCGGCCCGCTGCGTCGGCGCCGCAGCAGGTCCACGGCACGGCGCCGCGCCACCGTCGTCAACCACGCGGCGGGCGTTGCCGGCAGGCCCTGCACCGGCCACACTTCAATCGCCTTCGTGAAGGCGTCCTGCATCGCGTCTTCCGCGAGTTCAAAGTCGCCAAAGCGCCGGATCAACCCGGCCAGCACCCGCGCGCCTTCGGCGCGGCAGATGCTGTCGATGACCAGGGTGAGCATGGCCCGGGGTGGCGTGCAAGGCGTCGCGTGTACCGTCGCGTGTACCGTCGCGTGTGAGCCAGCGTTACGCCGTCACCGCAAACCGGCACAACACGAGCAGCGCCGCCAGCACCGTCACCACCCGGTGAGGCCGGCACCGGCCTGGCGCCCGGCGATGCCGGCCACCCCGGTGGTGATGGTGGGAAAAAGCCGGGTGGTCATGGTGCGGCTCAATTGGCGCCGACGCTCACGCCCATCGGCCGCACTTCGATCGAGCCACCCGCCGCGGCCGGGCAACGCGCGGCCCAGTGCGTGGCCTGGTCGAGGTCGGGCACGTCGATGATGTAGTAGCCGCCGAGCTGCTCTTTCGTCTCGGCAAACGGACCATCGGTCGCCACCGTCTTGCCGTTGCGCACGCGCACCGTGGTCGCGCTGTGCGAGGGCTTCAATTCGCCGCCGGCGCGCAGCACGCCGGCCTCGCGCATGTCAGCGCCGTAGCGGGTGAATGCAGCGTACATGTCCTGCTGCGCTTGGGGGTTGTCGGCCATCATGGCGAAGTTCTTTTCGTCGCCGTAGATCAGGATCATGTATTGCATGGATTTTCCTTTCGGTGGGGTTGGCCCCGACGACCGGGGTCGACGCCATGACGCAGCGACTGGCGCAAATCGACATCGGTGCAGAAAAAATATTCTCCGCGCTTTGTTCCACATTCGAAGTGTCACTCGCTGGCAGCCGATGCATGCGGCAAATCAGGCGAGCCAGGCAGGGCGCTATCCTCCCCTTCCCGGTACAAACCGACGCCATGGCCGCCCTGCACATCACCGACATCGAAGCCGCCATCAATTGGTGGCGTGAACGCCAGCCCTCACCCGACGGCATCAGCGCCTGCGCCGAGGTGCGCGCGCTGGCCGAGGTCTATGCGCTGATGGTCTACCACCGCGATGCCGAGTGCGACGAAGTGTCGATGCCGGTAAAGGCGCGTGAGGCCTGGCTGGCCTGGTACGCCACCACGCCCGACGCACCGTGCATCGCGATCTGCTCAACGAGCCAGGGCGACCCGATCTGCAAGGGCTGCGGCCGCAGCTTCGACGAAGTGCAGCACTGGACCGCCATGAGCCCGGGCGAAAAGCGCAGCACCTGGAGACGCATCACGATGCTGGGCACGGCCTGGCGCTTCAACCGCTATGCCGAACGGGCGCTGGAGCAAAGTTCGGCCGCGCTGCGCCCAGGTGTCGCAAAGGCAGTGCCGGCCGGCGCACCCGAGGCGACCGGCAGGCCCGGCAAGGCCAGCGCGTGAGCCTTGCCACGCTGCTGATAGACGCGCGCCGCATCGCCCCCTTGGCCTGGCCGGTGTTCGTCGGCCAGGTGGCTGTGTTGGCGTTCGGCACGGTGGACACATTGATCGCGTCGCGCGCGTCGGCAATCGACCTCGCCGCACTGGCCATCGGCAGCGCCGTGTATGTCACGGTGTTCATTTCATTGATGGGCCTGGTGCTCGCCGTCGGGCCGATTGCCGGGCAGTTGTTCGGCGCCGGCAAGCACATCGAAGCCGGCGCGCAGTTCCATCAGGCGCTGTGGTTGGGGCTGGGCGCATCGGTCGTGGGCTGCACGGTGTTGCTGTTGCCGCAACCCTTCCTTAACTTGTCGCAGGCCTCGCCCGAAGTGGCGGGCAAAGTGCGTGGCTACCTCACGGCCCTCGCGTTCGCCCTGCCCTCGACGCTGTTGTTCACCGCGTTTCGAGGCTTCAACACCGCGGTGTCGCGGCCGAAGATCGTGATGCTGCTGCAACTCGGCGCGCTCATGCTCAAAGTGCCGCTGTCGGTGCTGTTCGTGTTCGGCTTCAGTATGGGTGGCCTCGGCCTGCCGGCGCAGGGCGCGCCCGGCTGCGGCGTCGCCACCGCCATCGTGATGGCGTGTCAGCTTGGCGCCGCTTGGTGGGTGGTGCGCCGCGACCCGTTTTATGCACGCTTCGGCCTGCACGGCAAAGTGAGCCGGCCGCACCGCGCCAGCCTGCGCGCATTGCTGCGTTTGGGTGTCCCGATGGGCGCGTCAATCGCGATTGAAGTGACCGGCTTCACTTTCATGGCGCTGTTCATCTCGCGCATCGGCGCCACGCCGGTGGCCGGGCACCAGATCGCGCTGAACCTGCTGTCGCTGATGTTCATGTTGCCGCTGGCCATCGGCAACGCGGCCAGCGCCTTGGTCGCGCAACGCATCGGCGCGAACGACCCCGCGCAGGCGCGGCAAATCGGCTGGAACGGCTTGCGGCTCGGCCTGATCGTCGCCACGTTGATGGCCTGCATCGTCTACGCCTTGCGCCTGCCGATCCTGCACGCCTACACCAGCGACGCGGCGGTGATCGCCGCCGCGCTGCCGTTGCTCGCCTGGCTCGTGCTGTTCCACATCGCCGACGCAGCGCAGATCATCGCGGCTTTCATCTTGCGCGCCTACCGCGTCGCCACCGTGCCGGTGTTGATCTACGCCGCCGCCATCTGGGGCGTCGGCCTGGGCGGCGGCTATGTGCTCGCCTTCGATGTGTCGGGGCTCACCCCAGCCGGCCTGCGCGGCGCGCCAGGCTATTGGGCGGCCGCGACGGCGGGCCTGGTGTGCGCGGCGCTCGGCTTGTCGGCGTTTCTGGCGCGCATGCTGCGACACCACCCTGCCCCGGCGGCGCCTGTTGGCGCTTGATCGGCCGCATGCAGGCGTGGAGCAGCGTGGCCTGCCACCGGAGGATGAAACAGGGCGGCGGTGGTGCCCCCGGGCGCAGGCACCATTCGCGGTGTCCTCAAGCTATCCAGGGCGTAACCGTGTTGACGCGGATGGGGCTTGCAGGCATCGACGTTGCCCCGCGAGCGTGGGCCGGAGAACGGGGGCTCCGCCGTCGCCCTGCAGCCACGACGACAGCAGGCATGCACTACATCGACAGTCAGCAAAGGGACCATGGCGCACCGTCATTTCCATGCGATCAAACGCGAATCAGTATCGGCCAATGGCCCGAGGTTGGGGTTCGTCGCGCCAGCCAGCTGTCAGGCGGGCAGGCTCAATACAAAACAACTGCCCCCGCCGTCACGCGCGTCGCACCTGACGCTGCCTCGGTGCGCTTGCGCGATTCTCCGCACCAGGCTCAGGCCCAGGCCCACACCGCCGGCTTGTTCAGCGTGGCCGGGCAAGCGGTAGAACGGCTCGAAGATGCGCTCGCGCTGCGCCGGCTCGACGCCGGGCCCGCGGTCGGCGACACTCACCTCCACAACGCCGGACCCGCGCCGGATGCCGATTTCCGGCGCTGAGTTGCCGCCGTAGCGCTGCGCGTTTTCCAGCAGGTTGCGCAGCGCGCGGCGCAGCAGGCGCTCGTCGCCCTGCACGGCAACATCGTCACCGACTACCGCCGCATTCACGCGCGCGCCCTCTTCTGCCGCCAGCGGTAACAGCGCCACCGCGGTGTGCGGCGTGGCATGGGCCTCGCTGCGCGCATCGAGCCGGCTCGCGAGCAACACTTCTTCGACAAGGGCGTCGAGTTCGCGGATGTTGCGCTCGACCTCCAGGGACAGCTTCGCGCGCGCCTCGGGCTGCGCGTCGTCGAGCATGGCGAGCGCCATTTTCATGCGCGCAAGCGGCGAGCGCAGCTCGTGCGATGCGTTCGCCAACAGGCTGCGGTGCGAGTCGACGAGCGTTTCAATGCGCTGCGCGGCGGCGTTGAAACTGCGCGCGAGCGCGGCAACTTCGTCATGGCCGCGGGCGTCGACGCGCTGGCTGAGTTGGCCCGCGCCGAAGGTTTCCACGCCGCGCTGCAAAGCCTCGAGCCGGCGCGTCAGGCGCCGCACGACCGGGTAGGCGCCGAGCGCGATCGCGAAGAACAGCACCGCAAGCGCCGCTGCCAGACCGAGGCCGCCGCCGGGAAGAAAGGCCAGGCCGCGCGGCAGCGCAAAGGCTGACCCACCGGCTGGCGCGGCGCCGTCCGGGCGCGGGCCACCGGCACGCATGCCGCCTGGCCCGCCGCGCATGATCCACAGCGTGCGGCCGTCGGACAGCGGCAAGCGCACGGTACGCCGGGGGGTGTAGGTGGCTTCGAACTCGCGCCGCGCGAACGACTCCGAGGTCGCGATGCGCTGCCCCGCCGCATCGTCCAGCGCGAGCGGCATTCGAAGGCGCTGCGACCAGTCGAGCAGCGCGGCGCGCTGTTCGGCCACGGCAGCGTCGCGTTCCGGCAGGCTGTTCTCGATCAACGTGGCCCACGCCGCGGCGCGGTCCGACCACATCGACTGCATGCGGTCGCGCTCTTGCTCGACATTGCTCTGGAAGAGCCAGCCCGCGACCAGCGCGAACACCAGCAGCACCGCGACCACGGTGAGCCAGATGCGCAGGTACAGGCTCTTCACTTGCGCCGCCGGAGCAGGCGATCAGGCGGCGTCGTCATCCTGCTTCTTCGCGAAAATGTAGCCCGCGCCACGCACCGTGAGCACGCGCCGCGGCTGCTTCGGGTCGTCTTCGATGACGGCGCGGATGCGCGAGATGTGTACGTCGATCGAGCGGTCAAAGGCCTCGAGCGGGTGGCCTTTCATCGCGTCCATGATCTGGTCACGCGACAAAACACGTCCGGGGCTTTGCGCAAGCACGACGAGCAGGTCGAACTGGTGGCTGGTGAGATCGCACGCTTGGCCCTCTAACCGCGCGACGCGCGCGCCGAGATCTACTTCAAGCCGGCCGAAGCGCAGCACGTCGTCGCCGCCCGAGCCGGGCGACGCGCGGCGCAGCAGGGCCTTGACGCGTGCCAGCAACTCGCGCGGCTCGAACGGCTTGCCCAGGTAGTCGTCAGCGCCAAGCTCCAGGCCGATGATGCGGTCCATCGGCTCGCCGCGCGCGGTCAGCATCAACAGTGGCAAGTGGCGCGTGCGCGGGTCGGTGCGCAGCTCGCGGCACAGGTCCAGGCCATCGCCGTCGGGCAGCATCAGGTCGAGCACGAGGGCGTCGAAAGTTTGCGCCGCGAGTTGGGCGCGGCCCGCCGCGAGCGTCGCGGCGGCCTCGATGTTGAACCCCGCCGCACGCAGATAGTCGGCCAGCATCGCCGTGAGGCGGGCGTCGTCGTCGACCAGCAGCAGGCGGGGTGTCATGCGCGCAGTGTGCCCTGAACCTCAACGCGGGGGCTGCGGGCGCTCCATGCGTTGCGAACGCTCTTCGCGCTGCGCGGCACGTTGCTTGAAGCGCTCACCGAGCTTGGCGCGCTGCTCGGGCGTGAGCACGCGGCTGATGTCGAGCATCGCCGTCAGCATGCGCCGGCTGCTCTGGTCATTCTGGGTCTGCAGTTGCTGGCGCAGTGTCTCGGCGGCATTGGCGTCCACCGTCGGCGCCGTGAACACCTGCATCGCCCGCTCGCGCAGCGAGCGCGTCGCCTCGCGCTGGCCTTTCAGGTCCGCCGCGGCGGCCTGCGTGATCTGTTTGATCTGGCTGCGTTGCTGGTCGTTGGCGGACACGCCGTCGAGCATGTGGTCAATCATGCGGCCCATGCGTTCCGGCGAGCCGTGGAACATCATCGCGCCGCCGCCGCCGTGGTGGCCACCCGGTTGCGCCCACGCCGTGGTGGCGAGCACGCCACCCAGCGCAAGCAGCATCGCCATCATCACGCGCCACCGGCCATTGCCGGCCGTGGGGAACTTCTTCGCATTCAGGTTCTTCATCGCTTGTGTCCTTGTCGAATCGGGCCGATTGCCCTTGTCGATATGGTGCTGGCGACGAGTATCGATGCGATGGCTCGTGGGTAAAGATGCGTGAATGGCGGAGAGGGTGGGATTCGAACCCACGGTACCTTGCGGTACGCCTGATTTCGAGTCAGGTACATTCGACCACTCTGCCACCTCTCCTGTCGTTTTCGGCGCCTGGCGGGTCGCGCTGCCAGGGGGCGGATTCTATCGCA
>JANOLJ010000039.1:0-1930 GCA_031419715.1 Burkholderiales bacterium | reverse complement strand
GCATGGCCGGCATCGCACACAACGACGGCGATGCCGCGTCGAGCGCCGCCTCGCACCGCGCCGATCGACCGTCAGTTCGCCCCGCAGCGCCTCCCCGACGCCGCATCAGCCTCGCCCAAGGCGCAGACCTGAAAGGTATTTGCAGGGGGCTCAATCACCACCACCGTCGCGCCACCCACCGGGCTTGTCCAACAACCGGTTCAGATCGTGGCTCGCTTCGCGATCACGATCTAACCTTATTCGTTAGGCGTCGACGCTCACAAGCTCGCCGCTGGAGTGCGGACTGGGAACCTGATGACCCTGGGCTTTGAGATCCTCGATATGTAGCTCGATGGCTTCTTGAATCATTGTGGCTACTTCTTCCCGAGTATCAGCGGCCGCTATGCAGCCAGGAAGATCGGGTACATAGGCACCAAAGCTGCTGGGGCCCTGTTCGATGACCACCAAGTACTGCATGTTTGACCTCATTTCTTCAAGCCCGCTTGCTTCAGGATGCTGCTCAACGTGCCGGGCGGCACCTCGACGCTTGACTTCCCCGCCACCGTGACTGTGCCCGCTTTGGACGCGTGATGGTACTGACGGTCGCTACCCTTCTGACGCACTTGGAACCAGCCGTCCGCCTCGAGGCGTGCGATCAAGTCTTGGACTTTAGTTGGCATAGAAGCTGAATCGTACTCGTGATGCTCCGACGCCGCCTCCTGCGTGGCTCGCTCTTGCTGTGCGCGGCGCTCGGCCTTCCAGAATTCGCGCTTGCCCCAGGGTCGGAGGTGCTTCGCCCACTCGCCAGAGACGGTGACTTGGTGCTCGCGCTTGTGAGACATGTGAATTCGACGCCTAACCAATCATGATTGAGGCGCATCGCCCCCGACCATGAAAGCCCGCGCACGTTGGTGCAAGATGCGAGGCGGCACACTGGGCGATTGAGGTCGTTTTACGAGTGAAGGCCCGACCCCGCCGCCTAACCGGATCTCCACCGGGCTGGCTCGAACCCCCGACTGTCGCGCGGCGCGACCCATTGAGCTGGGCCGTGTTGCAGCACGAACGGTAAAGAGGCCCGAATCGAGTTCGATTCGAGGAGTCTTCCAGCCCTCGGGAGGGTGCGTTTTGCATTCGCCCGAAAAGGTGATCGCCCTGTGTGCCACATGGCACTTTAACCACAGGAGCATCGAAATGGAAGACCTTAGGAATTGCGAGCCTTGTACCGGCGCGTGGCCGGAATCGACGTGCACCGCATGGTGCACGTGGTCACCGTGCTGATCGAGCAAGCCGACGGCGCCATGCAGCGCCACACGCGCGAGTTCGGCGGCTTTCGGCGTGACTGCCGCGCGCTGGTCGCCTGGTTGGGCGAGCTGGGCGTGCAGCTGGTGGTCATGGAGAGCAAGGGCATCTACTGGAAGAGCGTGCACGCGCATCTGGAGAACGCGGGCATCCCGGCGTGGGTGTTCAACGCCCACATGAACAAGCATGTGCCCGGGCGCAAGACCGACATGGCCGACAGCGAATGGCTGGCCATCCTGGCGCGGTTCGGTCTGGTGCGTGCCAGCTTCATTCCCCCGAAGGACCTGCGCGAGCTGCGCCTGGTCTCGCGCTACCGGCGCAAGCTCAGCGCGATGCGCGCCAGCGAGATCAACCGGCTGCACAAAGTCCTGGACGACGGGGGCATCAAGCTGGGCGGCGTGGTCAGCGACATCAACGGCGTGTCGGCCCGCGCGATGGTCAGCGCGCTGATTGCGCAGCAACCCATCGAGCACATGCTCAGCCTGGCCCGCGGCAAGCTCCAGCAAAAGCGCGAAGACCTCAGCGCCAGTCTGGAAGGCGATTCTGCAGCGCACGGCACCTGTTCGTGCTGAGGCACATTCATGCCCACATCGAGACGCTGCAGCGCAGCATCGCCGACATCGACCGCTATCTGCTCGCGGCGATGCAGCCC
>JANOLJ010000038.1:0-15262 GCA_031419715.1 Burkholderiales bacterium | reverse complement strand
GCGCGCGCTTCGGTCCGCGCCTGGACGACCGGACACCCATGCCGCGCCGCCTGGTGATCGTTGACAGCATCACCGAGGCCGTGACCGGGGCTGTCGTCGTGAGCGGCTCGCACGGCGGTGTCAGCTCCGGGCGGTTTGCGTTGCAGGCCGCGCCTTTTGCCGTGGTGTTCAACGACGCCGGGGTGGGCAAAGACGCTGCCGGAATCGCCGCGCTTCCACTGCTGCAAGCGGTAGCCATTGCCGCCTGCACGGTCGCGCACACGAGTGCCCGCATCGGCGACGCGCAGTCGACGCTCGAAGATGGACAACTCACCCATTGCAACGCAGCAGCCATCGCGTCGAGCGCCAACGTCGGCATGACGTGCCGTGAATGGATCGATCTGATCGCGCTCGACGACGCTTGAGAACGCAAGATCAAAGCGATTCTTTCGCGTCGTCGAGTGCACTTCCAGGCTTTGCTTGATCCCCGAAGGGGACGGGCGACGCGAGCCGGCGCCGGTGGGGCGCTCAGTGCTTGGCGTCCATGCGCTTGAGTTCGTCCGCCAGGAACTGCGCCGAGGGCATGGACTTGCCGTCCGCAAGTTTGATCATGTACAAATGTCCTGTCGTGCTCGATTTGGTGGCGATCTGTTCGATGAACTGCTGGGCGGAATTGACATGCTCCCCCATCGACTTCATCTTGCCCCGCATGAATTTCGCGGCGTCTTCGCATGAGTACTCATTGCCATTGCGAATGAACTTCACGTCCTTTCGCGACTCGATGTACTCGATGAGGCGGTCAATGCGTGCCTGCTCAGCAGGCGAGCCGCCTGCCCGGGCCCGCCCGGTGAACACACCGACCAGGAGCACCGCGACATGTCGGCGTTGCATCATGTGTCGATTGTGATCCGAGCGAACTTTCGCTTGCCCACTTGAATGACATAGGTTCCGCGACCCAGTTTTAGGCCTTTGTCGCTGACCACGGCGCCGTCCACACGCACGCCGGCTTGTTCCACGAGGCGCATCGCTTCGCTGCCCGAAGGCGCAAGCTGGGCTTGCTTCAAGAGCGCGCCAATACCCAAAGGCGCGCCGCGCAGCGAGATTTCGGCGATCTCGTCGGGCACACCGCCGCGGGCACGCGTGTGGAAATCCAGATCGGCGGCATCCGCCGCCGCCGCGCTGTGAAAACGCGTCGTGATTTCCTTGGCCAGAAGTACCTTTGCTTCTTTCGGGTTTCGTCCGGCCTGTACCTGCGCCCGAAGTTGCGCGATTTCAGCGTCAGAGCGAAAACTGAGCAACGTGAAATAGCGCCACATCATCTCGTCACTGATCGACAGGAGTTTGGCGAACATCTGGTCGGCAGGATCCGTGATGCTGACGAAATTGCCCTTGCTCTTGGACATTTTCTCGACGCCGTCCAGCCCCTCGAGCAAAGGCATCGTCAGTATGCATTGCGGCTCCTGACCGTACTCGGCCTGCAACGCGCGGCCGACGAGCAGATTGAACTTCTGGTCTGTACCGCCGAGTTCCAGGTCGCTCTTCAGGGCCACGGAGTCATAACCCTGCATCAGCGGGTAGAGCAACTCATGGACGCTGATCGGCGTGCCCGCTTTCATTCGATTCGTGAAGTCGTCACGCTCAAGCATGCGTGCCACGGTGTATTTGGCGGCCAACTCGATCATGCCGCGCGCGCCCAGCGGGTCGCTCCATTCGGAGTTGTAGCGAACCTCGGTTTTGGCCGGGTCGAGCACCAGGCTGGCCTGTTTGTAGTAGGTCTTGGCGTTCGCTTCGATCTGCTCGCGAGTCAACGCCGGCCGCGTGGCGTTGCGTCCGGAGGGGTCGCCGATCATCGAAGTAAAGTCGCCAATGAGAAATATCACCGTATGCCCCAGGTCCTGCAGCTGGCGCATCTTGTTCAACACCACAGTGTGGCCGATGTGAATGTCGGGTGCGGTGGGGTCCAGGCCCAGCTTGATGCGCAACGGTATGCCCGTGGCCTCGGAGCGTGCCAGCTTGTTTTGCCAATCCGTTGGCGGCAACAGTTCACTGCAGCCCCGTAGCGACACCGCCATGGCGTGCCGTACGGCGTCGGTTACCGGATACTTGATTGTCAAGGTGGACTCAATGCGAAGCGTGGATCAACAAGCCGGTGAGGGCCTTTCAGGCCCGTACAGTATCGATACTGAATTCGGCCGGAGTCTTCCGGCCAGCCTCACGCAAGGTGCGCCTGAGACCGCCGACGATTCTAGTGGCGAGGATTTTCGAGGCGTGGCGATGTCGGCTCGCCCTTCGCAAATGACAGGCGTTGTGTTCTTCCATCGCCGCCTCGGCATGATGGCTGCGCTTTTGATCGCATTGGCCGGATTTGGCGCCACGGCCTTTGGCGTCGCGGTAAACAGTCCGCAGCCGGTGCTCTCGCCGCTTCAGTTCATCACGGAATCGATCGCGCCGCTCGACATCGACCAGCAGTTTCAGGCGCTTGCGTCACACCGCCTCGACTTCTACCGCAACGAGGTGACGCGCGTTGGCGAGACTCCCGACAGCCTGCTCGCGCGCCTGAACGTCTCCGATCCTGTGGCGGCGCAGTTTCTGCGCACTGACATGGCGTCGCGTGCATTGTTCGATGGGCGGGCCGGCAAGTCTGTGCGGGCGCGCGTGGACACCGCCGGCCAACTGGTCGAACTGGTCGCGCGCTACGCCGCCCAGGACCGCGGCCGAGGCAGTACCCACTTCAGCCGGCTTCGGGTTGAACTCGTCGCGGGCAGGCTGATGTCGGTGGTCGAAAACGCGGCGCTGGCGCCGCTGATGAAGGTGCGCAGTGGCGCGGTCGCGAAGTCGCTGTTTGCAGCCACGGACGCGGCGGGTATCCCGGAAGCCGTGGCGAGCCAGATGGCCGATGTGCTGTCCGGCGACATCGACTTTCATCGTGACTTGCGTCATGGCGACTCTTTCGCGGTCGCGTATGAAGTCATGGTTGCCGACGGTGAACCCGTCACCTGGGGGCACTTCCCGGGACGGCTCGTCGCGGCCGAGTTCGTCAGCCGTGGGCGGGAGCACTCGGCTGTTTGGTACCAGGAGCCGGGGACCAAGGGTGGCTACTACAGCTTTGAGGGCCAAAGTAAGCGGCGCGCCTTTCTTGCCAGCCCACTCGAGTTTTCCCGGGTGAGTTCCGGGTTTTCCGGGCGCATGCATCCATTGCTGAAACAGTGGCAGCAGCACCAAGGCATCGACTACGCGGCCCCATCGGGCACGCCGGTGCGGTGCGTCGGCGACGGCGTGGTCGAGTTCACGGGTTCGAAAAGCGGCTACGGCAATGTGGTCGAGGTGCGGCACAGCGGCGGAAGAACCACGCTTTATGCGCACCTGCGGCGCATTGATGTGAGGAATGGCCAGCGCGTTGAACGCGGCGACCGGTTGGGCACGGTAGGTGCCACGGGTTGGGCCACGGGTCCGCACTTGCACTTCGAGTTCAAGGTCGGCGGCGTCCCGCGCAACCCCGCGCGGCTGGCGCAGTGGTCAGATACCGCCCAGATCGGCCCGGGCCGGCAGTCTTACTTTGCAGCGTGGGCCAAGGGCCTGCAGGGACAGGTCACGCTGGCGCAGTCCACTGTGCGCGGCGGCCACTACGCCGAATAGCCACCCGGCGCGCCAGGCGCACTGGCATGGTAAAAATCACGTGATGTCGCGTTACTACATTGGATTGATGTCTGGCACGTCGATGGACGGCGTCGACGGCGTGTTGGTGGCGCTTACTGCGGGTGCAGATCAGGCGCTGCGAGTATTGGCGCATTCGCACCGGGCTTTCGATGAGGCCTTGAGCCGAGTGCTGCTTGACCTCAATGGGCAGGGTGAAAACGAACTGCACCGCGCCGCGCTGGCAGCGAACGAAATTGCTCGGCATTACTCGGCATGCGTCGAGACGCTGCTCGCGAGCGCACGCGTCGATCGGCAACAAGTCAGGGCCATCGGTGCGCATGGGCAAACCGTGCGCCATCGCCCCGGCGAGTTCGACGGCACCGGCTACTCGATTCAGCTCAATGCTCCGGCGTTGCTCGCCGAGTCGACGAAGATCGACGTTGTCTGCGACTTCCGCAGCCGGGACGTCGCTGCGGGGGGCCAAGGCGCGCCGCTGGTCCCCGCTTTCCATGGCGCCATGTTTGGCGGGATCGCTCCAACTCTGGCTGTTCTCAACCTCGGCGGCATCGGCAACTTGACCGTGGTTGAGGCGAATCACGTTGTCCTCGGCTTCGATTGCGGGCCGGCGAATGCACTGATGGACTATTGGTGCCAACGCCATACTGGAGCGCGCTTCGATGAACAGGGTGCGTGGGCTCGATCCGGAGTGCTCATACCGATGCTCGTGGAATCGATGTTCGATGCACCATACTTTTCTCGCCTACCGCCGAAGAGCACCGGCCGCGACCTGTTTAATGCGCATTGGCTTGAGAGCAAGCTTCAGGCTCTGGGCGCGGCTGCCGTTCCACCAGAAAACGTTCAAGCCTGCCTGGCTGAACTCACCGCAATTGCATGCGCCCGCGACCTACGGCGACACGCCCCTGCGGCGCGATTGCTCCTGGTTTGCGGTGGCGGCGCGTTCAATGACTACCTGATGGAGCGTTTGGCCCATCATCTGCCCGGTATCAAGGTACAGGCGACCGACCAATACGGGCTGCCCGCGATGCAGGTCGAAGCCTGCGCCTTCGCCTGGCTGGCGCAAGCGTTCTTGGAACGCGAGGCGGCGAGTCATCCTGGCGTCACCGGGGCCCGTGGGGCCCGGGTTCTCGGAGCGCTGTACCCGGCTCGTTGAACACAAGTGCAAAGGCCGCCACAAGGCGGCCTTTGTCAGCGCGCGGATCGACGGGGTATCAGGCGGAGAAACTCGATCCGCAGCCGCAGGTTGTCGTGGCGTTCGGATTCTTGATCACGAACTGTGCGCCTTGCAGATCGTCCTTGTAGTCGATCTCCGCGCCGGCCAAGTATTGCAGGCTCATGGCGTCGATCAGCAAGGTGACCCCGTTCTTGTTCATCTGCGTATCGTCGTCGTTGACGACTTCGTCGAACGTGAAACCGTACTGGAAGCCCGAGCATCCGCCGCCTTGCACGAAGACTCTAAGCTTGAGGTCCGGGTTGCCTTCTTCATCAACCAGCTCTTTCACTTTCGACGCCGCGCTGTCCGTGAAGATCAACGGAACCGGGGGTACATCGTCCTGAGAAAAGTTCGAGATGCCTGCCTCTACCACTGCGTTCACTGTATGGGCTCCTTCATGACGATGCCTAGTCGATGGTCAACCGTGGCTCGGGGTTGCGAGCTTCAGGGCGGGTCGGTCCTCCGACTTCAGCGGCTTCAGCTCACCGTCGATTGTGGCACCTTGATGCATTTCAAGCACCTCATAGCGCACATCACCGATGATCGACGCCTTCGGCTGCAACTCAAGAAGATCGTCGGAATGAACCGGTCCCATGATTGACCCGTTGATGATCACATGGCCTGCCTTGACCTTGCCAGTGACCCGGGCTTTCTCGCTGATCACGAGGATGCTGGCTTGGTCGTTCGCGGCCGTCACATCGCCGATGATTTCGCCGTCGATGCGAAGCCCTTCCGTGAACCGGATTTCACCTCGAATGACCGTGCCTTCGCCGATCAAGGTGCCGATGGGTGGCTGAGTTTTCTTTCCGAACATGGGGTTCTCCCGGTGTTGCGCTGCTGGCAGCGCGTGTGCCCTAGAGCTTGACCGTCTCGCTTGCCTTTGTCGATCCGGATTTGTCAGTCACTTTGACCGACACGGTTTGAACCACGGCCGTCGCGGGACATTCGATGGTGCCTTCTACCCTCAAGTATTGCTTTAAATGGAGGGGGTGAACACCCGAAGGTAACGCCCAGTTCCAAGGCTTTCCATCGAGCGTCCCACTGAGCGTGACTTCATACCGCCCCGTAAACTCCGCGGGCGATTTGCCCGGCTGCATCAACAGCATCTGATACTTGACGTTACCTGCGGTCTTCATTTCCGCCTGCAAGCCGCGAATGATGAGACCGGCATTCGGGTTGGTGCTCGCGGGCAGCAGCTTTTCGAAGAACCCGAGGTTGCTCTTGAGGCCGACATTTTCTGCCTCCAGGCGGCGCAGGGTTTGCACAAGCGTTTCCTGCGCCGCTTTCTCAGTCTTGAGCAGGCTCTCGGCAATATTCGCGGTGGACAGGGCTGCCTCGCGCTCTTCCCGTAGCCGCGTCACCTCGACCCGCAGTCCCGCCAATTCGGACCTTCCCGAACGATCCAGTCCGGCAATGTCTTTGCCGAACTCGAACGCCCACAGTGCGAGTGCTGCCGAGAAGCCACACATCAAGGCAATCACCGCCCAGCGCAGGGGCCACGGCAGGTGGCTGCGCACGATCATCCGGGGGGCGCTGATCGACAGCCTGCGGCGCAGCAGTTTCCAGCGCATCATCGCCCTCGTCTGAACCGAGACAGCCAGCCGCCTTGGGCGACCCGCGCCACGCCCGTTGCGATCAGCGCTTGCTGAATTGCTTCCGGCGCCGCGCGCCGTGCAAGCCGACCTTCTTGCGCTCGACTTCACGAGCGTCGCGCGTCACGAATCCGGCGCGGCTCAGGTCGGGCTTGAGCGCCGCGTCGTAGTCAATTAGTGCGCGCGTGATGCCGTGCCGCACTGCACCAGCTTGTCCCGATTCGCCGCCGCCGTGCACGTTGACTTTGATGTCGAAAGCCGCGTCATTGGCGGTGAGCACCAAGGGCTGCTTGACGACCATGATCGAGGTCTGACGCCCAAAGTACATCTCGACGGACTTGCCGTTGACCAGGATCTTGCCCGTGCCCTTTTTAATGAATACCCGAGCGACCGAAGACTTGCGGCGGCCGGTTCCGTAGTTCCAAATTCCAATCATCGCCGCTCCTTCAGAGTTCCAGAACCTTGGGTTGCTGAGCCGTGTGCGGGTGCTCTGCACCGGCATAGACCTTCAGCTTTTTTACCATGGCGTAACCCAATGGTCCCTTGGGGAGCATGCCCTTCACGGCCTTCTCCAGGGCGCGGCCCGGATGGCGCTGTTGCATGTCCTTGAACTTGGTGGCGTGAATGCCGCCGGGGTATCCCGAGTGGCGGTAGTAGACCTTGTCATTGGCCTTGTTGCCGGTGACGCGGATCTTGCTGGCATTGACGATGACGATGAAATCGCCGGTATCGACGTGAGGCGTATAAATGGCCTTGTGCTTGCCACGCAATCGGAGGGCGACTTCGCTGGCCACCCTACCGAGAACCTTGTCGGTTGCGTCAAGCACAAACCACTCATGCGTCACTTCGGCCGGCTTGGCACTGAAGGTTGACATGCGTTTACTCTGGTTTGCCGGCCCACTTTCAGCAGGTTGCTCGGATCCGCTTCTCGAATTGGCGGACTCTCACGCTCTGCTGCGGGCGGCCTAAGCCACCCGCTCTTCCCCTGGGCACGTTCCGGGAAAGGGCGCGAGTATACCAAGGCAGTCGGGCGCTACTTGGGTGGCCAGGGCCGGGCGCGCGAAGTTCTCAGAAGCATCGGCGCCCGCATGTCTTGGCACCGATTGCCACGAAGCCTTCAATTGGGGGTCGGCGGCCGCGCGGCATGGCCCTGCAATCCGCTACATTTGTCACCCGGATTTGGCTGAATCGCATCGTGCGCGTTCGCTCCTGGGTAGCCGCTCTTGGAAATGCAGACACTTGTATGGATGGTCGCGTTGGCGGCGCTGGTCTCGCTGGCGATCGGAGTGGCCATCTGGGCCCTGCAAGTGCGCAAGCAGAATGCCGCCGCTGCGCTCCCAACAGAGTGGCCTCTCGTGCCGCGCCCCGTGTTCTCGATGGAGGAACGGCGCGTCTACCGCTTGCTGCGCGAAGCGCTGCCACACCATATCGTATTGTCCAAGCTCCCCTTGGTCAGGTTCTGCCAACCGGGAGATCCCACCGAGACCAGGTTCTGGTTTGATCTGCTGGGCACGATTCACGTCACGTTCGCCGTCTGCAGCGCGAATGGCCGCGTTCTGGCCGCCGTTGACCTGGATACCGAACGCGGTGTGTCAAGGCGGGCGCAGCTGATCAAGCATTCTGTCTTGATGGCCTGTCGCGTGCGCTACATGCGATGTCCTCTGGAGCATCTTCCATCGGTTGCCGAACTCCAACTGCTTGTTCCTCAGGGCGGTGCAGCCTCGCGCGGACCTCTTTCCAACGGGCAGGGCGCGCACCGGTTCAGCAACGCAAGCGCCAGCTTGTCGAATACCGTCGCGCACCGCAGGGCAGAGCGAACCGCGCTTTGGCAGGATTCATCCCTTTTTCAGGACTCCTTCTTTGCTCCCGACGTCCGGGTTGACGCGTTCGGTCAAAGCGATTTCGGCGGGCACAACGACACGCCGGTCAGCGCGTATGCGAAAGCAACGCCAACGAACGGCGGCACCGGTGAGGACGATGACATCGCTGGTGTTGTGGTCGACTCCCCGCCTGCGAACCGGCCGACTCACCACTGATCGCTCTTCGGTATGCCGCCGACATAGGTGTGGGCGTAGCATCGCCGGATGTTGCACACCGAAAATTCGCCTCAGCTTGCGCCGTTCTCCGGGCTAGAGCCAGACTGCGTGCTGGATGCGCTGACCAGTGTTGGTTTGCCCGGCGACGGTCGCCTGATTCAGCTCAATTCCTACGAGAACCGCGTCTACCAAGTGTTTCTCGATGGCGGGCGAGTGGTGGTCGCCAAGTTCTACCGGCCGGGTCGGTGGAGCGACGCCCAGATCCTCGAAGAGCACGACTTTGTCGCGCAGTTGGCGCGCAGCGAACTTCCGGTCGCAGCCGCGCTATCCGTCGAGGTCGATGGGTCGGCCAATGCCGCGGCGAACTGCCGCTTGATCGCGCCGACGCTGGCCGAGTTCGACTCGCCGCACGGGCCGTATCGGTTCAGCGTCGCTGAGCGGCTGTCTGGGCGCGCACCTGAACTCGGTGACAACGAAACTTTGAAGCGCATGGGTAGCGCGATCGGCCGTATTCACGCCGTGGGTCTGAAATCGACCTTCGCGTTTCGCCAACGCCTGGACATCGATACCTTGGGCACGGCCAGTCGCGACTGGTTGCTGAGCGCCGCCAGCATACCGCCTGAGGCCGTCGATTCCTGGCGCGCCGCCGCTGACGCCACGCTGGCCGCAGCCGCCGCGGTGTTCTCCGCGCTTGGCCCACGTCAAGAGTTGCGACTGCACGGTGACTGCCATCTCGGCAACGTTTTGTGGTCAGCGAACGGCCCGCAGTTCGTCGATTTTGACGACGCCTGCAACGGACCCGCAGTCCAGGACCTGTGGATGCTGCTGTCCGGCGATCACGACTCGATGTGCTCACAGATCGCGGCGGTGCTTGAGGGCTACCGGCGATTCATGGACTTCGACCAGCGTGAACTCGGGCTGCTCGAGCCGCTGCGCACCTTGCGCATGTTGCGGCACAGTGCATGGATCGCGCAGCGCTGGTCCGATCCGGCTTTCCCACGCGCGTTTCCGTGGTTTTCCGAGCCCGCCTATTGGCAAGGACAGGCCGCGAACCTGCGCGAACAGCTCGCGGTGATGGCAGCGGCGCCGATCCGCGTGCCCTGAGCCGACTTCACGCCAGCAGGAGGGAGTTCACCCGGCGCACGTAAGCTGCCGGGTCGTCGAGGTGCCCGCCCTCGGCGAGCAGCGCCTGATCGAAAAGAATGTGCGCAAGGTCATCGAACCTTTCGCTGCCTTCCAGGCGCTTGACCAGCGCGTGGTCCGCGTTGATCTCAAGAATCGGCTGCGCCTTCGGTGCATCCTGGCCGGCCTGCTTGAGTATGCGAGCCAGATGCGCACTCATGTCGCCTTCTTCGACGACCAGGCACGCCGGGGAATCGACGAGCCGTGTCGTCACGCGAACGTCCTTGGCGCGATCCTTGAGCGTCGCTTTCAGGCGCTCCAGAAGAGGCTTGATCGCCGCTGAAGCTTCTTCTGCCTGCTTCTTCTCCGCCTCGTCTTGCAGCTTGCCCAGATCGACCGCGCCCTTGGCCACGCTTTGCAGCGCATGGCCGTCGAATTCATAGAGGTGGCTGAGCATCCACTCATCGACGCGATCGGTCAAGAGAAGAACCTCGATTCCCTTCTTCTTGAAAATCTCAAGTTGCGGGCTGCTCTTGGCCGCGGCCAGACTGTCCGCCGCGATCACGTAGATCGCCTCCTGGCCTTCTTTCATTCGCCCCACGTAATCAGCGAACGAAACGCCTTCATCCACCTGCGTCGACGCGAAGCGAAAGAGCTTGGCGAGGCGCTCGCGGTTGGCATGGTCCTCGCCGACGCCTTCCTTCAGGACGGCGCCGAAGTCTTTCCAGAACGCCGCATACTTGGCCTTCTCAGCCACGTCCTCGTGGTCCGCCAAGGCCTCCAACATTCCCAGCACGCGCTTGGTCGAGCCTTCGCGTATCGCTTTGACGTCGCGGCTTTCTTGCAGCAACTCTCGGGACACGTTCAAGGGCAGGTCGGAGCTGTCGATCACGCCTTTCACGAAGCGCAGATAAACGGGCATCAGCGCCTCGGCGTCGTCCATGATGAAAACGCGCTTGACGTAGAGTTTCACGCCGCCGCGTTTGTCACGATTCCACAGGTCGAACGGTGCCTTTGAGGGCACGTAGAGGAGCTGGGTGTACTCGCTGCGCCCTTCCACCCGGTTGTGCGTGTACGCCAGCGGTGCTTCGGTGTCGTAGCTGATCTGCTTGTAGAACTCCTGATACTGCTCGGGCGTGATGTCGCTCTTGCTGCGTGTCCACAGGGCCGCGGCCTTGTTCACAGGCGCCCATTCGTCGCGCAGCACCTGTTGCTTCGCATCCGCGTCCCACTCCTCCTTTTGCATCAGGATGGGCAGTGAGATGTGGTCAGAGTACTTGCCGATGATGGATTTGAGCTTCCAACCGCTGAGGAATTCGTCCTCATCGGTACGCATGTGCAAGGTGACGCTCGTACCGCGCTGCGTACGCTCGATCGCTTCGACCTCAAAGTCACCGTCGCCAGCGGAGCTCCAGCGCACCCCTTCGTGCGCCTTCAGCCCCGCACGGCGCGATTCAACGACGATTCTGTCGGCAACGATGAAGCCGCTGTAAAAGCCCACGCCAAACTGACCGATCAATTGCGCGTCTTTCCTTTTGTCGCCCTCAAGCGAGGCCATGAATTCGCGGGTTCCGCTCTTGGCGATCGTCCCCAGGTTGGCAATCGCTTCGTCTTGCGACAACCCGATGCCATTGTCATGAATCGTGATCGTGCGCGCCGGCGCATCGAAGCTGACTCGCACCTCAAGCGTCGGCCCGTCTTCGTACAAGGCGGCGTTGTTCAGCGCCTCGAAGCGCAACTTGTCGCAGGCGTCCGATGCATTGGAGATCAGTTCGCGAAGAAAAATCTCCTTGTTCGAGTACAGCGAGTGCGTGACGAGGTGCAGGATCTGCTTGACCTCGGCCTGAAACGAGAGGGTCTGCTTGTTCATGGTCAATTCGTGGGGGGGGGTTGACGGGCGCGTGGCGAGGCATGCCACTTGGGGGCATGGGTGTGCGTTTTCAAGCCTGGCCCCGGCCAGACCGACCACGGCCGTGATCTACAGAGAGAAAATCTTTCCCGGGTTCATGATGTTCTTCGGGTCGAGAGCGCGCTTGATCGTGCGCATCATCTCGACCGCCATTTCGCCAGCCTCGTCGACCAGGAATCCTTGCTTGTGCAGCCCCACGCCATGCTCGCCGGTGCAGGTGCCCTGCAGGCGCAGCGCGCGGTGCACGACGGCGTCATTCAGCGCTTCTGCGGCGTCGCGTTCGCTGGGCACCGCCGGGTCTACCAGATAGGCCACATGGAAGTTGCCGTCACCCACATGCCCGACGGTGTAGTGCGTCACGCCGGCTCGATGCGCTTCGTCCAGCGCCAACGTCACGCATTCGGCCAGGCGCGATATGGGCACGCAGGTGTCGGTGGTCACGGTGCGGCAACCCGGCCGAATTTGCATGCCGGCGAAGTAGGCGTGATGCCGCGCCGTCCACAGTCGGGTCCGTTCTTCGGGGGTGGTGGCCCATTGAAATTGCTCGCCACCAAACTCACGCGCGATTTCCTGAACGGCCTCGGCCTGCTCTTTCACGCTCGCCGTGCTGCCGTGAAATTCCATCAGCAGCATGGGTTGCTCAAGCAGCTTGAGCTTGTCGTGCGCGTTGACGGCGCGGATCGCATTGGCATCGAGCAACTCGCAGCGCGCAATGGGAATACCCAGTTGAATCAGTTGGATCGTCGTGTTGACCGCCGCGCCCACGTCCGGGAAGTGGCAAACCGCTGCCAACACCGCTTCGGGCAGCGGATACAGGCGCACTGTGATCTCCGTCATCACACCCAACGTTCCTTCACTGCCCACCATCAAGCGCGTCAGGTCGTAGCCGGCGCTTGATTTTCTGGCCCGCGTGCCGGTTCGAATGATGTCGCCATTGGCCGTCACCACCGTCAGCGCCAGTACGTTTTCCCGCATCGTTCCGTAGCGCACCGCGTTCGTGCCGCTTGCGCGGGTCGCCGCCATGCCGCCCAGCGTGGCGTCAGCACCGGGATCGATCGGGAAGAACAGGCCCGTGTCCTTGATCTCCCGATTCAGTTGGGTGCGCGTCACCCCCGCCTGCACGGTGACGGTCAGGTCTTCGGCATGCACCGCAACGATTTTGTTCATTCGACTCAAGTCGATGCTGACACCGCCCTGCACCGCCAGCAGATGACCTTCAAGCGATGAACCCACGCCGAAGGGAATGACGGGGACTGCATACTCGCTCGCCAGCTTGACGACAAACGCCACGTCTTCCGTGCTTTCGGCGAACACCACCGCGTCCGGCGGGGTGACTTCGAACGGGGACTCGTCACGCCCATGTTGCTCGCATACCGCGCGCGACGTCGAGCAACGCCCCGCGAAACGCTGAACCAGCAAGTCGAGCATGGCCTTGGGCACGGTCCGGCGTTCAAAGTACGGAATCGCGTGGTTCGGCAAGGGAGCATTCATGATCGGATCTCCGGTGCGCCGACCTGGCACACAGACGGTGGATTCTATTCAGCCCTCGCCAGGGCTTACCATTGCGCGCATGGCCAATCGCCTGACGCAAATCGCGACACGCACCGGAGACGACGGCACCACGGGGCTTGGCGATGGCTCAAGGGTCGCGAAAGACCACCTGCGCGTGTGCGCCATGGGTGAAGTCGACGAGCTCAACTCGCACCTTGGCGCGCTGCTCGCCGAACCCTTGCCAACGGATGTGCGGGAGTTGCTCGTTGTCGTGCAGCACGAGCTCTTCAATCTCGGCGGAGAGTTGTCGATACCGGGCTTCGAGTTGCTCAGAACGTCCGCCGTGGTCAGCCTCGACGACGCGCTAGCCCAATACAACGCCACGCTGCCGAGGCTGAAGGAGTTCATCCTGCCCGCAGGCACGCGCAGTGCGGCCCTGGCACATGTGGCACGAAGCGTTGCGCGTCGCGCCGAACGCGCTGTGGTCGCGCTTGGTGCGGTCGACATGCTTCGCGCCGAACCGCGCCAGTATTTGAACCGCCTCAGCGATTTGCTGTTCGTGTTGGCCCGATCGCTGAATCGGGCCAATCTGGATGGCCTCGGGGGCGACGACGTTTACTGGAAAAGCGAGCGCCTGGCCCGCGAAGGCGGCTGAGATTCAGCCAAGTGACGGGCGTCAGTGAGCCAGTGCAAAGCCGGCCGCGAACTCTTCCAGGTCCAGACTGCTGTCACGGTTGACATCCAAGGCATCGAAGCGCTCGGAAAACGCAGCCAGGCGTTGCGCCTCGCTTCTCGTCAACAGCCCGTCATCATTGAGGTCCGCCTTGCTGAATGTGGCTTCCATCACGACCCTGTCCCAAGCGGACAACCCTTCCGATGGGCTCAACATTGTCTGTGCGGCAAGCGGCGCGGCGACCAGGGAAGCAGTGACCGCCAGCAGTGCGTTTCGTAGGGCGTTTCGTAGGGCGTCGCGTAGGGCGTCGAATACTCGGCTCATGATGGATATTCTCCAATCGGCTCGGCGAGCGATGAGCCATTGAACCCCATCCGTGCGGGCTGTGCACGCCGGCCTTGCGCCGCTTCACGCGCCTTACCGCTTATGACAGCGCCTTACACGTTGTTGCATGGCGCCGGGTCAGCGCCGCCGCGCTTTGACGGCTGAGTGAAGCACTTCCAGCACCTCAAGCGAGTCGTCCCACCCCAGACAGGCGTCGGTGATGCTTCGGCCGTATTCGAGTTTCGCGGGGTCGTCCTTGCCCGCGTTGAACTTCTGCGCGCCAGAGACCAGGTGGCTCTCGACCATCACGCCAAAAATGCAGTCCGCGCCTGAGCGCAATTGCGCCGCGACATCGCGCGCCACGTCAACTTGCCGCTCATGCTGCTTGCTGCTGTTCGCATGGCTGCAATCGATCATCAGCGTGCAGTCGAGCTTGGCCGCCTCGATTTCCTTGCATGCTGCGGCGACGTGCGCGGCATCGTAGTTGGGTGCCTTGCCACCGCGCAAGATCACATGGCAATCCTTGTTGCCCTTGGTCTCGACTATGGCCACCTGGCCGTTCTTGTGCACCGACAAGAAGTGATGCGGCCGCGCCGCCGCCTGGATCGCGTCGATCGCGATACGAATGTTGCCGTCGGTACCGTTCTTGAAGCCGATGGGCGCAGACAGTCCCGAGGCCAACTCGCGATGAACCTGGCTCTCGGTCGTGCGCGCGCCTATCGCACCCCAGGCAATCAGGTCGCCGAGGTACTGCGGCGAAATGACGTCGAGAAATTCGCTTCCCGCCGGCAGCCCGAGGCGGTTGATCTCAACCAGCAACTGCCGGGCGATTCGCAGGCCCTCGTCGATGCGATAGCTCTCGTCCAGGTAGGGATCGTTGATCAGGCCTTTCCAGCCCACCGTCGTGCGCGGCTTCTCGAAGTAAACCCGCATCACGATCTCCAACGTGTCCGCATAACGCGCGCGCTGAACCACCAGGCGGCGCGCATAGTCGAGCGCCGCGGCTGGGTCGTGGATCGAGCACGGGCCAATGATGACGAGCAGGCGATCGTCTTTGCGCTTCATGATCTGCCGGACAGCCTCTCGGGTCTGCCCAATGAGCCGCTCTGCCGCCGACCCGGCGATCGGGAAGAAGCGGATCAGGTGTTCGGGAGGAGGCAGCACGGTGATGTCCTTGATGCGTTCGTCGTCGGTCTGGCTGGTCTTGTCGACGGGGTGCGCATACCAGGTATCGCTGGCAGTGGCTGGGGAATTCATGTCGGCCTTCTC
>JANOLJ010000037.1:0-7498 GCA_031419715.1 Burkholderiales bacterium | reverse complement strand
TGTTCGATTTGACAATGCCACTCTTCATGACGAGTACACCGGCGGCTTCAGCTTTGCCGGCGATCAGGGAAAAGTACTCGTCGGTCGACTTGGCCGCGATTCGCAGTGCAGGCGAGATGCCGAGCACGGACACGATGTCGCTGGCAATGTCCTCACTCTTTACACGCTCTTGCGCGGGGAACTTGCCCACGAAACCGAGCGGTCTGGCACCAAGTTCACGTAACCGATCGAGGTACCACTGCTGCTTTCGCAAGGTGTCTTCAAACACCTCGCGGAAGTCCCTGCTGAGGGGCGCGGGTTCGGTGGTCTGACGAAGGTCAGGGATTGTCGGCCGCTCGATCACCGGAGGCTTCTTCAGAAACAGAAGACCAAACGGTACTCCGGTTAGCTTTGCCACCTTCTCCGCCTGCGGCGAAGTCAGCCTGCCCACGAGAATCCCAGCGCGGTCCCGTTCACGCTTCACCACGACCTGCGCGAGCGACTCCAGGCTTTCGCCCGCTTGGTTTGCCGCCCACTTGAGCACGTCGGGGGAGAGTGTGAGAGCCTGCATGCCCGCAGTCTACAGATGTGATCTGATTCCGCTGCGGCATGGATGAAGCCAGTGCGTGACCGCCGCCCTCGAACCGCCGCATTCACGAGACGCGTGCGCCTGCGGCCGCGACGGAATCGCTCGCTGCACTGGCGCGACAATAGGGGCGCGCAGCCAGCCGAGCCGGCCATGCCCCTCATCAGCAGCTTCTACAGTGTTTTGATTTACCTGTACTGATTGGACACCCGCCAGCACCGACCCATTGAAGTGAGAGGCAACCCACCATGAACCCGCGAGTCACCGCTGTCACCCCGGGCGAGGGCCAGGCCTTGCTGCTGCACTTCAACAATGGCGAGCAACGCCGCATGGACGTGAGCCCCTACCTGGCCTACCCCGTGTTCGATCGGCTGCGTGAACCGGGATTCTTTGCACTGGTCCAGGCCGACCACGGGACGGTGAGCTGGCCCGGGGGCATCGACCTCGACCCGGACTCGGTGTACCTGGAGAGCGTCCCGCTGACGCAGGCGGCGTCGGCGTGATCCAGCTACGTGGCGCAATGACGGCGCTTAAATCATCCGCTCAGCATGACCAGAAAAGCATCGAAGCGGGTCGCTGTGCCTGCACAGCGCGGCCGTTGGCGCCTTCAAGACGCGAAGGCGCGCTTCAGTGAACTCGTTCGCCTGGCGCATAGCGACGGGCCGCAGCACGTCACGCTTCACGGTCGCGACGCTGTCGTTGTCATCGACTCCGACGAGTTTCAGCGCCTGAAAGGCAGGCGCACCGGGCAGATGCTGATCGACGCACTGCAGGCGTCGCCGCAGCGCAAGGTCGATGTCGAGCCGCGTCGCGCGCCAATTCCGGTGCGGGCCGTCAAGCTGTGAACGGCTGGCTGCGCGACACCAATGTCATTTCGGAACTGCGCCGGCAGCACCCCAATGCGCGGAGCACAAGGTGCGGGCGATGTTCGACCGGCGCGTACTTCGAGGTTTCGGAAGATGTGATGTTCAAGTGGCGCCTGCTGGTCGAGGAGGGGCGCAAGCTTCCGCCGCAAACAACGTCTCGATCGCCAGCTCCCGCAGCGTTACATCCACCGGTGTGCCGAAAAGCGTCGTCGTGCTGATGAAGCTCATCTCGCCGAACGATGTCTTGAGGCGCAGCGGAACGCCACGCCGGCCAGCTCGCCGGCGAGCTGCCAGCCCACCGCCAGGGCGGGCGAGGGCGCGTGGCTCGTGAGCACCAGGTCGATGGCCTGGCGGCCGCCACCAGCGCTGGCTCGTCGAGCGCGCAATCGCGAAGGCGGTGCTGGAGAAAATCAAGCCGGTGGACATAGTTCCGGCCTGACGATCTGTCCGGGTCCCGCGCTGGACCCGACATCTCGGTTTGTCTCGCCCGGCGTAGTCGGCCTCTTATCGGCCCCGCCGGCCGCACGCCGAGCGCCGTCATTCCGTGTTGTTACGCCACCAGACGATTCGGAAGCTTCATGTCCACGACGATCTCGGACCAAGGCACATGGACCCGGCCGTCTTCCGTGCGCTGCACGGCAATCCACTCCGAAAGCGCGGCCACATCCGCATGCACGTTCTTGTAGTCACGATCCAGCTTGCGTGCCAGTTCCGCGATAGTCAGCGGCCCCGTCTCACGCAGCTGTGCGATCAACTCCCACCGCTTCGGCGTGAACACCGCAAGCATTTGCCCGACTTCCGCGAAACCAACCCCGAAATGAGGCTTGGGCGTCTTGCCTCGCTGCAAAGCTTCCATCGCGATGCGAGCGCGTGCCAAGCTATTGGTGGCAGGCTGGCCAACGCTCACATGGAGTACCGCCTTAGCGGGCAGGGTAGTCGGCAGCTTGCTCATATCGAGGCCTCCACATCGCGCATGAAATCCGCCAGCAGGGCCGGCACGCTGACGAACTTGTAGGGCTTCTCCGTGGCACCGACGTGCCGATGATCGCCCTTGCCGCGCTCGTTGTCGTAGCCCACGATGCGCACACCATCGCGCACAAACACAAGGCGGTACTTGAATCCATGATCCGACGGCGGCACGGGCGTTGGTACCGCCCACACCACGATTTCGATCGCACCGCCCGCGTAAGCATCGCGCGTACGAAGGATCAGCGCAGCATCCGCCATAGGGTGAATTGTGCCATGCGGATATGGCATTGCAAGCCATATGGTGGCCATTGCTGTTGGCGCCGACCGCAATCCAGCCGCCTTCGAGGCTGCCGGTCTCAGCTACGACACGAAGTTCGACCTGAAACACGCCCAGGATCTTCCGTACACGACCGAGTGGTTCTCCGTGCTGCCGGCTGCACCGCATGGGCAGACACTGAAACTGGGCACCCTGCAACCTTCGCTGGTACGCGCCGTTCAGGCGGCCTTCCGCGCGACAACGGCATGAACCGCGTGCGCATGTTTCGCCTTGCTTCGAGCCTCACGCCGTGCTAATCTGGTCAGCATGACCAGAAAAGCTCCGGAGCGGACCACCGCACCCGCCCAGCCGCAACGCGGCCGTTGGCGCCTGCAAGACGCGAAGGCGCGTTTCAGTGAACTCGTGCGCTTGGCGCACAGTGACGGGCCGCAGCACGTCACGCTGCACGGGCGCGATGCTGTCGTGGTCATCGACTCGGACGAGTTTCACCGCTTGAAAGGCCGGAGCACCGGGCAGATGCTGATCGACGCTTTGCAGGCGTCGCCGCATCGCAAGGTCGACATCGAGCCGCGTCGCATGTCCATGCCGGTGCGGAGCGTCAAGCTGTGAGTGGCTGGCTGTTGGATACCAATGTCATTTCGGAACTGCGCCGGCTGCGCCCCAACGCGCGGGTGCGCGCGTTCGTCGCCAGTCAAGCGCTGGAGGAATTGTTCGTCAGCACGGTGACATTTGCCGAGATCCGCTACGGCATCGAAGCTGTCGGCGAGCCCGTCCGCCGCGCTGAGTTGAATGACTGGTTGGCGCACAAGGTGCGGCCGATGTTCGGCCAGCGTGTGCTCGAAGTTTCCGAGGATGTGATGTTCAAGTGGCGCCTGCTTGTGGAGGAGAGGCGCAAGGTGGGGCACACGTTTGCGCAACCCGACCTGGTGATTGCGGCAACTGCCCTGCACCACGGGTTGACGGTCGTGACGCGCGACACCGCTGACTATGAGTTGGCACGCGTCCCGTTGTTCAATCCTTGGGTTGACGAATTGCCGCGGATTTGAAGGCAACTCGTCGCCCGGGCAGCCAGGCCTGCGCCGACGCTGGCGCGCACCTTACGTGTGCAGCTTGCGCCACGCCGCGATCAGCGCGCGCGTCTCGTCATCGGGCCGCGCCGCGAGCTTGCGGTACTCGCTGCAATCGCTCTTACGCTGCATCAGCCGGTGGTTGATGAGTTCGCGGCGCAGCGTGACGTGGTCGCCGAAGTGATTCGCCTGCTTCAGCACGGCGTTGACTTCCTTCTCGGTGTAGACGCGCTTCGTGTCGAAGCGCGTCCGCAGCGTCCACATCACCAGGCGCTGCACCGAAAACTTCACTGGCCAGCGCAGCAGCCGGCCCTGGTCGTCGAACTGGGCCAGCGTCTTGCGCGCGTTGGCGCTCGGCGAGCGATCGGCCGAGCGCGCGCGCGAACGCGCTCACGTCGGGAACGGAAAGTGCGAAGGCTGCTCGGGGCATGGTGGTCTCCAAGGCGGCAATCTCTTGCCGCGCATCGTCCAAGCACGCGCGTGCAGACCCTGAAGGTTCAGGGCGCCGGGGGTTGCCGTCTTCCGGCCTGGAAGGACGTCGGGTCGCGCGGCTCGATCGCGCTACGCCAAGCCGCGCAGCAGCGCAGCCGTCGCTTCATCCGCCGCGAACAGCGTCTCGATCGCCAGCTCCTGCAGCGTCACGTCCACGGGCGTTCCGAAAATCGTCGTCGTGCTGATGAAGTTCATCACGCCGAATGAGGTCTTCAGCCGCAAGGGAACGACGACACCGACCAGCTCACCGGCGAGCCGCAGATCGTCGAGGCCCGCTGGCACCGTGTAGGCGAGCAACTCGTCGCACAAGGCGGCGAGGACGGCGTCGCCGCTGGCGCGCACCTGCTGGCGCAGGCGGTCGAACAAGTGGGCACGCCACTGCCCGAGGTTCAGGATGCGCGGCGCCAGGCCGTTCGGGTGCAGGCTCAAGCGCAGCACATTGATCGGCGGCTGCAACCGCGCTGCGTCGATGTCCGCCAGCAGTCGCGGCACGATGCGGTTGTGCGCCACCATGTTCCAGTGCCGGTCCACCGCCAGGGCTGGCGAAGGTTCGTGGCTCGCGAGCACCAGATCGATGGCCTGGCGCGCCGCCGCCATTGCCGGGTCGTCAAGCGCGCGTTCGCGGTACATCGGCGCGTAACCGGCGGCCATCAGCATCGCATTGCGCTCGCGCAATGGAATCTCCAGCCGGTCGGACAGGCGCAGCACGACTTCGCGGCTGGGAGCCGAGCGGCCGGTCTCGACGAAGCTCAGGTGCCGCGTCGAGATGTCGGCCTGCGCCGAGAGATCAAGCTGGCTGAGGCGTCGGTGCTGCCGCCAGTGGCGCAAGTGTTCGCCGAATTGAGTTCGCTTTGAAGGTGCGTTGCTCGTCTGGGCTGTGTGCATCGCTATCCTGATGTCCGGGAATCAGACCAGCGCGCAGACCGGCCTTGCCCTCGACTGTGCCTCAAGACTTGAACGGATTCACCGTGACGAACCACAGCGCGATGCCGGTGGCGATGATGAACGCGCCGTCGGCCACGCCCACCAGCATGAAGAACTTGGTCTGCAGCTCCGGAATCATCTCCGGTTGGCGCGCTGCCGACTCCATGAACTTCGAGCCAATGATGCCGATGCCGATGCATGAGCCCATCGCGCTCAGGCCGATCAACACCGCTGCGGCGAGCGGCAGGATGTCGGTGGCGGTCATCGCCCCACCTCATGTGGCGTGGCTGGCGCCACCCCTGGCGCAGCACTGGGCGCCGACGCGCGCAGACCGGCCCATTCCAGGCCCGCGAGCAGCACCACCGCGCCAGCCTGCGCCAGCACGATGGCCACCCCCAGCGGGCTCGGCGACAAGACGCCGGTGAACAGCAACCCCAAGCTCGCCCCAGCCCAGGCCAGATTGCCCAGCACGATGAACTTGACGACTGCGGACCACAGGCGCGCGCGCGTCGCCATCCACACCAGAGCGGCGGCGTAGACGAGCATGAACTCGCCGGTACCGATGAGCAACAGCCGCGGCAACTCGAGCGCCGCGACCAGACGCTCGGTGTTGGTGAGCTGCAGCACGCCAGCGCAGGCGCTGACGGCAGCGTCGGCGAGCAAGGCGCGTGTCAACAGGACCGAGGGCGTGACGGTGTGCATGGCGAATCTCCGGGAGTTGAGCTTTGGGTGCGAGTTGCTGCACCCAATGTCGCCGCGCTGCTGAATCGTGTCGATTACCTTGCAGGTAAGGTCACGGCGACTTCGTCACATCGAATCCAGCGGATAAATCGGCCGGCGCACGCGCTTGAAGTTCAGCGCCGCATAGTCGGACGTGCACACGCCCGTGCCGGCGCATTCCACGACGCCGTGCGCGAGCTTCTTCAGCCCGGCACGCCAGTGGATGCGGCTTTTCAGCATGACGAAGCGTTTGGTTTCGGGCGCGATGCCCACCGCAGTGAACGCCGCCAGGTCGTGCGGTTCGACATGGCTGGAGATGATGACGATCTGCACGCGGCCGGTGTCGAACACGACGCTCGGCCCCATGTCATTCAGCTCACCGCGCCCCATCGGGCCGCGATTGCGGTAGCGCCCGTCGCTGATCAGGCGCACGCGGCCGGTCACATCGCGCGGCGCGCCTTTGAGCCCTATCGCCGGCATGTCGAGCTTGCCGCCGAGCGACAGTGTGACTTCGGCGCCTACCCCGGCGGCGATCAACTCTTGCACTGCCGCCGGGTCGAAGACCGCGAACGCGGCCACGTCTTCCAGCCCCGCGTCGAGGATGGCGCCGAGCACGCCCATGACGTCCATCGTTCCGCCCGACGCGCAGTTGTCGCTGTGGTCGAGCAAGATGATGGGCCCGCTGCCAGCCGGTGTAGCCGCGGCCAGGCCAGCGGCGCGCGCCATCGAGGCCGGCAACGCTTCGATTTTGTAGACGAACTTGGCGCGCTGCTCCCAGGCCAACGCGAGCAACTCGTCGCACCAGCGCCGCGCCAGGCCGGCGTCGCCGTTCGTCACCACCACGGCCGACAAGCCGGCATACTCGATGTCGGCGTTAGGAAAGCCGACGAAAACGCTGGCGCACAAGGCACCCTTGGCTTCCATCTCGCGGCAGCGCGCCTGCAACTCGCGGTTCGGCGAGTCGTCCGTGCCCTGGCGCATCACATGCGGCAGCATCGGCTTGCGGCCGAAGGCCATCGTCGGGCGGGCCCGGCCGGCGAGTAGCGCCAGGATCGCGCGGCCGGCGCGCATGCCGGTTTCATACATGTCGATGTGCGGATAGGTCTGGTAGCCGGCGATGGCCGTCGCGTGCTGGCCGATCGCGTCGTACAGGTTCGTGTGCATGTCCAGCGCCACGCCGATCGGCACGTCGGGCGCGATGGCGCGAATGCGGCGCAGCAATTCGCCTTCGCCGTCATCAAACGTTTGCGTCACCATCGCGCCGTGCAAGTCGAGCAGCACTGCGTCGCAGCCCTGGGTGACGGCGTCGCAGATGCTCCCCGCGATGTGCTCGAACGCCGCGTCTTCCACCGGGCCGCTCGGCCAGGCGTTGGCGGCGATCGGAATCACCACTTCGGCGCCTGCGGCGTCCGCCAGCTCGATGAAGGCGGCCAGCGCCGAGCCCGTGCCACGGTAGGCCGCGATGGCGGCGTCGCCTTCGGGCGGCACGCCGGCGCCAGTGGCAAAACGAGACAACGGCGTGGGCACCGGCGAGTAGGTGTTCGTCTCGTGTTTCATCTGGGCGATGACAAGCTTCATGGCGTGCTGCTCCGAGGTGGTGTGATTGGGAACCATGATG
>JANOLJ010000036.1:0-6238 GCA_031419715.1 Burkholderiales bacterium | reverse complement strand
GGCCCTAAAAAACAAAACCCTCCCATTAATTACCCCCCCCACGCTTTGCCTGTCGTCGCCACCCCCCGCAACGGGCCGGCGGTCTTGGCCGACGAGTTGTCGGCCGCTGCGGTGCGCAGGCGCTTTGCGCAGCCGCCCATCTGGGTGCCTGAGACATTGATCGAGAAGCGCTTCGGCAATCGCTTGCCGACCGCCGCGTCGGTGCTCGTGCCGCTGGTGTTGCGCGACACGCTGACCGTGTTGCTGACGCAGCGCACCGAACACTTGAGTGACCACCCGGGCCAGATCAGCTTTCCCGGTGGCCGGGTCGAGCCCTCGGACTTTGACGCCACCGCCACCGCGCTGCGCGAGGCGCAAGAAGAAATCGGACTGCTCGCCACCCATGTCGACGTACTGGGCCGCCTGCCCGAATACACCACCGGCACGGGATTCGTCGTCACGCCGGTCGTTGCGCTGGTGCGCCCGGGCTTTGCGCTGCAACCCGACCCGAACGAAGTGGCTGAAGTGTTCGAGGTGCCGCTCAGTCACTTGATGGACCCGGGCAATCATCGGCGCCACGTGGTGGAGGTGGCTGGGGCGAGCCGCGAGTTTCTGTCGATGCCGTGGAGCGGTCTGGATGGCAACGGCCAACCGCGGCGCTATTTCATCTGGGGAGCGACAGCGTCGATGCTGCGCAACCTCTACCGATTCTTCAGCGCTTGAACGAAGCCAGGGCGAGGAACGCGCCCGATATCATCGAACGACATGAGTTTCCTTGCCGTTGCCCTGGCGCTGTTCATCGAACAGCTCAAGCCCCTGCCGAGCCGCAATGCGGTGCATGGCGCGATGACGGCATGGATGCGCTGGGCCGGCCACAACTTCAACGCGGGGCGCGACCACCATGCCGTGGTCGTCTGGGTGATCACCGTGCCAGTGCCGGCGCTGCTCGCGTGGGCGATGCATGCGTTGCTGGGCGAACTCGGCTTCGTCTTCGCGCTCGCGTGGGACGTGGCGGTGCTCTACCTCACGCTGGGCTTTCGCCAGTTCAGCCACTTTTTCACCGACATCCAGCAGGCGCTGGAGCGTGGCGAAGAGTTGCGCGCGCGCAGCCTGCTCCAGGAATGGCGCGGCTTGGACGCGAGCGATCTGCCGCGTGACGAGTTGCTGCGCCACACGATCGAACACGCATTGCTCGCCGCGCACCGCCATGTATTCGGCGTGTTCTTCTGGTTCGTGCTGTTGTCGGCGTTGGGTTGCGGGCCCGCTGGCGCGGTGCTGTACCGGCTCGCCGAATTCGCCAGCCGCCACTGGGCAGTGCGTGCCAGGCGCGCCGGTCTGGCGCAGGAAGATCGCCTGATGCAGATCGCGGCGCAGTGCTTCAATGTCATCGATCATGTCCCGGCGCGCCTCACGGCCGGTGGCTTCGCCATCGTCGGCAATTTCGAAGAGGCGGTGAATGGCATGCGCCACCACGCCGCGCTTTGGGGCGCAACGAACGAAGGCGTCATTCTTGCCGCCGCGGCAGGGGCCGTGGGGGTACGGCTCGGCGGGGCGGCGCCGCCCTCGGCTGATCCGGGCGGCGCATCGCTCGCCGATGGTGACGCGGAGCTTGAGTCTCACGCCGCCGCAGGGTCCACGGCGGGTGCGCCGCCGCAAATCGGGCACCTGCGCAGTCTCGTGGGCCTGGTGTGGCGCTCGGTCGTGCTGTGGATGCTGCTGCTCGCGCTGCTGTCGATTGCCAAGCTCGTCGGTTGACTGAACGCGCGGCCGGGGCGGGGTCTCAGCGCCGCACCAGCTCCCCGAGAATTTCGACATAGATGCGGTAGCGCGATTCATGGACCTCGCCGCGCTGCAAGGCATCGCGCACCGCGCAACCCGGCTCATGCAGGTGCGTGCAGTTGTAGAACCTGCAGCCACCGGTGTGCGAGCGCAGGTCCGGCATCAACGCGGCGAGCTGCTGCGCATCGATTTGCCGCATGCCGAACTCCTGAAACCCGGGCGAGTCGATGAGCGCGGTGCGGCGCTGCTCGGTCAGCCAGTACCAATGCGTGGCCGTCGTCGTGTGGCGCCCGGCGTTCAGGGCGATCGAGATTTCTCCGACCTGCGCCTTCGCGTGCGGCGCGAGCAGGTTGATCAGGGTGCTCTTGCCGGCGCCGCTCGGGCCGATGGCCAGGCTTGCCTTGTCGATCAGCAAGGGTTCAAGCAGCGCGCGGGCCTGCGTCGGCTGCGCCTTGAGTGCGACTTCATGAACTTCGATGCCCATCGCCACATAAGGCGCGAGGCGCGCGCGCGCCGCGGCAACGCTGGCCAGGTCGGCCTTGTTGAGCAAGATGCGCACGGGGATGGCGGCGTCCTCGGCGGCGATCAGCGCACGGGCCAGTTGCGATTCGCTGAACACCGGCTCGGCGGCGACGATCACCAGCAATTGATCGAGGTTCGCCGCGAACGACTTCGTCTTCCATTCGTCCTGGCGCGTCAATACATTGCGGCGCGGCTCGACGCCCTCGATCACACCGCTGTCACCACTGAGTTGCCAGCGCACGCGGTCGCCCACCACGATGTCGCTCTTCTTGCCGCGCGTATGGCAGATGAGGCGCGCGCCATGCGCATCTTCGACGACGCAGTGCCGGCCGTGCGCGGCCACCACCAGGCCGAGGTCAAGCTTCTGCGCTTCGCTCAACGCGGGCCTGCGGCCAACGCCGCGATGCGTTGCGCCGCTGGCGGATGCGAGTAAAAGAACCTCACGTACAGCGGGTCGGGTGTCAGCGTCGCGGCATTGTCTTCATGCAGTTTGAGCAGTGCCTGCGCCAGATCGGCGCCGCTGGCCTGCCGGCAGGCGTAGGCGTCGGCCTGAAACTCGTGGCGCCGCGACAGACTCGCCATCAGCGGTGACACGAAAAAAACAAAGACCGGCACGACGAGCATGAACAGCAGCAGTGCCAGCGCATCGTTCGCCGCGCTCAGCGACGGCTGAACTCCGAGTGCGGTGTAGAACCACGTCTGGTTCGACAGCAACCCCAACAGTGCGAAGCCGATGGCGCTGAAACCGAACAGCGCGACCATGCGCTGGATCACATGCCGGTGCTTGAAGTGGCCGAGTTCGTGCGCCAACACGGCCTCCACTTCGCCTGGCGTCAACTTGCTCAGCAGCGTGTCGAAGAAGACGACGCGCTTGGCAGCGCCGAACCCGGTGAAATAGGCGTTGGCATGGGCCGAGCGCCGGCTGCCGTCCATCACGAACAGGCCCTTGGCGGAGAAGCCGCACTTCGCCATCAGCGCCTGCACGCGCGCCTTGAGCGCATCGTCGGTGAGAGGCATGAACTTGTTGAACAGCGGCGCGATCAGCGTTGGGTAGAGCACGAGGATGAGCAAGTTGAAGACGACCCACACGCCCCAGGCCCACAGCCACCAGGCGCTGCCCGCCGCGCCCATCAGCCACAAAATGATGGCGGCGATGGGCAGGCCGATCAGCGCGCCGAGCCCGAGGCCCTTGACCATGTCGAGCAAGTACAGGCGCAGCGTCATGCGGTTGAAGCCGAAAGACTGCTCCACGACGAACGTTCGGTACAGGTCGAAGGGCAGATCGATCAAGCCGCCGATGAGCCCAAAGGCACTGAGCAGCGCGAGTTGGTAGGCCATGTTGCCCCATTGCGGCTGCACCGTGTGCAGGAGCAGGGCATTCAACGCATCCAGGCCGCCCAACAGCGTCCAACCCAACAGTACCGCGCCGCCAATAGAGATTTCGAGCAGCGACAACCGGCCCTTGACCAAGGTGTAGTCGGCGGCGCGTTGATGTGCCTCGAGCGAGACCTGTGCGGCGAACACGCCCGGCACGGCACCGCGGTGCGTGGCGACATGGCGCATCTGGCGCGTCGCCAGGTAAAAGCGCACCAGCAGCGAGCCCATCAGGGCCGCGGCAAAGGCAAACGTCAACGCCGTGGATTCCATGCCCGGGAGTGTAGGTTGCCCGGGCGCCCGGCGTGCCTGCGAGAATCGGCACCGGAGGATTTTGATGAACGCAACCGCCTTGGCCCACAGTGACCAGAACCTGGTCTGGATCGACCTGGAGATGACCGGCCTGCTGCCCGACAGCGACCGCATCATCGAGATCGCCGTCGTCGTGACGGATGCGCAGATGACGCAGCGCATCGAGGGCCCGGTGTTCGTGATTCATCAAAGCGACGCCGTGCTCGATGCGATGGACGCCTGGAACAAGAGCACGCACGGCCGCAGTGGCCTGACGGAGCGCGTCAAGGCCTCGACGACCGACGAAGCGCAGGCGCAGGCGCAGGTGATCGAGTTCCTGCGTCGCTACGTGCCGAAAAACGCCTCGCCGATGTGCGGCAACAGCATCTGCCAGGACCGGCGTTTCCTGGCGCGCACGATGCCCGCACTCGAAGCCTTCTTCCATTACCGCAACGTCGATGTGAGCACCTTGAAAGAGCTGGCGCGCCGCTGGAAGCCGCAGATCCTGGCGGGCTTCAAGAAGGCGCAGGCGCATACCGCGCTGGCCGACATTCATGAGTCGATCGACGAGCTCGCCTACTACCGAGAGCACTTTCTCAGCACGTCATCATCGACCTGAGATAGAATCCCGCCTCGGCCGCATGTCAGTGCGGCTTTTCGTTCATCGCACCGACCCTTTTTCGAATCTTCCCGCGGGCACACCGCGCGGCCGTATCGATTTCCACAGTGGGACTGGTTGGCGTGATGCCGTCGCATCGACGGTTCCGTTGGCCTGACTCTTGGTCCTGTTGCGGAATCTGTCCCTGGCGATTCACCAGTCATCCCTGAACCGGGTGGCTTGCCCGTGCGTTTGGCGCATTCGCCAGCGAAGCACGGGCGTTTCCCTTGGAAAATCAAAATGAGTTTCGATCAAATGGGCCTGGAAAGCGCCCTCACGCAAGCTGTTGCCAACGCGGGCTATGACACCGCCACTGAAGTCCAGCAGGCAGCGATTCCGCCCGCGCTGGCGGGCGCTGACCTGATGGTGTCGTCTGCCACGGGCAGCGGCAAGACGGCGTCGTTCATCCTGCCCGCCCTTCAGCGCGTGCTGCTCGCGCGTGCGGCGTTTCATGTGCAACGCACGGCAACCGCGCCGAGCCCGGCCGACGCTGCGGCTGCCGCGCCGACGCGTCGCGACAGCCGCGATGCGCCGCGCCGCGCCGCGCGCATTCTCGTGCTCGTGCCGACGCGCGAACTCGCGATGCAGGTCGCCAAAGCCGCCGACACCTATGGCCGCATGGTGAAGAACCTGCGCGTGGCCACCGTCGTGGGTGGTGTGCCCTATCCGGCGCAGCTTTCCGCGCTGCGCGCCGGGCCCGACATCATCATCGCCACCCCGGGCCGCCTGCTCGACCACCTGCAAAGCGGCCGCTGCGATCTGGCGAGCATCGAACTGCTTGTGCTCGACGAAGCCGATCGCATGCTCGACCTGGGCTTCATCGACGACATCAACACCATCGCGGCGGCCCTGCCGACGGCGCGCCAGACCATGATGTACAGCGCGACCTTTGCCGGCAACGTCGGCAATCTGGCGCGGCACTTGCTGCGTGATCCGAAGCGCATCGCGGTGGCTTCCCACACCACGGCGCATGTGAACATCGAGCAGCGCCTGCACTGGGCCGACAACCACAACCACAAGAACGCGCTGCTCGATCACATCCTGACGCAACGCGAAGTTGAGCAGGCGCTCGTCTTCACGAGCACGCAGCGCGACGCCGACTGGCTCGCCGATCGTCTGGCCGACATGGGCCATAAGGTCGCGTCGCTGCACGGCGGCATGCCGCAGGGGCGGCGCAACCGTGTGCTGCAAGGCTTGCGTTCGAAGCACCTGCGGGTGCTGGTTGCCACGGACGTGGCGGCCCGCGGCATCGATGTGCCGAGCATCTCGCACGTCATCAACTACGGCATGCCGATGAAGGCCGAGGACTATGTGCACCGCATCGGCCGCACCGGCCGCGCTGGCCGCAATGGCCTGGCGGTCACGCTGGCCGAGCGCAACGACAGCGACATGGTGCGTCGCATCCAGAGTTTTACGACGCAGCCAATTCCGGTGGCGCTGATCGGTGGCCTGGAGCCGAAGAATCCGCAGCCGCAGATCAAGACGTTCCGTGCGGCAGGTCGGCCTGGTGAAGGCGCCCCGCCGGCATCGCGGCCGTCGCGCCCGCGCGCCAACGCATCCGTGCCCCGCACCGCCGAGGCTTTCAAGACGCGCGAGCGCCCGCGCCCGGCGCCGCATGCGCAACCTGGTGGTCAC
>JANOLJ010000035.1:0-25999 GCA_031419715.1 Burkholderiales bacterium | reverse complement strand
CGCTGGCACGGCTATCGCTCCAGCAACCGCTACATCGTCTTTCAGCTGCTGCCGCACACGCTGGGGCTGGGCCCCGAGGTGTGGCGCGTGCTGTCCAAGTGCCACGACCTGCGCAACCTCGGCGAGTACGAGGGCGATCTGAACATCGATGAGCGCATCGTCACCGACCTGCTCGCAGCCTGCCAGATCGTGGCGGCCAAGGTCCAGGCGCTCGCCCCCATTCCTATGCCATGAACGCCTCCACCCTCGTCCAGAAACTCTGGAACTACTGCAACGTGCTGCGCGACGACGGCATGAGCTATGGCGACTACGTCGAACAGCTCACCTACCTGCTGTTCCTGAAGATGGCCGACGAGCGCAGCCGCCCGCCGTTCAATGCTGACGGTCGCCAGCCGGGCATCATCCCCGCCAAGTGGGCTTGGCCCTCGCTGCTGGCACTGGATGGCGACGAGCTGTTCGACCACTACCGCCACGCGCTCGAAGCGCTGGCGCAGCAGAAGGGCACGCTGGGCCTGATCTTCGGCAAGGCGCAGAACAAATTCCAGGATCCGGCCAAGCTGCGCCGCCTCGTCGTGGACCTGATCGACGCCGAGAACTGGTCGGCGCTGGGCGTGGACGTGAAGGGCGACGCCTACGAAGGCCTGCTGGAGAAGAACGCGCAAGACACGAAGAGTGGCGCCGGCCAGTACTTCACGCCGCGTGCGCTGATCCAGGCGATGGTGGATTGCATCGCGCCCCGGCCAAGCGAGACGCTGTGCGACCCGGCTTGCGGCACGGGCGGCTTTCTGTTCACCGCGTACAACCACATCGTCGCGCACAGCCCGAATCTCACGCGCGACCAGAAGCGCCATCTGAAGGAAGAGGCTTTCGTGGGCTACGAGCTGGTGCAGGCCACGGCGCGCGTCTGCGCGATGAATCTGCTGCTGCACGGCATCGGCTCCGAGAAGAGCGTGCCGGTGAAGGGGATGGACGCGCTGGCGGCCGACCCCGGCGAGCGCTTCCACATCGTGCTGGCCAATCCGCCCTTCGGCAAGAAGAGCAGCACGCAGATAGAAGGCGCTGATGGCAAGCGCACGACCGAGAAAGACGTGATCGAGCGCGACGACTTCTGGGCCACCACGAGCAACAAACAACTCAACTTCGTGCAGCACATCAAGACGCTGCTGAAAGTGAACGGCCGCGCCGCCGTGGTGCTGCCGGACAACGTGTTGTTCGAGGGCGGCGCGGGCGAAACCATTCGCCGCAAGCTGCTGCACGAATGCGAGCTGCACACGCTGCTGCGCCTGCCCACGGGCCTGTTCTACGCCCAGGGCGTGAAGGCCAACGTGCTGTTCTTCGACAAGAAGCCGGCGAGCGAAACGCCGTGGACAAGGGCGCTCTGGATTTACGACCTGCGCACGAACAAGCACTTCACGCTGAAGACGAATCCGCTCACGCGTGCTGACCTCGATGAATTCGTGCGGCTATACAACCCGGCGAATCGTTTTGACCGCGCACCGACGTGGAGCGCGGAGAACCCGGACGGCCGGTGGCGCGGCTACGACGTGGCCGAGCTCATGGCGCGCGACAAGGCGAGCCTGGACATCTTCTGGTTGCGCGACGAGACACTGGCCGACAGCGACAACTTGCCGCCGCCCGACGTCATCGCGCAGGAAATCGTCGACGACCTGGAAGCTGCGCTGGAGCAGTTTCGCTTGATCGCTGGAGATTTGGCCACCTCCAGCGGCACATGAATGCCAACCCTCGCGCACTGCCAAGGCGCGCGGTGTCAGCCCTTGCCCGCCAGACCCAGGCGCTCGATCGTCGCCTTCTCGGCAGCGAAGGCGTCGCGCGCGAACTGGGTGTAGGTCTCGGTGTTCATGTAGATCACCGACTGGTCGTACTTCTCGAACGTGGCGAGCACGGCCGGGTCGTCGAGCGTTTTCTTGAACGCGTCGTGCAGCGTGCGCGTCACGGCCGGGTCCATGCCTTTCGGACCGCACACGCCGAACGGTGAATCCGACACCGTCTGGTAGCCGAGTTCGGTCAGCGTGGGCACTTGTGGCCAGCGTTTCGTGCGCTTGGCTCCATAGGTGGCAAGCAGGCGCAGCTTGCCGGCCTCGACATGCGGCGCCCAGCCGGTGGCGTCGCTCGCGGCCATGGTGTGGCCGCCGAGGATTGCCTGCATGTTGTCGGCGTTGCCCTTGAATGGAATGTGCGTGAGCTTGATGCCGGCGCGCTGCGCGAACTCTTCCACCGCCAGGTGCGGGCTGGTGCCGATGCCGGTGGAGCCATAGCTGAACTTCTCCGGGTTCGTTTTCGCGTAGTCGACCAGGTCCTTGATGCTCTTGATGGGCGAGTCAGCGGGAACGACCAGGCCAAAGGTGTAGCCGGTGAGACAGGCGATCCAGGTGAAATCCTTGAGCGTATCGAACTGCACCTTCTGCATGTGCGGAATGCGGAACACGCCATGCGGCAACTGCGACAACGTGTAGCCGTCGGGCTTGGCGTTGACGAGTTCATTCGCGCCGAGCATTCCGCCCGCGCCGGGCTTGTTGTCGACGATGATCGTTTGGCCCAGTGTCTTGGCCGCGCTTTCGGCGAGTGCGCGAATCACGGCGTCGGTGGAGCCGCCGGCTGGCCACGGGCAGATGTAGCGGATCGGCCTGGTGGGAAAGGCCTGGGCGCGTGCGAGCAGGGGAAACGCGAGCCCGGCGGCGGCTGACGCGCCGAGGATCAAAGTGTGGCGACGGGTCTTCATCATGGCATGGCTCCAAACGCAAAATCGCGCCCCGGCGCGGCGGCGAACAGGGCCTGGGTGTACTCGTGCTGCGGCGCGCCGAACACGCGGTGTGCGGGCCCGTACTCGACGATGCGCCCTTGCGACATCACGGCAAGATGGTCGCACACCTGCGACGCGACGCGAAGGTCGTGCGTGATGAAGAGCATCGCCAGGTTCAGGCGCGAGCGGATTTCCTCGAACAGTTGCAGCACCTGCGTTTGCACCGAGACGTCGAGCGCGGAGACGGCTTCGTCGGCGATCAGCAGTTCGGGCTCCATCATCAGCGCGCGCGCGATGCAGATGCGCTGGCGCTGGCCGCCGGAGAACTGGTGCGGGTAGCGTTGCATCGCGCTCGCGTCCATGCGCACAAGATCCAACAGCGACGCCGCCCTGGCCAGCGCGGCGTCGCGCGACAAGCCGTAGTTCACCGGCCCTTCGATCAGTGCCTCGGCGACCGTGCGGCGCGGGTTGAGCGAGCGGTATGGGTCCTGGAACACGATCTGCACGCGCTTGCGCAAGGGGCGCAAGGCGCCGGCGCTCATCATCGCGATGTCGGCGCCACCCGGGCCGCCGAGCATCACCGAGCCGCCGCTCGGGTCGAGGAGGCGCACGATGCAGCGCGCCACGGTGGACTTGCCCGAGCCCGATTCGCCGACGATGCCCAGCGTCTGGCCGCGCCGGATCTCGAGGTTCACGTCTTGCGCGGCGTGCACCGTGCGGCGCTTGCCGAACCAGCTCTTGTCGGCGTAGGTTTTGTTCAGCGACTTCACTTGCAGCACGATGGGCGCGGCCTCATTGCGCGGCCGCTCTTTCAATTGCAGCGTTGGCACCGCGGCCATCAACATGCGCGTGTAGGCGTGGTGTGGCCGGCGCAGCACGTCCTCCTTCGGCCCGAGTTCCACGAGATCGCCCAGGCGCAATACGGCGACGCGCTGCGCCACTTCGGCGACGACACCGAAGTCGTGCGTGATGAACAGCACGCCGGTGCCGTGCTTGGTCTGCAGCGCCAGCACGAGCTTGAGGATTTGCGCCTGTGTGGTCACATCGAGCGCCGTCGTCGGCTCGTCTGCGATCAGGAGCACCGGGTCGAGCACGAGCGCCATCGCGATCATGATGCGCTGGCGCTGGCCGCCGGAGAGCTGGTGCGGGTAGCTGCTAAGCATGCGCTCGGGCTCGGGCAGCAGCACTTCGCGCACGATGGCGAGCACCTTGGTGCGGCGCTCGGCGGGCGAGAGCGGGGTGTGCTGGCGCAGCACTTCGTCAACCTGGTCGCCGCAGGTCATCACCGGGTTCAGCGCCGTCATTGGCTCTTGAAAGATCATCGACATGCGCGTCGCACGCAGCTCGCGCAGGCGCGACAGCGGCGCGTGCGTGATGTCTTCGCCTCGCAGCAGGATCTGCCCTGCGGTCACCGGCAGCGTCTTGGGCAACAGGCCCATCACGCCTTGTGCGATCACCGACTTGCCCGAGCCCGATTCGCCGACGAGGCAGAGGATCTCGCCGCGGCCGACGCTGAACGTGATGTTGCGCACGGCGGTCTCGCGGTCGCTGCCCGCGGGCAGGGCGATCGCGACGCCCTTGACCTCGAGGATGGGCGTGTCGCAGCTCATACCCGTTTTGCCATCTTCGGATCGAGCGTGTCGCGCAGCCCGTCGCCCAGGATGTTCACCGCGAGCACCGTCACCGCGAGAAAGATGCCGGGGAAGAAGATGTTGTGCGGGTACTGATTGAACTGCGCGCGGCCTTCGGCCATCACGTTGCCCCAGGTGGGGATGTCGGGCGGCAGGCCGACGCCGAGGAATGACAGGATCGCCTCGACCAGGATGCCCGACGCGCAGATGAACGTGCCCTGCACCACGAGCGGTGCCACCGTGTTGGGCAGGATGTGGCGCAGCATGATCTTCCAGGTGGGTGTGCCCAGCGACACGGCGGCTTCAACGTATAGCTCTTCGCGGATCGTCAGCACGAGCGAGCGCACGAGCCGTGTCACGCGCGGAATCTCGGGAATCGCGATCGCGATCACGACCGTCATCAGGCTGCCGCGCCACATCGCCACCAGCGCGATCGCGATCAGGATCGCCGGGATCGCCATCACGCCGTCCATCACGCGCATCAAAATGCCGTCGAGCCAGCGCAGGTAGCCCGCACACAAGCCGAGCACGATGCCGAACGCGAGCGCGACCAGGGCGGTGAACAGGCCGACGATGAGCGACACCTGGGTGCCGTAGATGACGCGGCTGTAGATGTCGCGGCCGAAGCTGTCGGAGCCCATCAGGAAACGGTGTTTGAGCGTTTCGCCTTCGAGTGTCGTGATCTCGCCGTGTTTGCCCGGCAGCAGATCGCGGCTCGCCGGGTCGAACAACGACGGGTCGACGGTGCCGAGCCAAGGTGCTGCCAGCGCGATCGTCACCAGCAACGCCAGGAAAAACGCACCGATGCGCACCGACCAGTTGCGCGACGCGCGTGCCCAGCCGCCGGGCTGCGCGCGCACCGTCGCCGCCTCGACGGACAGGGACTCGAAGGCAGAAGGCGTGACTGCGTCGGGCGTGTTCAATTGGGGCAAGATCGTTCCAAGCGGACGCTGCGGATCCGGCTTTGCCGGTCCGCTGGCGGCGCCCCAAGGGTCACGAAGGGGCCCCTGCGGTGCCATGGGGGGAGCGCCGAAGGCGCTTCGGGGGTGGTCAATATCGTATGCGGGGGTCGAAGAACACGTATGACAAGTCGACGAGCAGGTTGACCATGACGTAGGCGAACGAGAACAGCAAGATCACGCCCTGGATCGTGGGGAAGTCGCGCGCCAGCACGGCGTCCACCGTCAACCGACCCAGGCCCGGAATCGCGTACACCGATTCGGTGACGACGACGCCGCCGATCAGGAGTGCGATGCCGATGCCGATGACAGTGATGATCGGCACCGCTGCGTTCGTCAGCGCGTGGCGCACCAGCACGGTGGCCTCGGGCAGGCCCTTGGCGCGCGCCGTGCGGATGTAGTCTTCACCCAGCGTTTCCAGCACCGACGCGCGCGTCACGCGCGCGATCAGCGCGATGTAGATCACCGACAGTGTGATCGAGGGCAAGGTCAGGTGATACAGCCACGGCCCCACGCCGTCGGCGATGCGTTTGTAGCCCTGCACCGGCAGCCAGCCGAGCTTGAGCGAGACGAGCCAGATCAGCATGTAGGCGAGCACGAAGATCGGAATCGAAAATCCCAATACCGAAAACGCCATCAGGCCGCGATCCAGCCAGCCGCCAAAACGCCATGCGGCAAGCACGCCCAGCGGCACGGCAACGAGCACGGCGATGCTGATCGTGATCGCGGCAAGCGACAGTGTCGGCTCCAGGCGTTGCCCGATGAGTGTGGCCACGCCGGTCTTGTAGTAGAAAGACTGGCCGAGGTCACCGCGCAGCAGGCTCGCGAACCAGATCGCGTATTGCTCGGGGATCGAGCGGTCCAGGCCCAGATTGGCGCGAATCTGCGCAATCTGTTCCGTATTCGCGGCGTCCCCCGCCATCACCGCCGCAGGGTCGCCCGGCGTCAGGCGCAGCATCAGGAACACCAGCAGCGAGACGATCAGCAGGACGGGGATCGTGGCGAGCAGGCGGCGGGCGAGGAAGGAAAACAAGCTGCGCCTCCGTCATCCCGGCGCGTGCCGGGATGTACTCGTTGCCGCGCGCCCGGGCTGCGAGACATCACCCATGAAGCGACATCACGACTTCTTCAGGTTCCAGTAGATATTGCCGTTGGTGATGAAAAACCCGGTGATGTTCTTGCGCGCCGCCATCGGCTGGTTGTATTCGCCCAGCGGTGCGTGCGTGCCGACTTCGAAGGCGCGCGCATGCAGCTGATCGGCGAGCTTTTTCTTCGTTGGCTCGTCGGTGGCGCGCATGAAGGCGCTGCGGATTTCGATCATCTTGTCGTCGCTGGCCCAGCCGAACCAGCCCGATTTTTCGCCGCGTGTGTCCATCGTCGGGTTCGCGATCGGGCTCCACACATCGAACACGTTCCAGGCCGTGAGAAACATGTGCCAGCCGCCTTTGTCGGGCGCGTCTTTCTTCGCGCGCCGCCCCACCAGCGTCTGCCAGTCCATCGCTTGCAGATCGACCTTGAAACCGGCCTGGCGCAGCAGCTGCGCCGCGACATCGGGCAGTTTCTGGATCGACGCCAGGTCGGTGGGCTTCATGATGACGATGGGTGTGCCGTCGTAGCTAGAGGCCTTGAGCAGGTCTTGCGCCTTCTTCATGTTGCTCTTGGCCTGCAGGTCGCTGCCGGCCACGCTGCCGTAGGGCGTGCCGCAGATGAACATGCTGGGGCAGGTCTTGTACAGCTCTTTCACGCCGACCTGGGCGCGTAGAAACGGCTCTTGCGAGAACGCGGCGATCGCGGCTTGACGCACCTTGGCGTCGTCGAACGGCTTGTGCAAGTGATTGAAGCGCGCCATGTATTGCAGGCCGAGATTCGCATAAGGGGCGAGCTGCAACGTCGTGTCGGCCTTCACGGTTTCATAGTGGTCGAAGCCGAGCGCTTCGACGATGTCGACCTCGCCGTTCTTCAGCGCGTTCACCTGCGCCTGCGCGTCGCGCAGCGCGAGGTTCCATTCGACGCGATCGATGTAGACATGCTTGCCGCCCGTCGTGCCCGACGGCGCCTCGCTGCGCGGCACGTACTTGGCGTTCTTCAGGTACACCGCCTTGTCGCCGGGCTTGAACTCGTCGCGCTTGAAAGTGAACGGGCCCGAGCCGATGTGTTCTTCAATCTGCTTGAACGCGTCGGTCTCGGCGATGCGCTTGGGCATGATGAAGGGCACGTTGCTGGAGGGCTTGCCCAGAGCTTCGAGCACGAAGCCGCAGGCCTCACCCAGGAAAATACGGAACGTGTCGGGCGTGGGCGAATCCATGCGCTGCACGAAGGTCATGAGGGCGCTGCCCATCGCGTCGCGCTTGCCCCAACGTTGCAGCGAGGCAATCACGTCGTCGCCGGTGACGGGTGCGCCGTCGTGAAACGCCAGGCCCTTGCGCAGCTTGAACGTCCACAGACGGTGGTCGCCGCTTTCCGTCCAGCTCTCCACCATCTGCGGCTTGATCTTCGCGTGCTCATCCGTGCCGAACAGCGTGTCGTAGATCATGTAGCCGTGGTTGCGGCTCATGTAGGCGGTGGTCCAGATCGGGTCGAGGATCGCCAGGTTCGAATGCGGCACGATGCGCAGCACTTTCTCCTGGGCGAGGGCGTGCGACTGCGAGAGCACTGCGCCAGCCGCGAGGGCCAGCGCCAGCCATGTTCTGCGTTGGAAATTCATACCGACCTTTCTTGAAGACTGTGAAAGACAAGCAAGGGCCGCACCTGCGGATTACGCACCATTGTGGGGGCTCCCGGCACTGCGCAGAGTTGGGGCAAACACTTGGCCGAAAGTGCGCACCAGCGGCGCACTAGCGGTGCTCATCGGCTCGACTACGCGGCTGGGCAGGCCGAAGTCCGCGTTGAGAGAGCTGGCGGCCGAGGTGCGCGACCTCTCGAATAACATTGCGCACCCTGTCTGACGACGCGCCATGCCCACCACGCCCCGCATCCCCGGTGCCCGCTTCTTGCACTCTCCCGGCCCGACGCGTGTGCCCGACGAGGTGGTGCATGCAATGAGCCGCCAGCCGATGGACCTGGCCGACCCGCGCGTTTCGCAGACCATCGCGGCGTGTGAGTCCGGGTTGAAGCGACTGCTGCACACGCGCGATGCCGACATCCTGATGTTCGCGTGCAACGGCCACGGCGTGTGGGAAGGCGTGATCGCGAACCTGCTCGGCCCGGGCGACGCCGTGTTGGTGCCGGGCACCGGGCATTTTTCCGACGGCTGGGCGGCGCAATGCGAGGCATTCGGCGCGACAGCGATCCGCACGCCGTGGGTGGAAGGCGAGCCGATCGACGCCGGTGCCGTCGAGCAGGCACTGAGCGACGACCCGCGGCACCGCATCAAGGCGGTGTTCGCGGTGCACACCGACACCGCCAGCAGCGTCACGAGCGACATGCGGGGGCTGCGCGCGGCGATCGACGCGGCGCGGCACCCGGCGCTGTTCGTCGTCGATGTCGTGGCGTCGCTCGGCGCCGCGCCGTTTGCGATGGATGAGCTCGGTGCGAATGTCGTCGTCGGCGCCTCGCAGAAGGGTCTGATGGTGCCGCCGGGCCTGGGTTTCATTGGCGTCGATGCGCGCGCCATGCAGGCGGCGTGCGGCAACACCGCGCCGCGTTTCTATTGGGACTGGGCGCGGCGCATAAGCGATCTGTCGTACATGAAGTTCTGCGGTACGCCGCCGCAAAGCCTCTTGGCGGGCCTGGAGGCGGCGCTCGGGCTGATCTTTCTGGAAGGCATCGACGCCGTGTTGGAGCGCCATGCGCGCATCGCGCGCGCCGTGCACGCTGCCGTGGATTGCTGGAGCGAAGGTGGTGCGCTGCGTTGCTTCGCGCCTTTGGCGCAGGCGCGCTCTACGTCGGTCACGGCGGTCGCGGTGCGCGCCGGCATCGACATCGAGGCACTGCGCAGCGTGGCGCGTGAGCGCTTTCAGGTGGCCATTGCCGGCGGTCTGGGGCCGCTGGCAGGGCGCGTGTTTCGCATCGGCCATCTCGGTGACCTGAACCCGGCGATGATGCTCGGCGCCCTCGCCGGTGTGGAAGCGGCGATGAAGGTGCAGGGGGTGCCGCACCGCAGCGGTGTCGCCGCGGCTGTCGCAAGCCTGGCGTTGGCCTGAACGCCCGTCAAACCCCGCGCGCGCGGTCGGCGTGGAAGCGCGCGGCGAAGGCGGTGAAGGTTCCGCTGTCCAAGGCCTCGCGAATCTCGCGCATCAGGTTCAGGTAGTAGTGCAGGTTGTGGATGCTGGCCAGCATCGGCGCAAGCATCTCGCCGCAGCGTTCCAGGTGGTGAAGGTAGGCGCGTGACACGCCGCCCGTCTTGTGCACACCCTCGCCGCCACCCGCGCAGGCATGGCAGCGGCAGGTCGGGTCGATGGGCGATTCATCCGACTTGTAGCGCGAGTTGCGCAGCCGCAAGTCACCGAAGCGGGTGAACAGATGGCCGTTGCGCGCGTTGCGTGTGGGCATCACGCAGTCGAACATGTCCACCCCGGCGGCAACGCCTTCGACCAGGTCTTCGGGCGTGCCCACACCCATCAGGTAGCGCGGTTTGTCGGGGGGCAGGCGCGGCGGCGTATGCGCGACGATGCGCTGCATCTCTTCCTTCGGCTCGCCCACGCTCACGCCGCCGATGGCGTAGCCGGGCAGGTCGAGCGCGGCCAGCTCGGTGAGCGAATCTTCGCGCAAGGCTTCGAACATGCCGCCTTGCACGATGCCGAACAGCGCGTTCGGGTTCGCGAGGCGCTGGAATTCGTCGTGGCAGCGCTTTGCCCAGCGCAGGCTCAGTTGCATCGACGCGCCGGCTTCGTCTTTCGTCGTCAAGTGGCCGTCGACCTGGTAGGGCGTGCACTCGTCGAACTGCATCACGATGTCGGAGTTCAGCACATGCTGGATCTGCATGCTGATCTCCGGCGTGAGGAAGAGTTTGTCGCCATTCACCGGCGAGGCGAAGCGCACGCCCTCTTCACTGATTTTGCGCATCGCGCCGAGCGACCAGACCTGAAAGCCGCCGCTGTCGGTGAGGATCGGCCGGTTCCAGGCCTCGAAGCGATGCAGCCCGCCGAACTGGCGCAACACCTCCAGCCCCGGGCGCAGCCACAGGTGAAACGTGTTGCCCAGGATGATCTGCGCGCCCATTGCGGTGAGCGAAGACTGCAGCACACCCTTGACTGTGCCGTACGTGCCCACCGGCATGAACACGGGAGTGTCGACCACGCCGTGGTTCAACGTCAGGCGCCCCCGCCGCGCCAGGCCGTCCGTCGCGAGCAATTCGAAGCGCAGCATGGCGCCGATTGTCGCAGCCGGCTTTTTCGCTGCGAGGTGCTCAGCCGGGCCGCTCGTATGGCGTCCCGGCCTTCGTCTGCCGCAAGGCCCCTTCCGAGGCCTTGCGCGCGGGCTCAGTAGAGCGGCGCAAACGCGCTGGACGGCGCCATTTCCGTGTTGTGGGCGCGGCCGAGCCAGCGCGTCACCGCGGCGATCAGGGCTTCGGCGAGCACCGGCTTGGTCAGAAAGTCGTTCATGCCCGCGGCCAGGCAGGCCGCGCGGTCTTCGGCGAATGCGTTGGCGGTGAGCGCGACGATCGGCACGACCATGCCGAAGTTGCCGACCGCGCCGCTGCGCAGGCGGCGCGTGACCTCAAGGCCATCCATGTCGGGCATTTGCCAGTCCATCAGCACCAGGTCAAACGTCTCGCGCCCCAGCAGCTCCAGGGCCTGCGCGCCGTCGTCGGCGGTGCTCGTCAGGTAACCGGCGTTTTGCAGCATGCTGCACACGATCATCTGGTTCATCGCGTCGTCTTCCACGACGAGCACATGGCGGTTGTTCCCGCCCGGGGTCATGCCGCGCGGGCTGGTGCGCGCAGCATGCGCTTGCGCGTCGTCCTTGCTGCCCGTGGCGCCATTGCGCGCCAGCGCACCCAGGCGGCTCACGAGGGCGGCGCGCAGCACCGGCTTGATGACGCTGCGCGACACATTGAACTGCTCGCGCGCCGCGTCTGCCGCGGACAGCTCGGCGGCGGTCATGCCGATCACCCGGTCGGGGTCGAACCAGCCCCTCGCGGCGTCGAGGAATTCGCGCGCCTTGTCATGGTCTACGGCGGTGAGCAACCAGGGCGGCTCAGTGGCGGTGCCGAGTCGGTCCAGCCAATCGCGCAGCTCCTGCGGCGTGGCGCAGCGCTGCGCCTTGCACCCCAGGCGCGCGAGTTGCGCGGCAAGCGCTTGGGCGCTGGCTTCGTGCGGTTCGAAAAAGGCGATCGCGTGGTTCAGCGGCGCGGGGTCGTCCACGCTGCGGCTGGCCGGCGGGAGTTGCAGCCAGAGGTCGAACACCGAGCCCTTGCCGAGTTCACTCGTGACTTCGATGCGCCCGCCCATCGCCTCGACGAGCTGGCGCGAAATCGCCAGCCCCAGGCCGCTGCCGACGAAGCGCCGATTCGCCGCGTCGTCGGCCTGGCGAAACGGTTCGAACACCTGCTTGAGCGATGCCGTTCCGATGCCGATGCCGGTGTCGCGAACGCTGATGTGCAGCGCGTTCGGCGCCCCGCCGGGCATCACGTTCAGTACGATTTCGCCGCGCGGCGTGAACTTGACGGCATTGCCCAGCAGGTTGAGCAGCACCTGGCGCAAGCGCATCACGTCGCCGCGGCGCCAGGCCGCGAGCGACGAGTCGATCACGCCGGCCATCGCCACGCCCTTGGCGCGCGACGCCACCGACGCCGTGGCGAGCGCGCCCTGCACGCAATCGAGCAGGTTGAAGTCTTCGACCGCGAGCTCGAACGCCCCGGCTTCGATGCGCGACAAGTCGAGCACGTTGTCGATCAGGCCGAGCAGGTTGATGCCGCTGGTGCGAATCGCATCGACGAGGTGGCGCTGGCTGTCGTTGGCTTCGTTCTGGTCGAGCAGTTGCGCCGCGCCGATGACCGCATTGAGCGGGGTGCGCAACTCGTGGCTCATGTTGGCGAGGAAGCGTGTCTTCGCGCGCGACGCCGCTTCGGCGCTTTCCTTTTCCGTCTTCAGCTCCTGGGTGCGCTCGGTGACGCGGCGCTCCAGCATGCGCATCGAATCGGCCAGCGCCACGTCGCGCGCCTGTACTTCGTCGAGCATGCGGTTGAAGGCGTACACGGCCAAGCCGATTTCATCGCCGCCCACGCCGGTCAGGCGCTTCGAGTAGTCCTTGTCGGCGGCGATCGCCCCGGAGGTCGCGGCGAGCGCCGAGATCGGCTCCGTGATGCGCCGCGCCATGCGCCGCGCCACGTTCAGCGTGACGAACAGGCCTGCCGCACAGCCCAGCAAAATCGCCACCAGCTCGAAGGCGAGCGCGCGGTACAGATCGCCCAACCCGTTGCGCAGGACGACGCGGCCGAGCTGCGTCTTGCCGGCCCACACACCTTCGCTGACGACCAGGCTGCCGGTGTGCAGGCCACCGCCTTCGGACGGGGCCTCGTTGCCGGCGTTGCCGTAAGTCGCGACCAGGCGCTCGCCCTTGTCGAACAACCAGGCCGCCTCAACCTGGGCGCGCGTGCTCAGGCCACCCAGCGTATCGGCGATCGTCTTGCGGTCTTCGAATGCGAGGGGCGCCTGCAGCGCATAGGCCATGGTGCGGGCGAGTTCATGCGAGGCATTCAACGCGCGCGCCTGCTGGAACCACACACCCGCGATCAGAACCGCGATGAAACCGCACGCTGCGGTGGCACCGGCGCACAGCGCGAGCAGCAACGACAGTCGGCGACCCAATGGCAAATCGCCGCGCATCGTGAAGACGCCGCGCAGCCACCGCAGCCCTGCCTTGAGGCCTTGCGCCACGCGGCTGGCCGCGCTGCGACTTGGGTGCGACTGAGGTGGGGTGTTGATCGAGTCCATGTTGCGGTTCAAGGCCGCGGGTCGGTTCGGATGTGCTATTGGCGCCGCAATGTTTCCTGTGTCAGGGCTCGACCGCGTGCCTTCCATGCGCTTGACTGTAAGGCTGCGTCAACGCCATGTCGATTGTTCTGGCGTGTCCATGCGTGCCCTGAATCACGCCCGCCCACAGCAGGCGAAAGCCGGCCCGTCGGCGCGCAACGGATGCTGACGTGGTGCAACATCTGGATACGAGCGTGGGCGTGAGCCATCACTGGGTTTCGCTGCGTTCGAGCAGCATTGCGTCGCCGTAGCTGAAAAACCGGTAACGCTGGGTGATGGCATGGGCGTACACAGCCCGCACGGCATCGAAACCTGCAAAGGCGCTGACGAGCACCATCAACGTACTCTTGGGCAGGTGGAAATTCGTGATCAACATATCGGCGACGCGAAAGCGAAAACCCGGCGTGATGAACAGATCGGTGTCGCCGCGGCACGCCCCCAACGTGCCACCGAGTGCCGCGGATTCGAGCGCGCGCAGACTCGTCGTGCCGACGGCGACGATGCGCCCGCCCCGACGCCCCGCCGCGCCTACGGCTTGCACGACGTTGGCACTCACCTCGAACCACTCTCGGTGCATGCGGTGCTCGGCCAGATGCTGGGTGCGCATGGGCTGGAAGGTGCCCGCACCGACATGCAGCGTCACATGGGCGGTCAAAATGCCACGCTCTGCCAGGCGCGACAGCAGTGGCGCATCGAAGTGCAGGGCTGCGGTCGGCGCGGCCACCGCGCCGGGGGTCTTCGCGAACACCGTCTGATAGCGGTGCTCGTCGGCCTGCCCGGGTGCGTGCTGGATGTAAGGCGGCAGCGGCACCTGGCCATGACGTTCCAGCAGCAGCAGTGGCTCGTCGGGAAAGCGCAAGTGGTACAGCGCATCGTCGGGGGCGCGGCCCAGGACTTGCGCGTCGAAGGCATTCGCGAAGCGCAGCACGCTGCCAGCGCGCGGCGCCTTGCTCGCGCGCACGTGAGCCCACACCTCGTGGTTCGGCAGCATGCGCTCGATCAACACTTCGACTGCCCCGCCGCTTGCCTTCGTGCCGAGCAGGCGCGCCTTGATGACGCGCGTGTCGTTCAGTATCAGCAAGTCGCCTTCGCGCAGCAGGTCGGGCAACTCGCGGAAGATCCGATCGTCGGGCGAGGCGCCGCGTGCGTCGAGCAGCCTGGAGGCGCTGCGCTCGGCCGTTGGGTGCTGCGCAATCAGCTCGGGCGGCAGGGCGAAGTCGAAGTCGGCGAGGGTGTGGGGCGAGGTCATGGAGTGAATTCGCACTGGCCTTGACCGCGCGCGTGCAGGGGGCGGCAGAATTCTCCCATGCCCGCTCGTGCCGCTCGCGCCTCTCCCGCCACCGCACCCACGCCGCCGCGCGTGAAATCCGGGCCGCAGCGGGCCCTTGAAAAACTCGGCCTGCTGCGCGACATCGATCTCGCGCTGCACCTGCCGCTGCGCTACGAAGATGAAACGCGCATCACGCCGATCGCCGAATTGCACGATGGCAGCGTGGCGCAGGTGGAAGGCGTGGTGCGCGACAGCCAGATCCAGGTGCGCGCGCGGCGCCAGCTCGTGGTGCGCATCCACGATGGTTCGCACGACCTGGTGCTGCGTTTCCTGCACTTCTATGCATCCACGCAGAAGTTGCTCGGCGTCGGTCAACGCGTGCGCGTGCGCGGCGAAGCGCGCGGCGGGTTTTTTGGCTTGGAAATGGTGCACCCGAGCGTGAAGCGCGTCGCTGATGACACCCCCTTGCCGGCTGCGCTGACGCCGGTGTACCCGAGCATCGCGCAGTTGCCGCAGGCGTATTTGCGCAAGGCGGTCGCGTCGGCGCTGGTGCGTGCCGATCTGGATGAGTTTTTGCCCCGCGGCGTCGCGCCGCCCGGCCTGATGGGTCTGCGCGACGCCTTGAACTTCCTGCATCACCCCGATCCGCGGACCTCGCTGGCGACGCTTCAGGACCGCGATCACCCGGCCTGGCAACGCCTCAAGTTCGACGAGTTGCTGGCCCAGCAGCTCTCCCAATTGCAAGCCAAGCGAGAGCGCGCCCGCCAGCGCGCTCCGGCATTCGGGCAAACGCTGGCTGCGGTTGGGCCAGCGTCGATCGCGCCGTTGGACGAACGTCTGCTCGCCGCGCTGCCGTTCGCGCTGACTTCGGCGCAGCAGCGCGTGCTCGGCGAAATCGGACAGGATCTGCGGCGCGACGTGCCGATGCACCGGCTGCTCCAGGGCGACGTCGGCTCAGGCAAGACGGTGGTGGCGGCGCTGGCCGCGGCCACGGCAATTCATTCCGGCTGGCAGTGTGCCCTGATGGCGCCCACTGAAATCCTAGCCGAACAGCACTTGCGCAAGCTGGTGGGCTGGTTGACGCCGCTCGGCGTGGAGGTCGCCTGGCTGACCGGCAGCCGCAAAGGCAAGGCACGCGACGCGATGCTGGCCCGGGTGGCCTCGGGCGCTGCGGCGCTCGTGGTGGGCACCCACGCAGTGATCCAGGATCAGGTCGAATTCGCCCGGCTTGGCTTGGCGATCATCGACGAACAGCACCGTTTTGGCGTGCAGCAGCGCCTGGCGCTGCGCGCCAAGTTGGTCGCGCACGAGGAAACGCCAGACCCCGGCTCGCCGAGTCCTGGGGGTGCCGTGCAGGAAACGCCGGGCCGACCCGGGGGTGTAGTGAACCTTGAGCCGCACACGCTGATGATGAGTGCGACGCCGATTCCGCGAACCCTCGCGATGACCTTGTTCGCTGACCTGGACATCAGCACGATTGACGCCTTGCCTGCGGGGCGCTTGCCCGTGCAGACGCGCCTTTTCGCCCACACGCGCCGCGAAGAAGTTATCGCACGCATTCGAGATCAAGCTGTGCTGGGGCGGCAGACCTATTGGGTCTGCCCCTTGGTTGAAGAGTCGGAGGGCCTCGATCTGCAAGACGCGACCGCCACGCACCTGCTATTGAGCAGTGCCCTACCCGGCCAGAGCGTGGGCGTGCTGCACGGGCGCATGCCCGCAGCGCAAAAAGCCGCTGTGATGGCCGAATTCGCGTCCGGCAAACTGGCGGTGCTGGTGGCGACGACGGTGATCGAAGTGGGCGTAGACGTGCCCAATGCATCGCTGATGGTGGTCGAACACGCCGAGCGTTTCGGTTTGTCGCAACTCCACCAGTTGCGCGGACGCATCGGCCGCGGCAGTGTCGCCAGCACCTGCGTGCTGCTCTACGGCGAAGCCCTGTCGGCCACTGGCAAGGAGCGCCTGAAGGCAATGCTGGAAACGCAAGACGGCTTCGAGATTGCCCGGCGCGACCTCGAGATACGCGGGCCCGGTGAGTTTCTCGGGTCGCGCCAGTCCGGGGCCACCTTGCTCAGGTTCGCCGACGTCACACAAGACGTGGCGCTCCTGCACCGGGCGCGCGCCGCCGCCGATGCCTTGCTTGATCGCCACGCCGAAGCAGCGCAGCGCCACGTGGCGCGCTGGCTGGGCAGTCGAGAGCACTTCCTCAAGGCTTGACACTGGGTTGGCCTGGCCACCTTGTCGTTTTGCTGCATTGCCGCAAAGCACGGCGAAACGCATCCACCCGCTGTTACAAAGCGCCATGCGTAACCGCCAACCGTCCTGCGGGACGTGCAATTCCTCACAATGGAGGGCGGTCTCCCCCCTCAGCCACGGTCTTCCAGGGCCGGGGGCGGCGCAGGCCTACTGCGGTCATGAACACATCACACCCTTCGACACGGAATCAACCCGCCGACAACCGCCCCGGCCGCCCCGTCTCGCGCCGGGCGCTGGGCGTAGGCACCGCTTTGGTGGCCGCCGTGCTGTTGCTGGCTGCCCTGGAGTTGGTGCATGCACCCGCGCAGGGCCTGTTCACCGCGCAAACGCCCGCGGCGCCCGAAGCAACCACGCCCGATGCGGGCCCTGAAGCTGACTCCTGGCTCGCCACCTACAGCGCCTGTGACGCACCGGGCCCGAACGCGCCGCAGACCGCTTTGCCCCAGATACGTGTGCCCGTGATCCTGGCCAGAGACGCCGTCCTGAAGCTGCCGGAGGCGCCGTTGGAGCTGCGGCAACTGATCAACGAAGTCGCTGCCGAGGCGAAAATCGCCCCGGCCTTGCTGCACGCGGTGATCGCCACCGAGTCGCGGTACAACACCTCCGCGCTGTCGCCACGCGGCGCAGTGGGCCTGATGCAACTGATGCCCGAGACGGCGTTGCGCTTCGGTGCGCCGGACCCCTACAACGCTCGCGACAACATCCTGGCCGGCGCCAACTACCTCAAGTTCCTGCAGAAACTCTTCAGCAACGACATGGAACTCGTGCTCGCCGCCTACAACGCCGGCCACGGCGCGGTGATGCGCGCCGGCAATCGCATCCCCGAGTATCCGGAGACGATGGCCTACGTGCCCAAGGTGCTCGCCTACATGCGTTGCGCCAGCAACGCCGCTTGCCGGCCGGGGTAGAGGGGGCCACCCCCGAAGCGCCTGAGGCGCTCCCCCTCCAGGGGCGCCGCAGGCGGACCGGCCAAGTCGGATCCGCAGCGGCTGCTCTGACCTGCTGCGCCTGGTGTTGCTGTGCGCGTTCCCGGCGCTGTCGCTGTGGCTGCGAGGCTTGATCGTCAAGTAGCCCCCGCCGCGCCCGTGGCCGGGCGTTGTGCGACGGCGCGGCGCTACTGCTTCGCCTTCCACGCCTCGTAGCGCGCCTTGTTCTCGGCGTCGGGCGGGTACAGGCCGGGCAGCACCGCGCCGCGATTCACCTCGTCCATGATCCAGCCTTCAAAGCGCTCTTGCTCGGGCGCGAGCGCGAGCATGTCGGCCAGCAGCGCGGCCGGAATCAGCACCGCGCCGTCGTCATCGACCACCACCACGTCGCCCGGAAACACGGCGACACCGCCGCAGCCGATGGGCTGCTGCCAAGCGACGAAGGTCAGCCCTGCCACCGACGGCGGCGCCGCCGCGCCTTGGCACCACACCGGCAGGCCGGTGCCGAGCACGCCGGCGACATCGCGCACCACGCCATCGGTGATGAGTGCGGCGACACCGCGTTTGGCCATGCGCGCGCACAGGATGTCGCCGAAGATGCCGGCGTCGCTGACGCCCATCGCATCGGCGACGGCGATGCAACCGGCGGGCATCGCCTCGATCGCGGCGCGTGTGGAAATCGGCGAGGCCCAGCTCTGCGGCGTCGCCAGGTCTTCGCGCGCCGGCACGAAGCGCAGTGTGAAGGCTCGGCCCACCGTGCGCGGCAGGCCGGCGCGCAAGGGCCTGGGGCCGCGCAGCCAGACGTTGCGCAGCCCCTTCTTCAGCAGCAGCGTCGTCAGCGTTGCCGTCGTGACCTGGGAGAGGATGGCGATGGCTTCAGGAGTGAGCGACAAGTCGACGTCGGTGTTCATGTTATGGGTGCGGTCCGGATGAGGAAGGTGTGTGGGCCGAGTTGCGCCGGCCCGGGCTTCAGCCGAGCTGGGCCAGCCGGCGTGTCTGGCGCGCGACGAGGCGCTCGATGTCGGCCACATCGGCCGCGCTCAAGCCCGGTCCCGGCTTGCGCACCGCCGCCGAGGCGATGACGCCGCGCTGTTTGAGCAGGTGCTTGCGCACTGCCAGGCCGATGCCCGATTGCTGCTCATAGCGGGCCAGGGGCAGATAGGCGTCGAACACGTCGTGCGCCGCTTCCACATGACCGGCGGCATGCGCGCGGCACACTTCAACCATCATTTCCGGATAGGCGAAGCCCGTCATCGCACCATCGGCGCCGCGCGACAGCTCCTCGGGCAGAAACAGCCCGCCGCCGTTGCCGGTGAGGACAGACACACGCCGCACGTCGCCGCGATCGCTGGCGGCGCGCAACGCCGAGAGCTTGGCCAGACCGGGGCAGTCTTCATGCTTGAGCATGACGCAGGTAGCCGCGTTTTTCAGGATGCGCAGGATCACGCTAGGCGCCATCTGCACACCGGTGGCCACCGGGTGGTCTTGCAGCACCCACGGCACCTCGGGCCCGAGGGTCGTGCTGACCATCTCGAAGTAGGCGACGATCTGATCGTCGGTGCGAAGCTGCGGCGCGGGCGCCACCATCACGCCGGCCGCACCGAGTGCCATCACCGACTCGCTGAGTTCGCGCATCGCCGCGAAGCCACTCGCCGACGCGCCCACGACCACCGGCACGCGATTGGCCACGCGTGTCAGCACACGCTTGACGAAGCGCACCGACTCTTCGGTGGTGAGCTTGCCCGCCTCGCCCATGATGCCCAACACCGTCAGACCGGTCACGCCAGCGTTCAGGCAGAAGTCGACCATGCGGTCGGTGCTCGCGAGGTCGAGCTGCCCGTCATCGGTGAACGGCGTCACCGTGATGAGGTAAACGCCCCGGGCGGACGCATCGAGTTTGTTGTTCACAGCCGGCTCCTGGCGGGCCGGGTCGGGCCCGTGGCCCGGCCGCGAACAGCCCGCGAAGGGCACGACTGTAGAGCATCGGCCTGCATGGACGCAGCCGACCCGCAACCGCGGCATGGCACCGCGATTGCGCAGGCAAGGCCTACTTACAAGGGCTACTTGCGCGAGTAGGCGATCTTCTTCGCGCCGCCGTCGCAGCTGCCAACAATCTTGGCGTCACCGACCTTGTCGGTGTCGACGATCTCGAGGGTGTAGTTCGTCACCTTGTTGGCGTCGATCTTCGCCGCGATTTCCGTCTTCAATTCTTCGCAAGGTTTGACTTGGGCCAGCGACACACCGCAAGCGGCCGACAACACGCACATCAGGGCAAGTTTCTTCATGGGCTCTCCTAGCTGGACAAGGGGCGCGAGGCCCGACTGACGGGCTTCGCGGGGCGCCATTCTGGGCCCGCCTAAATCCACGCAAAGGCGCTGCCTGTGACAGAAGGCTGCTCCGCGTGACGTGCTGCACGGTGACCCGGCGCAACCTGAAATCGCCCTGCAATGGCGTGCAAGAGCCTCGGCACCGCGCCAACCGCGGCAGAAATGCCTTGTTTCGTTTGCCCGATGTGCCGGGTGTGTCGGAGTGTCTCGGCGCCAATCCAGGGCGACGTGCCCGATTTGGCGGGATCGCCACTGGGCGGCGCCGCCGCCGCGCCCAGTGGCCTCAGGCGGCGGGCCGTCTTGCCGACACAGACGTTACCGGCAGGCCGCGCATCTGTGCCGGTCGAGCGTTACGGTTGCTGCCATCGCGATGTAGCCAGCACTGGCGCCATCGCAATCGGCACCGCCACTGGAGTCCCCATGCAAGTGAAACTGGCTTACCTGCTCGCGCTGGCCGCGGCGGTTGTCACCGCAGGATGCGGTGGCGGTTCCGAAACCACGAATTCGGAACCAGCGAGCCAAGTGCCCGCCGCCACGCCCAACCCCGCACCGGCACCGGCACCGGCACCGTTGCCACCGCCCGCGCCGCCGGCCCAGGGCGGCGCGTCGATCGCGGGTGTCGAATTCGCTCAAGCGCTGCTGTTTCCGAGTGGTGACGCGAATCTCGTGCTCGTCGCCAATCGCGCGGTGCTGGCCAAGGTCAATGTGCTGGCCGGCAACGAGACGAATGCCAAGCCGAGCGGCGTAATTCGTGTCGAAGACGCCGCCGGTCGGCTGCTGCAGGAGCTGCCTCTGGATATGCCCAACGGCGTGTTGCCGACGAGCGCGCCTGCGCGACCCAGTTTTGGCGACAGTTACTCCGTAACGATTCCGGCAGCGCTGGTGCAGCCCGGCATGCGCATCACGCCCCAACTCACGCCAGCCGCCGCCAACCAGAACGCGCTCACGCCGCGTGTCGGAGGCGGGGTCACGGTACGTCTGGTCGCTGTGCCGATCCAGATTGGCAACGTCGTCGGCCAGATCGTCGATCGCCCCGACGCCTACCTCATGGCACGTCTGCCCGTGAGCGGCGTCGTGCGCGAAGACCACGCGCCTTTCGTTTCGCGCGCAGTCACGCAGTTGCCGACCACCTCGGCGCAGTGGAGCGACGCATTCCTGCGCATCCTCAACGAACTCGACGACCTGCACCTGCTCGAAAACGCAACGTCGCGCACCTACTACTACGGCTTCATGCCCAAGCGCACGTTCGGCTTGGCTGGCATCGGCTACCGCCCCGGCAACGCGGCGCTCGGCTTCGACATGCCGACCCAGCCCCAGATCGTCAAGGAAACGATGGTGCATGAGCTCGGCCACAACCTGAGCCTGGCGCATGCGCCCTGCGGTGGGCCGGCGGGAGTCGACGCGCAGTACCCCTATGCGAATGGGCGGCTCGGCGCCGGTTCGCGTTTCATCTGGGGCTTTGATGCCGAGGCGAGACGTTTTGTCGACCCGACGCCGACCAACGCACACGACCTGATGAGCTACTGCCAAGGTGACTGGTTCTCGGACTACAACTACCGCAAGATGCAGAGCCATCTGACGCCCGCCGATCGTGCGCTTGGCGCGGCGATCGACCCGCAGGCGAGCCTGGACGTGGCCCAGGAGCTGCTCATGGTGAGCGGCCAGATCCGCGATGGCGTGCTCGCGTTGCAGCCGCTCAAGCCGCTGCACGGCAATCCGCGCTGGCCCGATGCGGGCGGCCCGTATCTGTTGCGCATCACGACGCAGCAGGGGGCGATCGTCGAATATCGCTTTGCCGCGCGAGAGGTCGACCATCAGCCGCAGCAGCAGCGCTTCGGCTTCGCGATTCCGCATCCGGGCGCGATCGCCAAAGTCGAGATCCTGCTCAACGGCCAGGCGCTGCTGGCCAAGGAATTGCGCAAGCGAGCGCTCGCGGCGGCGAGTGAAGCGCCGCCTGTCCCGCTTCAGGTCATCGAACAGGCGGGTGTGCTCCAGGTGAGCTGGGACGCGGCACGTTATCCCTACCTCGCCGTGACCCACATCGGCGCGAAGCGCAGCGTGCTCGCGCTGGAGCTCGAAGGCGGCAGCGCCACGCTGGCCGTGACGGGCTTGCCGTCGGGAGGGAAGTTCGAATTCGGTTTGTCCGATGGCTTGAACGGCGAGCGTGTCGTGCGCGACCGGTGAATCGCCTTGGAAGTACCGCGGTACGAAATACCAAAAATTGAAACAGGTTCGAATCAAAGATGGGTAGGAAGTCCCATCCAGCTGCGGCATTCGATGCGGGGTTTCACGAAGGTATGAAATACTCGCGTCCGTCATCGAGCGTTTCAAACTGCAAAGCCCATTCGCCCATTCGCCCATGCCCGGTTTCGAACACCGCTCAGCCATTTCGCGTCGCCGACCAGGCGTCGTGGGCGGCGTAGGGTGGTTGGCGCAATGGATGCTAGTGCTGGTGCTGGGGTTCGATCACCTGAGCGCGCCGTTTCACGCCCATCATCACAACGGCGCCGCGGTTCAGCATGAGCTGGCGGCGGGGCATCATTCATTCGACGACGGCGACACGCATGCGCAGGGAGTAGCACACCCCCTTGTCTCGCACGCCGCAATGGCGATCAGGATCGAGCCTTCGCGATTGGCCCAGCTCCCCGCGACGCCGAGCGCCGCTGCGCAGATGGCGCTGGTGTCGTCGGTCGAGCCTCTCGCCGGGTTCAATGAATCTGCGTCAGCGCAGTGGCGACCCGACCGATCCCGGCCCGGCATCCGATCGCATCGCAGCCTGCCGCCTGCCGGCCGGGGCCCTCCTGTCCACGCCTAAGACGCCTTTCCCGCACTTGTCTTAGTCCAGCCTGCGCGTTGCGCGTGCAGGCTCTCGTGGAGTTGTCTATGCATTGCCTTATGTCTTGGCCTGCGCTCGTTCGCGGCGCGCCGGGTCTTGTTCTGAGCGCTCTTCTCGCGACGACTGCGTCGGTGCATGCCGCCGATGAATTCGCGGTCACGCCGACACAGATGCAGGGGCTGGGCATCACGCTGCAGCGCCTCGAAACGCCCGCGAAAATTCGCGGGCAAGCCTATCCCGCACGTGTCGTTCTGCCGTCATCCCAGGAACAGGTGGTGAGCGCCCCGGTGGCCGGGCTGGTGGACAGGGTACTGGTGGGCGAGAACGACGTTGTCAAGAGTGGCCAGCCGCTGCTGCACCTGATCAGCCCCGAACTCGGCGAACTGCAACTCAAGCTGATGGAGGCGACCTCGAAGAGCCGGTTGTCGCAGAAGACGGCGCAGCGCGAGCGCATGCTCGCCGTCGAGGGCATCATCCCCGAGCGGCGCGTGCAGGAGGCTGAAGGCGCGGCCGAGGAAGACCGCGCGAGGGTGCGGCAAGCCGAAGCTGCGCTTCGCCTGGCCGGCGTGGATTCCGCGAGCGTCAAAGAGATTGGGGCGGGCGGCGCGCTGCAGGATGGCTTGACGGTGCACGCGAAGATGGCCGGCACGGTGATGGTCATCGACGTGAAGGCCGGCCAGCGCGTGGTGCAGGCTGACGCGCTGATGCGCCTGGCCGACACGCGTCAGTTGTGGCTCGACATCCAACTGCCTGCCGACCGCGGTTCGCAGGTCACGATCAGGGGCGGGCAGATCACGGTGGTCGGCCGGGAGGCCATGGCCGTCCCGATGCGCCTGGGCTCGATGGTGAGCGACAGCCAGACCGTCACGTTGCGCGCCCAGGTGACCAAGGGAGCAGCGCTTTTGCGCCCCGGGGAGTACGTGCAGGCGCAGGTGCCATTCGCTGCGGGCGCGGGCGGCGAGAGTTGGGCTGTGCCGGTGTCCTCGGTGGTGCGCCAGGGCGACAAGGCCTAACTCTTTGAGCTAACGCCCAAGGGTTTTCTCGCCCAACAGGTCAGCGTGCTCAACAGCGCCGGCGCCTCGGTGCAGGTACAAGGGCCGCTGAAGACCGGCCAGGACATCGCGATCACCTCGGTCATCGCGCTCAAGGCCGCCTGGCTCGGCAAGAGCGGGAGCAACTGATGCTCGCACGCCTGGTCCAGTTCGCGCTGTCGCAGCGCCTGTTCGTCATGCTCGCCGCCGCCCTGCTGGCCGGTGCAGGCTGGTACGCATTCAGCAACCTGCCCATCGACGCCTTCCCTGACGTGTCGAGCACGCAGGTCAAGATCATCATGAAGGCGCCGGGCATGACGCCCGAGGAAATCGAGAGCCGCATCGCGATCCCCATCGAGGTCGAGATGCTCGGCATCCCGCAGCAGCGCATCCTGCGCTCGGTGTCGAAATACGGTCTCGTCGACGTGACCGTCGATTTCAACGACGGCACCGACATCTACTGGGCCCGGCAGCAAGTGGCCGAGCGGCTCTCGAACATCACCGCCGACCTGCCGGGCGGCATCAGCGGCGGCATGGCGCCGATCACGACGCCGCTGGGTGAGATGTTCATGTTCACGATCGAAGCCGAGGGCATGTCGCTGGAGGAGAAGCGCAGCCTGCTCGATTGGGTCATTCGGCCGGCGCTGCGTGGCGTGGCGGGCGTGGCCGACGTCAACGCGCTGGGCGGCAAGGTGCACAGTTTCGAGGTCGTGCCCGACGCGGCCAAGCTGGCGGCGGTCGGTCTGTCCACCGCCAAGCTGAAGGCCGCCATCGAGTCGAACAATCGCAACGATGGCGCCGGCCGCCTGGGCGAAGGCGACGAGGTGCTGCTGGTGCGCAGCGAAGGCAGCGTGAAGACGCAGGACGACCTGCGCGCCATCGTCGTTGCCAACAAAGACGGGCGCACGATCCGCCTGGCCGACGTGGCGATGGTGCGCGACGGGTCGGTGACACGCTACGGCGTGGTCACGATGGACGGTCGCGGCGAAGCGGTCCAAGGCCTGGTGCTGGGCCTGGCCGGCGCCAACGCGCAGAAGGTCGTCGAAGGCGTCATGCGCAAGATCGACGAACTCAAGCCGGCCCTGCCCAAGGGCGTGGAGCTGAAGGTGTTCTACAACCGCGCCGGGCTGGTCGAGAAGGCGGTCGGCACCGTGTCCAAGGCGCTGCTCGAAGCCACGCTGATCGTGCTGGTGCTGCTCGGCGCCTTCCTCGGCAATGTGCGTGCCGCCGTCGCCGTCGCCGTGGTGCTGCCGCTGGCGGCGCTGGCCACCTTCATCATGATGCGCCTGGCCGGCATGTCGGCCAACCTGATGAGCCTGGGCGGCCTGGCCATCGCGCTGGGCATGCTGGTGGACGCCGCGGTCGTGGTGGTCGAGAACGTCGTGCAACACCTGGCGCACGACAGCAGCAAGGGCAAGCTGCCGCGCCTGCACATCGTGTTCCGTGCGGTGCGCGAGGTGGCGGTGCCTGTGGCGGCCGGCATCCTGATTATCATCACGGTCTTCCTGCCGCTGCTGACCCTGCAGGGCCTGGAAGGCAAGTTCTTCGTGCCGGTGGCGATGACCATCGTCTTCGCGCTGATCAGCTCGCTGGTGCTGTCGCTCACTGTCATCCCGGTGCTGTCGTCATTCCTGCTGAAAAAGGTGTCGCACGAGGACCCCTGGCTGCCTCGCAAGCTGCTCAAGCTGTATGCGCCGACGCTGCGCTGGGCACTCAAGCGCCAGGTCGTGGTCTTCATCGGCGCAGGCGCGATGCTCATCGCCGCGGCCGTTGTCTACCAGTTCGTCGGCAAGACCTTCATGCCCGAGATGGACGAGGGCGACATCATCGTCGGCATCGAGAAGCTGCCGTCGGTCAGCCTGGAACAGACCGCTGCGCTCGACCTGATGGTCCACCAGGCGCTGATGAAGAACATCCCCGAGATCACCGGCGTGGTGGCGCGCGCCGGCTCCGACGAGATCGGCCTCGATCCGATGGGGCTGAACCAGACCGACACGTTTCTCGTGCTCAAGCCGCGTGAGGAATGGAAGCTGGCCAACAAGGAAGCGCTGATCACCAAGATTCGCAGCGTGCTCGACGAGATGCCGGG
>JANOLJ010000034.1:0-19289 GCA_031419715.1 Burkholderiales bacterium | reverse complement strand
CATCTTCGAGCCGCTGTTGGAATTTGACCCGCTGGCGCGCCCGGTCAAGCTGCGCCCGCGCACGGCGGCGGCGCTGCCCGAAGCTGTTGCTGGCAGCAACTTCCGCATCTGGACGGTGCGCGTGCAGCCGGGCATTTTTTTCACCGACGACCCGGCCTTCGGCGGCAAGCCGCGTGAACTGGTGGCCGCCGACTACGCTTACAGCCTGAAGCGCCTGGCCGACCCCGCCACCAAAAGCCCCGGCTGGAGCAGCCTGGAGCAGGCCGCCATCAGCGGCCTGGCGGCGCTGCGGCGTGAAGCCGTGGACCAGAAGAAACCGTTTGATTACGAGCGCCCGCTGCGCGGCCTGCAGGTGCTGGACCGCTACACGCTGCGGTTCGAGTTGGACGCCGTGCGCCCCCGTTTTACGCAGTGGCTGGCAGGCGCCTCCACCGCCGCCGTGGCGCGCGAGGTGATCGAAGCGCAGGGCGAGCTGGCGATGCAACACCCGGTAGGCACCGGCCCTTTTCGCTTGACTGAATGGCGGCGCGCCTCGCGCATCGTGCTGGAGCGCAACCCGCGCTACCGCGAGGTGTTTTACGACGAGCGCCCGAACCCCGACGACGCGCAAGCCGTGGCCATCGCCAAGCAGATGCAGGGCAAGCGCATGCCGATGCTTGACCGGGTCGAGATCGCCATCATCGAAGAGGCGCAACCGCGCTGGCTCTCCTTCCTGAACGCGCAAAGCGACTTCATGGATCGCCTGCCCAACGAGTTTGCGAACGTCGCGGTTCCGAACAACACGCTCGCGCCGAACCTGGCCAAGCAGGGCGTCATGATGGACCAGGCGCCGCTGGTGGACTCGACGCTGATGCTGTTCAACCAGGAGAACCCGGTGGTCGGCGGCAGCCAGCCGGTCAAGGTGGCGCTGCGCCGCGCGATTTCGCTGGCCTACAACAGCGACGAAGAAATCCGCCTCGTGCGCAAAAACCAGGCGGTGCGCGCGCAAGGGCCGATCCCGCCCCTGGCGTTCGGCTACGACGCCCACTTCAAAACCGAGATGAGCGACCACGACGTGGCGCGCGCCAAGGCCCTGCTCGACCTGCATGGCTATCAGGATCGCAACGGCGACGGCTGGCGCGAGCAGCCCGATGGCTCGGCCCTCACGCTCGAAATCGCAACCCAGCCCGATCAGCTGAGCCGCCAGATCGCCGAGCTTTGGCAAAAGAGCATGAAGGCGGTGGGCCTGCGCATCGAATTCAAGAGCGCGAAGTGGCCCGAGAACCTGAAAGCCTCGCGTTCGGGCAAGCTGATGATGTGGGGCGTGGGCTGGCTCGCCAGCAGCCCCGACGGCGACACCTTTCTCGCCCTCGGCTACGGCCCGAACAAGGGCCAGGCCAATCACTCGCGCTTCGACCTGGCGGCGTTCAACGCGCTCTATATCAAGCAAAACAAGATGGCCGACGGCCCCGAGCGGCAGAAGGTGATGCAAGACGCCGCCAAGCTGATGGTCGCCTACGTGCCCTACAAAATCAGCGGGCACCGCATCGCCACCGACCTGATGCACCCCTGGGTCATCGGCTACAAGCGCAATCCGTTCATTCGCGAATTCTGGAAGTTCGTGGATGTCGATTTGGATGTGCAGCGCAGGGAAATGAAGTGAATCGTTGGTTCGCCGCCTTCACCGCTGCCTGGGCAATTTCCAGTGGTGTCAACGCCGCCGATGGCGCGGCGCCACGCGTGTTGCGCTACTCATTTCCCGCGGCCGAGACCGGCTTTGACCCCGCCCAGATCAACGACACCTATTCGCGCACCGTCACGGGCCACATCTTCGACGCCCTGTACCACTACGACTATCTGGCGCGGCCCTACCTCGTGCGCCCGAATGTCGCAGCCGCGATGCCCGAGGTCAGCGCCGACTTCAAGGTCTGGACGGTGCGCATCAAACCCGGCATCTACTTCGCCGACGACCCAGCGTTCAAGGGCAGGAAGCGCGAGTTGGTGGCGCAGGATTTCGTCTACTCATGGAAGCGCTTTTTCGACCCGGTCAACAAGAGTCCCGTGTATTCGGGTTTCAAGGAGCAAGGCGTGATCGGCGTCGAAGCGCTGCGCCAGCGTGCGCTTCAAACCAAAACGCCGTTCGACTATGACAGCGAGGTCGAAGGCCTGCGCGCGCTGGACCGCTATACCGTGCAATTCAAGCTGGACACACCGCGCCCGCGCTTCATTTACTACCTGGCCGGAGGCGACCTGTACGGCGCCGTGGCGCGCGAAGTGGTGGAGATCTATGGCGACAAGATGATGGAGCACCCGGTGGGCACCGGGCCCTTCATGCTCAAACAATGGCGGCGCAGTTCACTGATCGTGCTGGAGCGCAACCCGGGCTTTCGCGAAGCGACTTTCGACGCCCAACCGAACGCCGACGACACCGACGGCCAAGCCATGCTGGCGCGCTTCAAGGGTCGGCGCTTGCCGATGGTGGACCGCGTCGAGATCAGCATCATCGAGGTGAGCCAGCCGCGTTGGCTGGCGTTCCTGAACGAGCAGTTCGATCTGCTGGCGGTACCGCTGGAGTTCTCTGGTGTCGCCGCGCCCAAAGGCAAACTTGCGCCCAACCTCGCCAAACGCGGCGTGGGTTTGCACCGCATCGTCAATTCCGATCGCACGTTGTACTACTTCAACATGGAAGACGCGCTGGTGGGCGGCTACACACCGGAGAAGGTGGCGCTGCGCCGCGCGATCAGTCTGTCCACCGATGTGTCTCGCGAAATCAATCTGCTGCGCCGCGGCCAAGCGATTCCCGCGCAGACGGTGGTCTCGCCCGACACCTGGGGCTACGACCCGAACTACAAGAGCGAGAACAGCGACTACGACCCGGCTCGCGCCAAGGCGCTGCTCGACATGTTCGGCTATGTGGACCGCGACGGCGATGGCTGGCGCGACCAGCCCGACGGCAAGCCGTTGATCCTTTCCTATGCGACGCAGCCCGACGAGTTGTCGCGCCAGTTCGACGAGCTGTGGAAGAAAAACATGGACTCGGTTGGTCTGCGCCTGACCATGTTCAAGGGCCAGTGGCCCGAGCAATTGAAGATGGCGCGTGCCGGGCAGCTGATGATTTGGCAACTCGGCTACACCGCTGCCGACCCCGATGCCCAGGGTGCGTTGCAGCTCCTTTACGGGCCCGGCGCGGGCGGCCAGAACCTGCCGCGCTTCAAACATGCGCGCTTCGATCAAATCTATGAGCGCATGCAGGCCATGCCTGACGGGCCCGAACGGTTGGCGCTGCTGCATGAGGCCTTGAAGATCGTGACCGCGCTCGTGCCCCACAAATACAACGTGCACCGCATCGCCACCGACTTGACGCAACCGTGGCTGCAAGGCTACCGCCGCCACCCGTTCAGCCGGCAGTTCTGGCAGTACGTCGACGTCGACCCGGCGTTGCGGCCGAAGGCGAAGTAGTTTCGGAGCCCGGCTGTATGCGACGCCGTGACCTGATTGCCGGCTCGGCAGCGGCGCTGGCGGCAGCGCCCCCGCAGGCGGCGAGCGAGCGGCGCAGGGCGGGTACCCTGCGGGTTGCATTCAGCACCGCCGAAGCCGGGTTTGACCCGCCAACGATAGGCGACATCAATTCAGGCATGGTCGCGGCGAGCATCTTCGAGTCGCCGCTGACCTACGACCATGTCGCGCGGCCGGTCAAACTGAAGCCGCTGACCGCTGCCGCGATGCCCGTGGTCTCGGCCGACTTCACGAGCTTCACGGTGCGCATTCGCCCAGGCATTTTCTTTGCCGACGACCCTGCGTTTCGCGGCAAGCGTCGCGAACTGGTCGCTCAGGACTACGTTTACACCGTCAAGCGGTTTTACGACCCCAGACTCAACGCCGAGAACGTCTACGTCTTCGAGAACGCGAAGGTGCTCGGGCTTTCAGAATTGCGCGCCGCAGCGCGGCGCGACAAGACACGCTTCGATTACGACCGTGAAGTCGAAGGCATTCGGGCGCTGGACCGCTACACGTTTCGGGTGCGGCTGGGGGCGCCGAACCCGCGCTTCGAATACGTGCTCGCGACCACGTTGATGGGCGCCGTGGCACGCGAAGTGGTCGAGAAGTATGGCGACGACATCGGCGCGCATCCGGTGGGCACGGGCCCGTTCAAGCTCGGGGCGTGGCGCCGCGCATCGCGCATCGAACTCGTGCGCAACCCCGGGTTTCGCGAGCAGTTCTTCGATGGCGTTCCCGCCCACGGTGACGCGGAGGCGCAGCGGATCGCCGCAGAACTCAAGGGTGCCCGCCTGCCGCTGCTGGAGCGCATCGACATCAGCGTCATCACGGAAGATCAGCCGCGCTGGCTCGCGTTCGTGGAGGGCGCGCTCGACCTGATCGAGCTGCCCAATGCGTTCGTGCCAATCGCCGTGCCCAACGATCGCATGGCACCGCGACTGGCACGCAAGGGAGTGCGCCTGCAGCGCGCGATGCAGGCCGACATGTCGATGACCTACTTCAACATGGACGACGCGCTGGTGGGTGGCAACGCACCCGACAAAGTGGCGCTGCGTCGCGCCGTCGCGCTGGCCTATGACGGCGCGCAGGCGATTCTGCTGTTGCGTCACGGCCAGGCGATCCTCGCGCAGTCCACGATCACGCCATTCACGTCCGGCTACTCCGAGTCGTACCGCAGCGAGATGAGCAAACACAGCCGCTCCGAGGCGATGGCGTTGCTCGACGTGTTCGGCTATGTCGACAGCAACGGCGACGGCTGGCGCGAGTTGCCCGGCGGAGCACCGCTTACGTTGCGCCTGGCGTCGCTGCCCGACCAGCGCTCGCGCCGGCAGAACGAGCTTTGGCGCAAATACCTTGCCGCAGTGGGCGTGCGCATCGAGTTTGACATCGCAAGCTGGCCCGAGCTGTTGAAGATGTCGCGAGCCGGCAGGCTGATGATGTGGAGCTTCAGTTGGGTTGCCGGTTCTCCCGACGGCGGGTTTTTTCTGGGCATCGCCTACGGCCCGAACGCGAGCGAATCGAACGACGCACACTTTTCGTTGCCCGAATTCGACCGCCTGTTCGAACGCCAGAACGTTCTACCCGACGGCCCCGAGCGCGACGCGCTGATGCGCCAGGCGAAAAACCTGCTCGTCGCCTACATGCCGTACAAGGTGCATGCGCACAACGTTGTCAACGACCTGCAGCAACCCTGGGTGCGTGGCCACTGGCGCCACCCTTTCATGCGCGACCTGTGGCGCTATGTGGGCGTCGATGCGCCGCCCGCTTGAACCGACCCTTGAACTGAAACCCCGATGCCGCTGCCCGAACCGCAAATTCTTCGCTACACCCGCTGGCTCGAATCCGAGCGCGGCCTGAAGTTCGATGCGACCACGACCGCCGGCTACGACGAACTCTGGCGCTGGTCGGTGGCCGACCTGAGTGCGTTCTGGGGCTCCATCTGGAACTACTTCGATGTGCGCTCGCCGACAGCGCATTCGCAGGTGCTGGTCGATGAAGTCATGCCCGGCGCGAGCTGGTTTCCCGGGGCGCAGGTGAACTACGCCGCCCAGGTGCTGCGCCATGCCGATGGCGCGCACGCCGCGGGCCACCCCGCGGTCATCTTCCAGAGCGAGCGTCTGCGCGAGCGCGGGCAGATGCAGGAGCTTTCCTGGCCCGAATTGAAACGCCAGGTCGGCGCGTTCGCCGCGGCATTGCAGCGCATGGGCGTCCAACCTGGGGATCGCGTCTGCGCCTACCTGCCCAACGTGCCGCAGACGGTCGTCGCGTTTCTCGCCTGCGCGAGCGTCGGCGCGGTCTGGTCGGTGTGTTCGCCCGACATGGGGCCTATTGCGGTGCTGGACCGCTTTCGCCAGATCGAGCCCAAGGTGCTGATCGCCTGCGACGGCTATGTGTACGGCAGCGTGGCGCACGACCGCCAGGCTTTGCTGGTGGAACTCCTGGCGCAATTGCCCAGCGTGCGCGACGCCGTGCTGTTGCGCAACCTGGATGCTCGGTCCGACCCCGCGCGGTTGGCGAGTGCGAACTGCCGTGCGCATGATTTCTACGCGCTCGCGGCCGGGCTTGAGACGGCCGAGCCGATGAGGCTGGCGTTCGACCATCCGCTGTGGGTTGTCTACTCGAGCGGCACGACAGGCCTGCCCAAGGCCATCGTGCACGGCCATGGCGGCGTGATGCTGGAGACGATGAAGGGCGCGTGTCTGCACAACAATCTGGGGCCGAGCACGCAGACGGGGGATCGCTTCCACTGGTACAGCTCGACCGGCTGGATCATGTGGAACCTGCAAGCCGGCGTGCTGCTGAACGGCACGACGGTGTGCATGTACGACGGCAGCCCCACCGGCCGCGCGGCCCAAGCCGATTGGAGCTTGTTGTGGCGCTTTGCCGCCGAGTCGGGCGCGACGTTCTTTGGCGCTGGCGCGGCGTTTTATGCGAACTGTCTGAAGGCCGAGGTGCGCCCGGCCGAAGTGGCTGACTTGTCGAAGCTGCGCACCATCGGCTCGACAGGCTCGCCGCTGGCGATCGAGTGCTATCGCTGGATTTACGAGCGCCTGCCGACGGTGGACGGCCGACCCATCTGGCTCGCGCCGATCTCGGGCGGCACCGACTTCGCCGGCGCATTCATCGCCGGCTTGCCCACGCTGCCGGTGATCGAAGGCGAGATGCAGTGCCGGTGTCTGGGCGCGGCGGTGCAGGCCTGGAGCGAGCCCGACTCGAACGGCCGCGGCCGGGCCCTGATCGACGAGGTCGGCGAGCTGGTTTGCGTGAAACCGATGCCGTCGATGCCTTTGTACTTCTGGGGCGACAAGGACCACCAGCGCTACCTCGACAGCTACTTCGACATGTACCCCGGTGGCAATGGGCACCCCGCGGTTTGGCGCCATGGCGACTGGATTCGCATCACCGACCGCGGCGGAGCCATCATCTACGGCCGCAGCGACGCGACGATCAACCGCCACGGCATCCGCATGGGCACCGCCGAGCTGTACCGCGCCTGCGAGGCCGTGCCCGAAGTGCTGGACAGCCTGGTCGTCGATCTCGAATACCTCGGCCGCGAGAGCTACATGCCGCTGTTCGTGGTGTTGCGCGAGGGTCTGGTGCTCGATGTAGCGCTGCTGGCGTCGATCAAGAAGTCGATCAAGGAAGCGCTTTCGGCACGCCATGTGCCGAACGACGTGTTCCAGGTCAGCGCCATCCCGCGCACGCTGTCGGGCAAGAAGATGGAGCTGCCGGTGAAAAAGCTGCTGATGGGCACGCCCGCGGAGCAGGTGTTCAAGCTCGACGCAATGGCCAATGCCGACTGCGTGGCCTGGTTCGCTGAATTCGCGCTGAAGCGCGCGGGCGCCGCCGCCTGAGACGGTTGCGCCCGGCGGCGGCCCTGCCTGGAGGTGTTGCCCGGCGGTGCCCCCCGCCAGAATGTGTGGCCCGGCGGTGGCCGCCACCGTGTGCGAAATCGCATCCCGAGCCGCGGCCCTGGGGGAATAATCGGGCCCGCACCCGCGTATGCCCCGTTGTGGACGCCCCTTCCTCGTTTCGCCATCAGTTGCTCGACGCGATCCCGCGGCTGCGCCGCTATGCGCGTTCGCTGGTGTTCGACACCCACGCCGCCGACGACCTGGTGCAAAGCACGCTGGAGCGCGCCTTGACGCATTGGCATCAGTTCGACCAGCGCCGAGACATCGTGCTGTGGACGGTCTCGATCGCCCACAACGCCTTCATGGACGATCGCAGGCGCCATGCACGCCAGCCCACGTCGGACGGCTATGACGACCTGGCGGACCAATTGCCCGCGCCGGGCGTGGACATCGGCCTGCGCATCGACCTGATCGCCGCACTGCGCCAGTTGCCCGTCGAGCAGCGCGAGCCGCTGTTGCTAGTAAGCCTGGAACAACTCTCTTACGCCGACTGCGCCGAGGCGCTGGGCATCCCGATCGGCACCGTGATGTCGCGCGTGTCGCGTGGCCGCGCAGCGCTGCGTGAGCTGTTGGAGGGCAAGCCGCCGCGTTCCGCCGGTGGTTTGCGCCGCGTCGTGTGATGCCGCATCTGATGTTTGATATTTCGCTGACCCCGGACCTGCCATGACCGCCCCGTTCGACGACACCGTACTCAATGCCTGGCTCGACGGCGAACTCACGCCCGAGCGCCGCGCCGAAGTCGAAGCCTGGTTGCAGGGCCACCCGCTTGACGCCGCGCGCGTGCGCCTGTGGGCCGCCGACCGCGAAGCCTTGCGCAGCCAACTCGACGCCGTGTTGACCGAGCCCGTGCCGGCGCGCTTGTCACGCGTGGTGCTGCGCGGCACCGTGCCTGTCGACTGGCGTCATTGGCAGGCATGGGCCGCGGCAGTGCTCGTGTTCGTGCTCGGCGCGGCCGTCGGCGCCGGCCTGGTGTGGCGCGTCCGCTCCGAGGCGCCCGCCATGGCCGCGAGCCCGCCCGCACCGAACGCCTGGGTGATGCGCGCCGCGCTCGCGCACAAGGTCTATGTTCCCGAAGGGCGCCACGCGGTGGAGGTGAAAGCGCAGGAAGAACACCTGAGCCGCTGGCTGACGCGGCGCCTGAACGTTCCGGTGAAACTGTTTGACTTGCGCGAGCAGGGCTTCGAGCTCGTCGGCGGGCGGCTGCTGCCTGACGTGGCGGGCAGCCCGGGCGCGCAACTCATGTACCAGGCGATCGCCGAGCCGAACTCGCCCATCGCGGCGCCGGGTGGCGCGGTGGGCACGGCTCCAGGCGCCGCGGCGGGCACGGCGCCAGCTGCAGTACCGGCCCGCGCCGACGCGCCCAAGCCGGCGCGTGTCACCGTGTATTTGCGCAAGCCCGATGCCAGCACGCCTGCGGCATTCAGCTATGAGCAGCAAGGCAACCTCGGCCTGTTCTATTGGGTCGAAGGCGACAGCGCCCATGGCGCGGCCACCGGCTACGCGCTGGCCGGCGAGCTGCCACGCGAGCAGTTGCTGGGCCTGGCGCAGGCGATTCACCGGCAGGGCGTCACGCCGCCCTGAGTATCCGGCGCTGTGGCGCGGCGCGCTGCATAGAATCGGCGCATGACCCTGCCCTCGGCGGACGCGAACCCCGCTCCTGCTGCAACTACCCCCGTCTACCGCCGCAAACTCTTCTGGGTCGCGCTGCTGTACTTCAGCGAGGGCTTGCCGCTCGGGGTGTTCTACGACATCTTCCCCGTCTACTTTCGCCAACAAGGCGTGAACCTCGCCGACATCGGCCTGCTCAGCCTGCTCGGCCTGGCGTGGACGGTGAAGTTTCTGTGGGCGCCGGCCGTGGACTGGGCGCGCCGCCACCGCTGGTGGATCGCTGCGGCGAACGTCGGCATGGCGTGTGTGATGGGGTGGTTCGGCGCGGCCGCTTCGGCGGGCGCCGGGGGCGTGACGATCGGGCCATGGGTCTGGGTCGCGATCGGCCTGTTCACCGTGTTTTCGGCGACGAACGACATCGCCACCGACGGCTACACGATCGAGCTGCTGGACCGCCGCGAGTACGGCATGGCGAACGGTTTACGCATCGGCTTTTACCGCGTCGGCATGATTTTCGCGGGTGTGCTGCTGATGATCTCGGGCTGGCTCGGCTGGAGCGTCGCCTACTTTCTGGGCGGCGCGATGTTCGCCATCAACGCCGGTTGCGCCCTGCTCGCGCCCGCGGAAAAAAAGGTCATCAGCGACCGCAGCAGCGTCGCCGCGGAGTTCGGCCTGCTGCACGACCAGCCGCTGTGGGTGCTGGCGCTGGCCTGCGTGTTTCTCGGCCTGCTCTGGCCGGGGCTGGCGCCACTCGGGCGCTTTGCGGGCTGGGCGCTGGTTGCCGAGTACAGCAGCACCTGGTGGTTCAAGGGCGCGATTCCCGTGGGCCTGATGTTCCTCGGCGCGGGCATCATGGTGCACGCCGCGCGCCAGCCGCGCGCGCAACTGCTGCGCCAGGGGCCGGTGTTCGGCGCCTGGGTCGAGCTGCTGTCGCGCCCGGGGATGATCGCCATCCTGTTGTTCATCTTGCTGTTCAAGCTCGGCGACGCGTCGATGGGCTTCATGGTCAAGCCGTTCTGGGTAGACAGCGGTTTCACGGCGCAGCAGATCGGGCTGGTGAGCGTGAACCTGGGGCTGGCGCTGTCGATCGGCGGTGGCTTGCTCGGCGGCTGGTACGTCGATACGCGCGGCGTCTTCAAGGGCTTGTGGGTGCTGGGTCTGTGGCAGGCCTTGTCGAATCTCGGCTATGCCTTCGTTGCGTGGTGGCTACCGAGCCTGGCGGCAGGTACGCCAGGCGGCGGTGACACAGCGCTGGCGCAACAGGCCCTGGTCTACGCCGCAAGCGGCCTGGAGAGTTTTACCGGCGGCCTCGGCACCGGCGCGTTTCTCGCGTTCCTGATGGCGATCACGAGCCGCGCCAAGGCGACGACGGAGTACGCCATCCTGTCGAGCATCTTCGCCTTCAGCCGCGCCGTGGCGGGCTGGGCGGGGGGCATCGGCGCCCAGGAAATGGGTTATGCGGCATACTTTTTCCTGACGTTCTGGCTCAGTTTCCCCGCGTACTTTTTGCTGCCGCAGGTGCGGCGTATGCTGGAAGCGAGCGAAACGCGTTAGAAGCGGGCCACAAGCGCAAGCGCTGGCGCGGACTTGACAGGAATTGACGATGTGGAAGCAAGAGTTTGAGGCGGAGCCGAGACCCTGGCTGGGCTGGGGCTGCGGTTGTTGCGCGGGTGCGGCTGCACCCCGGCGGCGCCTGTTCGGCGCGGCCTTGCTCGGCGGCGCCGCCACGCTGGCGCTGCCGGCGTGGGCCCGGGAAGGGGTGGACGTGGGCAAACAGTCGAGCTTCAGCAAGCTCGTCTCGGCCGAACAGGTGGAACGTGCCGCCGCACAGCAGTACGTGCAGTTGCAGCAGCAGGCGGCGGAGAAGAAGGCGCTCGCTCCCGACAACCACCCACAGGTGGTACGGCTGCGCGCCATCGCCCAGCGCATCATTCCCTACACCCATGAGTGGAACCCGCGCGCCCAGCAATGGAAGTGGGAAGTGAGCCTGATCGGCAGCTCGCAGATCAACGCGTTTTGCATGCCCGGCGGCAAGATCGCGTTCTACTTCGGCATCCTCGACAAGCTGCAGCTCAATGACGACGAAGTGGCGATGATCATGGGCCACGAGGCTGCGCACGCGCTGCGCGAGCACGCGCGCGAACGCATGGGCAAGACGGCGGCCACGCGCGGCGCCATCGAGATCGGCTCGGCGCTGTTCGGCCTGGGCAACGCCGGGCGCACCGTGGCCGACATGGGTGGGCAGTTGCTGACGCTCAAGTTCGGCCGCGAAGACGAGTCAGAGGCCGACCTGATCGGCATGGAGCTCGCGGCGCGCGCCGGCTATGACCCGCGCGCGGGCGTCACGCTGTGGCAGAAGATGGCCGCCGCGAGCAAAGGCGCACCGCCGCAGTTCCTCAGCACGCACCCGACGGGGCCGACGCGCATTAAGGACATCGAGGCGAACTTGCACTTGGTTGAGCCGCTCTATGCGAAGGCGGAACGGCCGGCGCAGCGCTTCGCGCCGCCCAAGGCCGCCGCCGCAAAGTCGGGTTGATGTGTCGTCCCGGCGATGCCGGGCTGCAACGCACGGCATCCGGCGTGCGCCGGGGCGACAGTTCAACTCAATCGAGGCTGACTTCCGTGCGCACGGCGCCGGCACGGTCGGCGCGCGCCGTGAGCGCCAGGCGGGTGCCCTTGGGCGCACGCACCACCCATTCGGCGACGGCGCGATCGGCGGTGACTTCACGGTTCGGTAAAAACGCGTGCAGCGATTGTTTCGGCGCGTGGCCCTCCAGCTGCGGGCCCTCGATGCGCGGCTTGCCGCCGATGAGCGCGACCTCGGCATTGCCCTGGGGCAAATGGATCTCGAAGATCACGCCACGCACGACCTTGCGCGCCAGCGCGCGCTTCGTCACATAGGCCGGCAACCAGCCGCTGTTGGCCACCGCGAACTTGATGCGCCAGGTGTCGGGGCCGAGCGCGCGCACTTCGGTGCGCAGCAACTCCAACTTTGGCAACGCCAGCGCCAGTTGCGTCATCCAGCCGGGGAAGCGCACCACCTCGCGTTCGCGCAGTTCCGGCGGCGGATTGCGCCAGTAGTTCATCTTGTCCCAGCCGCCAATTTCCACCGCGCCGAGTTGCGGGTGCTGGAATGGCTTCCAGTCGACATGCGCCTGGCCGTGGCAATGCGCATCGCTCCATTGCAGCAGCTTCAGGTCGTCGGCGCTCGGGTGTTCGCGGTACCAGTCAATCCACTTGTAGTCGGTGATGCCGGCCTCTTTGTTCGGTGACCAGAGTTCCACCACCCAGAACAGCGCACCCAGGTGCTCATAGAACCAGTCCTGGGTGCCGCCGATCACCTCCTTCGGGTGGTACTTGAAGTCGGCAAAGATATTGATCGCCGGGTAGCCGGTGAGCTTGGCCCCGAGCTCGCTGAAGCGCTTGTAGGACCACAGGTCCTCCGGGATCATTTCGTCGTCGCTGTGCGTGCTAGAGGGCCGCAGGATCACACCGCTGTGGGTGTGATAACTGATCGCCGCGCCGATGTTCGGGTGCTGGATCACGAAGTCGACCATAGTGCGCACTTCGGGTTCGCTGGTGGGGAAAGGGCCGGCGCCGAGTTGCTCGAACTCCTGGCGCCAGTGGCCGGGGAAATTGCGGTTCAGGTCCAGGCCTTCAAGGTTCGGATTCACCTTGACACTCAAGCCGTCGTAGTTGAGCAACGTGCCTTCCGGAATCACGCGGTAGTACTCGCCGCCGAATTCACCGGGCTCGCGTGCCACCATCAGGCGCGCATCGAGTTCGCTCTTCTTGTAGGTGCCGTGTGGGTCGGGGATGCGCATGGTGAGCATGCGGCCGTCGCCGTCGATGTCTTCGACGGTCAGGCCTTCCACCGTGTCTTCTTCGAACGGATAGCGGCGGATGCTGGAACGAATATGGCGCGGCTTGTCGGCCAAGGCAAGTTCGGCGCCGTCGGGGTTCAGGCGTGGGCACAGGTAGAGCACGCGCGTGTCGAGCAATTGGGTGATCGCACGGCCGTCATCGCCCGGCGCCGCGTAGCCCTTGACGAGCCACTCCAGGTAGTACAGCACGGCGGTGCTCGCGGTCAGCTCGGCAGCGTGGATGTTGCCGTCGACCCAGAACGCTGGCTTGTCCTTGTCACTGCCGGTGTCGGTATTGGTGACGGTGGCGACCCAGATGTCGCGCCCTTCAAAGCTTTTGCCGATGGAGGCCACCGACACCAGGCCCGGCCAGGCCTGGGCGTAGCTGAAGAGCAGGCGCGTCAGGTCTTCATGGCGGTAGAAGATGTCGAAGCGTGGGGTTGGGCGGGCAGTGCGGGTCATCGCAAGAGTATCTCGGTGGTTCGGGCGAAGCGCCGAGTGTCACCTGGAGTGCCGGCGACTCGCATCGCGGCAAACGCGAAGCTGGCGCGCCTTGCCAGAGAGGCCAAGTCCTGGTTCGAGCCTTGAAGTGCGGCGACGGCCGGGCCAGGCTACTCCGTGAAGAGCCGCACCACACCCTTCAGACTCACGAGGTGCCCAGGGTTGCTCGTCTCCTCAAGCACGCCCGACATGCGCTGGCGCAGGCGCGCACTGCGCCGGGCGCGCCAGATCACCAGGTCCATGAGCCACGGGTGGGCATTCACCTGGTTGGCGCGTTCGTAGAGATCGAAGCGCGGTTTGAGCGCCGCGAGCGCGGCGTCGTAGCCTTTGCACAGCGCCGCGTCGTCGAGTTTGTCGTGGTGTGCGCCGAGCAGCGATTCAGCAGCGAGGATGCCAGTTTCCATCGCCTTGCCGATGCCCTCTCCGGTGAAGGCATAGGTGCTACCCGCAGCCTCACCGGCTACGAGCAGGCCGGGGCGGCTCCAGCGTGCGCCTTCCAGCGTGCAGCGCAGCGGCGCGCCCTTGAATTCACCGAGTGTTGTTCCCGTGGCCATCAACTCGCGTGCCGGCGCGTAACACTGCGCGAAGGTCTTGAGCAGGTCGCGCAGGTTCACGTCTTTCATACCGACCTTGCCGTCGCCGCGCACTTCGCTGTGGCTGTGCAGCACGCCCGCACCGATGTTGAATACGCCATCGCCGCACGGGAAGATCCAGGCATAGCCGGGGCGCAATTTCTTGTGCCACACGACTTCGAGTTCGGTGATGCGCGGCGTCATCGCGTCGTTCTTGACGTAGCCGCGCAGGGCCACGCCGGTGGGCACGCGGCGTGTGCACATGTCGGCCGCCATCAGCGCCTGCGGCACGGCGCCGGTGGCGAGCACAACCCAGCGCGCGTCCACGTCCAGCATCTGTTCGCCCGATTTGAGTTTGGCGCCAATCACGCGCCCGTCATCGATGCGTGGCGCCTCGAAGCGCCACGGCGCGTGAAAGCTGGCCCCGGCGCGCACTGCGGCGGCGCGCAGGATCTCGTCAAGCTGGCGCCGCGGCAGCACCGCCAGCGCGCCGGGCACGTCGACACGCCCGCCGCGCGGCGCGAAGCATCCGACATGGCCGGCGCGGTGCGCCACGGCCATCACCTCGTCGAGCACGCCCAGGCGCCGCAGCGCGGCGTGCGCGTCGGGGATCAAGGCATCGCCGCAGACCTTGTCGCGCGGAAAGCTTTGCGCGTCCACCAGTGACACGCGCATGCCATGCCGCGCCAGCCACAAGGCGCACGCACCGCCGGCGGGGCCGGCGCCGACCACAAGAACGTCGCACGGCGCGGGGGGGCTGGTCACGGACATTGCCGATGGTCTACCGCGATTTGCGCTCTGAGCAATGCAGCAAGCTCACTTGCGCTGGGCAAGGAAGCTTTGCGGCCCTTTGCGGACTGTCGATGTTGTGTTGGCCTGCCGTCGTCGCGGCGGCAGGGCGACGGCGGCGCCCCCGTTCTCCGGCCCACGCTCGCGGGGCACCGTCGCAAACTGCAACGCGCAGCCGCGTCAACACAGTTTCGCCCGGCTCGCGTTGAGGACATCGCGAATCGGTCCTGCGCCCGGGGGCACCACCGCCGCCCTGTTGCACCCTCAGGTGGCGTGCCACGCCGTGCCATGCCACCCGGGTGTCGGGGCAGGCGGTTTGGGGTACGGGCGCAGGAACCATTCGCGGTGTCCTCCACCTGAGCAAGAGAACACCGTGTTGATGGCACGAGGCAGTTGGGCCGAATCCGGGGCCCCGCGAGCGTGGGCCGGAGAACGTACCCCAGGCCGCCTGCCACGCTGCTCGACATCTGCACGCAGCCAGCAACGAAGGTCAGCAACGGGCCGAACGCCGCCCCCCGCTCCTCGCCCAATGCAGTTTGGCTCATCCTGCCTGGGCAGCCTTGACCTTCAAGCGCCAGGCGTGCAGCAGCGGCTCGGTGTAGCCGCTGGGTTGCTCGCGGCCCCTGAAGACATGAAGGCGGCGTCGGCTTTGACTTTGGCGGCGGCCATCGGGTTATGCGCCAAGGCAGGCGCTTGCCACGGGCGCTCAAACGTGCCGTCGTAGCCAAACGGATCGAAGCCGTTCCAGCTAAAGCTGTGCCAGTAACAAACGGCGAAACGCAGCTGTTGTTGCATGGTTTTGCCAAGTACGAGTTTATTTTTATCGTACCACTTAAATGACATTGAATTTTTTGAGTTGTAAGTCTTGAATTCAATCGGATTTATGCTATCAAAATAGGTAGTCATTTTATGCAAACATTGGTCTAAAATAGTGTTTAAATTGAAAATCAACGAAAATTCCGCTAATGCCAATCAAATATTGATATGTAAGTTAATGGCTGGGTGTGCTGTCTGAGCTTGGGTAAAGCGCGCGAAACCGTTCGTACCTTGGCAAAAGCATGGCCTGCTCGGCCGTATTCGGGGTGTATACCCGCTCAATGTCAGGGGCCGGGCAAACTTGCGCCAAGTCGCCACCTGCATCGCTGCTGCTGCTACCGCCGCTGATCCCATTCCAGGCCAGCCAAGCCAACCTCGCCGCACCCAAGGCGCCGCCCGCCGCCGAGCCGCTGTGGGTGACGATTTCAACGCCCAGGCACGAGGCCAGTTGCTGCGCCCACATGGCGCTTTTGGCACCGCCGCCCACCAGCGAAAGGCGTTTTGGCTGGCAGCCCGCAGCGCGCAACGCCGCCAGGCCGTCGTTCAGGCCGAAGCTCACGCCTTCGATCACGGCGTAGGCCAGGCTGTCGGCGTGGCTGTCATGGTCCAGCCCGTGCAGGCTGCCGCGCACGCTGGCGCTGTTGTGCGGGGTGCGTTCGCCGCTCAGGTAGGGCAGAAAGATCGGTGCGGTGGCGCGTTCAGCCATCGTCAAGGTGCTGGCTTTGATTTCCATTTCTGATTCGGACGACGCCCCCACCAAGCGCGTCGCCCAATGCAAGCAACTCGCGGCAGACAACATCACACTCATCTGGTGCCACTGGCCCGGTACGGCGTGGCAAAACGCGTGCGTGGCGCTGGCCCCATTCGGCTGGTAGCTCGGCGTGACGACGAACAACACGCCGCTGGTGCCCAGCGACAAGAAGCCCTGCCCGGCGTGTACCGCGCCCATGCCGACCGCGCTGGCCGCGTTGTCGCCGCCGCCGCCGGCCACGACCACGCCCCCTCGCGCGTCACCTGGCAATCCGAGCAGCGCCGCCACGTCGTCCCGCAAAACTCCAGAAGAAGCGCTGCCTTCGACCAAGCGCGGCATCTGGTCGCGCGTGAGGCCGGTGAGTTTAAGCAGGGACTCCGACCAGTCGCGCTTCGCCACATCGAGCCAGGCCGTGCCACTGGCATCCGACATGTCGGTGACAAACCCGCCCGTCAACTTGAAACGAATGAAGTCTTTGGGCAGCAGCACCTTGGCCACCTGGGTGAACAGCGCGGGCTCGTGTTTTGCCACCCAACGCAGCTTGGGTGCGGTGAAGCCGGGCATCACCAGGCTGCCCGCGAGTTGCGGCAGGTCTGGGCAGTCGCGCACCATCTCCTCGCATTCGACGCTGGCGCGGGTGTCGTTCCACAAAATCGCCGGGCGCAGCACTTGATGCCGCGCGTCCAGCAGCACCGCGCCATGCATCTGGCCAGACAGGCCAATGGCTCGCACGGTGGCGTATTCCTTGGCGTGAGCGGTGCGCAGTTTCCCCAATGCAAGCAGCGTGGCCTGCCACCAGTCAGCCGGGTCTTGCTCGCTGTGGCCGGGCTCTGGCCGAGAGATGGCCAAGGCCGCGCCTGCCGTTCCGACCAAGCGGTGGTCATCCGTCAACAGCAAAGCTTTGACTTCCGAGGTGCCGATGTCGATGCCGAGGAACATGGTGATTCAGGCCAGCGCCGGTTGGCGGCTCTGCTTGCCGCTTGGCAGTGCCGCAGCACGCTTACGCATGGGGGCGCGTATTGGGGTGCTGGATTGGGAGCGGGTCTGAATCGGCCGCATGTACTGGTGCAGCACCATCGCCGCCGCGCCGACCGCTGAGGCCAACAGGCCATAACTGGCAGGCCGCACCACCGGCGCTGGCATGCCCGCGCAGTCGGCGAAGTGTTGCAAGGTGCGCTGCGCGATGGCGACCAGGTCGGGGTGGGCGACGCACGAGCGCCCGCCCACCACCAGCACTGCGGGGTTGAAGGATGTCCACAGGTTCTGGATCAGCACGCCCAAATAACGCCCGGCCAGGTCGAGTTTTCCAGTGGTGCGCAGCTCTTCGCCCAAAGCGCGCGCACCAATGAATACCTCCGCGCAACCTTTACGCCCGCAGGAACACAAGGGCCCGTCAAACTGCAAAATGGTGTGGCCAATTTCACCGGCCAGGCCCTGCGAGCCGGTGTACAGGCGGTCGTCCAGTACGATGCCCGCGCCCACGCCCACGTCACAGGTGACAAAAATCAGGGCGTCGGAGTTCTCCTTGTGGGCGAATTCGTATTCACTCAAGGCCGCCGCGTCGGCTTCGTTCTGGATGTGCACAGGAACATCCGGCAGGCCCGCATCGACAAAGGCCTGCGCCATCAAGGACGCGATCACCAGGTTGCGCCAGCCCAGGTTGGGTGCGAAACGCAAGACACCGCTGGCCTCTTCAAACGCGCCGGGCAAACCGACGCCCACCCCCGAGAGCAGAAAGCCGCGCAAGGCAAGCTCGACCTGAGCCTTGGCAACCAAGGTGGCCACCTGCGCGCACACTGCCTTGGGCTTAGGGCTTTTGAGCGGCTCTTCGCGCGACCACACCACCTCGCCGAGCAAGCTCACGCTGGCCACGCGCAGGCAATCCACCGCCACTTCAACGCCCACCAGACCTCGCGCCTGCGCGTTGATTTGCAGCGGTGTTGAGGGCCGGCCCTGGCCGCTCGCCGCAGAAATGCTGTCTTCGGTCAGCCAGCCTTCGTCGAGCAGCTCACGCACCGCCGTGCTCACGGTGGATTTGGTCAGGCCGCTTTTGAGCGCCAACTGCGCGCGGGAAAGCCCAGGCTCGGAGCGGATCAGGCGCAGCAACACGCTGCGGTTGATGCGTTTCAAAAGTTGCTGGTAGCCCGTGGTTTTCATGGCTTCGCGCTCACACTTCGGCCAGGGTTTTGCCTTCGGGGCGGCGCCCACCGATGATCATGCCCAAGACCTCGTCCTCGGTGACCTCGCTGGTGCGGTAGGTGCCGACCACGCGGCCGTTTTTCATCACGGCAACGCGGTCGCTCAAGGCAAACACATCGTGCATGTCGTGGCTGATGAGGAAGATACCCACACCCTCAGCCTTGAGCTGGCGCACCAGGTTGCCGACCATCGCCGTCTCTTCGGGCCCCAGCGCTGCCGTGGGCTCGTCCATGATCAAGATGCGGGCGTTGAAATAAATCGCCCGCGAAATCGCCACCACCTGGCGCTGCCCGCCCGAGAGGCGGCGCACCGGCGTGTGGATGTTGGTGAAGTTTTTGTTGAGCCGCAAAAACACTTTGCGCGCGTCGGCGTTCATGCGGTGGTCGTCCAGCGTGCGCCAGCGGGTGAGCAGCTCGCGGCCCAAGAAGAGGTTGGCCACGGCGTCCAGGTTGTCGGCCAGCGCCAGTGTTTGGTAGATCGACTCGATGCCCAGGCGCTGCGCGTCGGCTGGCGTGCGGATGTGTGCTTTCTCGCCGGAAATGAGCACTTCGCCGCTGTCAATGGGGTAGGCCCCGGCCAGCATTTTCATCAGGGTGGACTTGCCCGCGCCGTTGTGGCCGAGCACCGCCACCACCTCGCCGGGGTAGAGGTTGAGGTTCACGTCTTGCACCGCATGCACGCCGCCGAAGGCCTTGCTGATGCCCCGCAAAGCCACCAGGGGTTGCCCCCACGCTCCACCGCTGCGCGGGTCGCTGCCCCCCGAGGGGGCTAATTCCCCTTGGGGCGGCCCGGCGGGGAA
>JANOLJ010000033.1:0-9989 GCA_031419715.1 Burkholderiales bacterium | reverse complement strand
AGGGAACTCGCGCTCCCATTGTTGCAGCATGCGCCTGATCTGCACCCGCTGCAAATTTTCCTGGTTGCCGCATAGCGTGCAAGGAATGATGGGGAACTGCCGGTGTTCGGCCCAGCGTTCGAGGTCCGCCTCCGCCACGTAAGCGAGCGGGCGGATCACGATGTTCTTGCCGTCGTCGCTGACGAGCTTGGCCGGCATGCCCTTCATGCGCGCACCGAAGAACATGTTCATGAACAGTGTCTGGACCATGTCGTCGCGATGGTGGCCCAGCGCGATCTTCGTCGCGCCCAACTCGCCCGCCACCCGGTACAAGATGCCGCGGCGCAGCCTTGAACACAGGCTGCACATCGTCTTGCCTTCGGGGATCAGGCGTTTCACGACCGAATAGGTGTCGCGCGCTTCGATGTGGAATGGCACGCCACGCTGAGTCAGGTAGCGCGGCAGCACGTCCTCGGGGAATCCGGGTTGCTTTTGGTCCAGGTTGACGGCGACGATGTCGAAGTGAATCGGCGCACGCTTTTGCAGGCCGAGCAGGATGTCGAGCAGGGCATGGCTGTCCTTGCCTCCGGAGACGCAGACCATCACCTTGTCGCCAGCTTCGATCATGTTGAAGTCGCCGATCGCGCGGCCGACGAGCCGGTGCAGCCGCTTGTCGAGCTTGTTGATGTCAACGCTGCGCCGGGCGCCGGCGCAGCCCTCGTTGGCGATCGCGCGGCCTTCGTTCATGCCTGCTCCTTGATCGCAAATCGCTCGCAGCCGACGGCCTCGCACCGCGGGTAGACGTCGGGCTTCTCGGAGCACACCCGCGCGGCGCGGACCTGGGGGACGGCGAGCATGCGCGCCAGCAGGTCGTCACACAGGGTTTCCTGCAGCTCGATGTGGCCCTGCTCAATGCGCTCGAACACGCTGCGTCGGATGAAATCGTAGTCCAGCACTTCGTCAAGCTTGTCGCGCTTCGGTGTCGAGTCGGCCAGCGCGACGTACAAATCAATGTCGAGCAGCACGCGCTGTGGGCCGTGCCGCTCGAATTCGTGGGCGCCGATGTTGACCATCACTTCCATGCGGCGCACGAACAAGCGGCGGCATTCGGCGAGCAGCGTGATCCGGCTCACGTCCGTCATGCTGCGGGCACGCCCGGTGCGGTCAGGTACACCACGTCGCGTGGTTGGGCACTGAGGTGCTGCCCGCCGTCAACGAGCAGGTTCGTCCCCGTGATGGCGGGCGACTCAAGAAGAAAGCGCACGGCGTGGGCCACGTCTTGCGCGGTCGAAGAGTGCCGCAGCGGGGTCATGCGATGCGCCGCGCTGAATTGCTCCGGCGTCATTTCATCCGACGCGAGCGTGACCCCGGGCGCCACGCCGCACACCCGCAGCACGGGTGCGTAGGCTTGCGCCAGCATCACGGTGGCGGCCTGCAAGGCCGCCTTGGACAGCGTGTAGGAAAAATAGTCAGGATTGAGGTTCCAGAGTTTCTGGTCCAGCAGGTTGACCACGCACCCCTTCGCGCTTCGGCCCGTGAGGTGCACATGCAACGCCTGCGCCAGCAAGACCGCGGGCGCCGTGTTCGCGCGCCAATGCGTTTCCATCGCCTTGTGGCCGAAATTGGCGGCGTCGTCGGATTCAAAAGTGGACGCATTGTTGACCACGGCGTCGACTCTCCCGAGCTGCGTCACGACCGAACCGATCAACCCGCGGCAGGCTGCTTCGTCCGACAGGTCTGCCTGAAACGCCTGGCCGCGGACACCTTGCGCTGCAACCTGGGTGACGGTGGCCAGGGCGTCGGCCCGGGAGCTGCGGAAGTGCACCGCGACGTCGTAGCCATGCGCAGCCAAATCCAGGGCGATGACCTGACCGATGCGCCGCGCGGCGCCGGTCACGAGTACAACAGGGCGAGGGTCCATGGTTCCTACAATCGTTTGATGCCATCGACTCTGGACCGCAGTGTATCGGCGCCTGCGGGAGATCTTGCCGCGCTGATCCACGACACCATCGCCGGTGAAGGCGGTTGGTTGCCCTTCGACCGTTTCATGGCATTGGCGCTGTACGCGCCCGGATGGGGTTACTACGCTCGCACCGGCCGCAAATTCGGCTTGATGCCCGCCAGCGGCAGCGACTTCGTGACGGCACCCGAGCTCACACCACTGTTCGGCCACACCCTGGCTCGCGCGATCGGGCAGGCTTTGCAGGCCAGCGCTTGTCGCGAGGTCTGGGAGTTCGGCGCCGGCAGCGGTGCGCTGGCCGAACAGTTGCTCGACGCCTTGGGCGAGCAGGTGGATCGCTATCACATCGTCGAGCTGTCCGCGGAGTTGCGGCAACGTCAGGAGCAGCGCCTCGCGCGCAATTCCGCCAAACTGTGCTGGCACGACGTGCTGCCTCAACAGTTCAATGGCGTGATTGTGGGCAACGAAGTGCTCGACGCGATGCCGGTACAGCTGCTGCATTGCAATGGCGCCGAATGGTTCGAGCGCGGCGTCGAACGACGCGGCGAGAGTTTCGTCTGGGGTGATCGACCGACCTCGTTGCGCGCGCCGTTCGCGCAAGAGCTCCCACCTGCAACGACGACGGAGATTCATCCGCAGGCGCAGGCCTTCATCGCGACCCTTGCCGATCGCCTGGTGCGCGGCGCGGCGTTCTTCATCGACTACGGATTTCCGCAGGCTGAGTACTACCACCCGCAGCGCGTGGGCGGCACGTTGATGTGCCATCGCGCCCATCTTTGCGACGACAATCCGCTGGTCGACGTCGGGCTGAAGGACATCACGGCGCATGTCGACTTCACCGGAGTCGCCATGGCGGGGCAAGACAACGGGCTGGCGGTCTTGGGCTACACGTCGCAGGCCCGCTTCTTGATGAACTGCGGACTGCTTGAACTTCTGGAGTCGACGAACATTCGCGACCGCGCCGACGCGCAGAAACTCATCAACGAGCATGAAATGGGAGAGCTGTTCAAGGTGCTCGGCTTTTCCAAGGGCTGCGAGTTCGAGAGCATCGGCTTCACGCGCGGCGACCGCACACACACGCTTTGAGCATCGACATTGAAGCCCTGAGGGCCGCACCATGCTGCGCTGGTTGCTCGTCATTTTTCTTGCGCTGCTGATCTTCAGCGGGTGCCGCCCCTGGCTGGAGAAGCTCGGAATGGGCAGGCTGCCGGGCGACTTTCGCTTCCGCCTGTTCGGTCGCGAGTTTTTTATTCCACTGGCGAGCTGCGTGCTGCTGAGCTTCGTGGCGCTGCTGATCGGGCAGTTTTTTTAGGCGCGTCAGGCGTCAACGATGGTCCACTCGTGCGCGCATTTTTGGCAGCGCACGATGAGCGATTCGCCTTGATTCGCGTGGCCTTCGGCGAGCATGATGCGCCCATAGGCCTTGCATGCCGAGCACACCGCCTGGTTTGCCACCTGCTCGGCGTGCATCAACAGGTACAGGTAGCGACGCAGCGACCACAGGCCCACCGCGGCGAAGAGCAGGATCGCGGCAACGTCCATGGCCCGCTCGGCCATCGAGCCGCTCCTGTTGTACACGCCAAACGAAGCGAGCAAACCCACGGCGCAGAGAAACAGCAGCGCCAAGTGGGCATGACTTTGCAGCAGCTCGCGCTCATACCACTTGCGAAAGCCGTGCTTGGGTATACCCTCACTGAGTTTCATCACGCCAGCTTCACCAAGCCGGCCCTTGCGCAAGGACCGGCGCGGGAGCCGCTTTAGCGCAAGACGCTCTTCGCCTGGTTGAGCAGCGTGGCGGCGTCGCTGACTTCGAACTTTCCGGGGGCTTCAACGTTGAGCGACTTGACCACGCCGTCAACGACGAGCATCGAGTAGCGGTTCGCGCGCAGGCCCATGCCGCGCGACGTCAAGTCCAGCGTCAGGCCTGTGGCCTTGCTGAAATCGGCGCTGCCATCAGCCATCATGCGCACCTTGCCGCCGGTCTTTTGCTCACGGCCCCAGGCACCCATCACGAACGCATCGTTCACTGACACGCACCAGATTTCGTCGACGCCAGCGGCTTTGAGCGCCGCCGCGTTCTCCACGTAACCCGGAACATGTTTGGCCGAGCAAGTGGGTGTGAACGCGCCGGGCAGGCCGAACACGGCGATCTTCTTGCCGGCGGTCAGTTTGTCGAGCGGGAAGGTGTTCGGTCCGATCGAACACCCATTGCCTTCGACTTCGACGAATTCCTGCAATTGTCCAGCGGGCAGCTTGTCACCAACCTTGAGCATGAAGTTTCTCCTATGAGTTTCGGAAAATGGAACGGCCGGTCGCCAGTATCCCAGCGTTCCGGCCGTCTTGCCCGACGACTCGTTTCGAGCACGTCGTGCATGGGGCTGATAGACCTTAAACCGCGTGCGCCTTCTCGACCAGGCGCGTCACGGTCCAGGCCTTGGTCTTCGAGATCGGCCGGCATTCGGCGATCTCGACGACATCGCCCAGCTTGTACTCGCCCTTTTCGTCATGGCAATGGTACTTGCTCGACTTGCCGACGATCTTGCCGTATAGCTCGTGCATGGTGCGGCGCTCGATCAACACAGTGACAGTCTTGGAGCGTTTGTCGCTGACAACGCGGCCCACCAGGGTTCGCGTGTTCTTGGTCTTAGCAACCGTGTCGGTTGCTGCACTAGCCTGCGTCATTTGGCAGCCCCTTTGGTCTTCTCGGCCAGGATGGTCTTGGCGCGCGCGATGTCGCGGCGCGTCTTGCCCAACTGCGAGTGGTTGTTCAGTTGCTGCGACGCCTTTTGCATGCGCAGGCCGAAGTGCGCCTTCAACAGCTCGCTCACTTCTTTTTGCAGGCCTGCGCTGTCTTTGGCGCGAAGTTCAGATGTCTTCATGGTCAATTCTCCGTCGGGCGATCAGGCGCCGATCAGGCGCGCGACAAAGCGGGTGCGCAGCGGCAGCTTGGCCGATGCCAGCAAAAACGCCTCGCGCGCGAGTTGCTCGGGCACGCCGTTGATTTCGTAAAGCACTTTGCCGGGCTGAATCTCGGCCACGTAGTACTCCGGGTTGCCCTTGCCGTTGCCCATGCGCACTTCAGCGGGCTTTTGTGAAATCGGCTTGTCCGGAAAAATACGGATCCAGATTCTTCCGCCGCGCTTCACATGGCGTGAAATGGCGCGCCGTGCGGCTTCGATCTGGCGCGCCGTGAGGCGGCCGCGTTCGATGGCCTTGAGGCCGAAGTCGCCGAACGACACCTTGGCGCCGCGCGTCGCGACGCCGGTGTTGCGGCCCTTTTGCTCCTTGCGGAATTTTCTGCGAGCAGGTTGCAGCATCTTTATTCTCCTTTGCTGTCAGGCGCGACCGCTTTGCGGATGCGCTTGACGGCCGGTACTTTGGCTGCCGGTGCGGCGCCGTCGGCCGGTTTGTCGGCACCTTCAATCGGTGCGGCGACCGCTACGCGACGCGCCGGGCGCTCAGGCGCCGGGCCGCGGCCACCTGGCGCTCCGGGGCCAGGGGCACCCGGGCGCGCCGGGCGGCGATTGCGGCGATCGTCATCACCGGCATCAGCCTTGACCGGCGCCGCCACTTCACCCTTGGCCAGACGGTCGCCACGGTAGACCCAGCACTTCACGCCGATCACGCCGTAAGTCGTTTTCGCTTCCGAGATGCCGTAGTCGATGTCGGCCTTCAGCGTATGCAGCGGCACGCGGCCCTCGCGATACCACTCGCAACGCGCGATTTCGATACCGTTCAGGCGCCCCGACGACATGATCTTGATGCCCTGCGCACCCAAGCGCATTGCGTTTTGCATCGCGCGCTTCATTGCGCGGCGAAACATGATGCGTTTCTCCAACTGCTGCGTGATGCTGTCGGCGATCAACTGTGCGTCGATTTCGGGCTTGCGCACTTCCTCGATATTCACCGCGACCGGTACACCCAGGCGGCGCGCCAGTTCGGCCTTGAGGTTCTCGATGTCCTCGCCCTTCTTGCCGATCACGACACCCGGGCGGGCCGAGAAAATCGTGATGCGCGCGTTCTTTGCCGGACGCTCGATGAGGATGCGCGACACCGCAGCGCTCTTCAGGCGCGTCTTGAGGTACTCGCGAACCTTGAGGTCCTCGGCGAGCATCGTTGCGAAGTTCTTGTTCGACGCATACCAGCGCGACGACCAATTGCGCGTGACCTGCAGCCTGAAACCCGTCGGATGAATTTTTTGTCCCATGGTCCGGTCTCTTTAGTTTCCGACGGTCACGAAAATATGGCAGGTGGGCTTGCTGATGCTGTTGCCGCGCCCCTTGGCGCGCGCCGAGAAGCGCTTCAGCGTGGCGCCCTGCTCGACATAGATCGTCTTGACCTTGAGCTCGTCGATGTCGGCGCCGTCGTTGTGCTCGGCGTTCGCGATCGCCGACTCGAGCGCCTTCTTGATGATGCCGGCGGCCTTTTTCTGCGTGAACGTCAGGATGTTCAGCGCCTGATCGACGGGCCTGCCGCGCACCAGGTCGGCAACCAGCCGGCCTTTGTCAGCCGAGAGTCGAACGCCACGAACGATTGAACGGGTTTCCATCGTTGCCATCCCTTATTTCTTCACGACTTTTTTGTCCGCCGGGTGACCCTTGAAGGTCCGCGTCAGGGCGAACTCGCCGAGCTTGTGGCCCACCATCTGGTCGGTGATGTACACCGGCACGTGCTGCTTGCCGTTGTGCACCGCGATCGTGACGCCGATGAAATCGGGCAGGATCGTGGAGCGGCGCGACCATGTCTTGATCGGCTTCTTGTCCTTGATCGCCGTGGCCTTCTCGACCTTGGCCATCAGGTGATGGTCAACGAACGGACCTTTTTTGAGTGAACGCGTCATGGCGTTGCCTTTCCTGCTGGCTACTTCTTGCGACGCGCGACGATCATCGTCTGCGTGCGCTTGTTGTTTCGGGTACGGTAGCCCTTGGTCAACGTGTTCCACGGCGACACCGGAGCCTGGCCTTCGCCAGTGCGGCCTTCACCACCGCCGTGCGGGTGATCCACCGGGTTCATCGCGACACCACGCACCGTCGGGCGGATGCCCTTCCAGCGCCGCGCACCGGCTTTGCCGTACTGGCGCAGGCTGTGTTCTTCGTTGCTCACTTCGCCGATCGTGGCGCGGCAATCGATGTGGATGCGCCGCACTTCACCGGAGCGCAAGCGCATCTGGGCGTACGTGCCCTCGCGCGCCAGCAGAGTGACCGAGGCCCCCGCGGAGCGCGCGATCTGCGCGCCCTTGCCCGGCAGCATTTCGATGCAATGCACGATGGAGCCCACCGGGATATTGCGAATCGGCAGCGTATTGCCGGCCTTGATGGGCGCTTCGGCGCCACTCAGGATCGTCGCGCCGACTTCCAGGCCGCGCGGCGCGATGATGTACCGGCGCTCGCCATCGGCGTAACACACGAGCGCGATGTGCGCGGTGCGGTTCGGGTCGTATTCGATGCGCTCCACTTTCGCCGGAATCGCATCCTTGTTGCGCACGAAATCGACGACGCGGTAGTGGTGCTTGTGACCACCACCCTTGTGGCGGATCGTGATGTGGCCGTTGTTGTTGCGGCCCGAGTTCTGCATCTGCGGCTCGACCAGCGACGCCTCGGGCCGGCCTTTGTACAGATGCGCATGCACCACTTTCACCAGGGCGCGACGGCCCGGCGATGTGGGTTTGACCTTGACGATGGCCATTACGCAGCCTCCCCGCCGATATTGATTTGTTGGCCTTCCTTGAGCGACACATAGGCCTTCTTGACATGGTCGCGCCGGCCGATCGAGCGGCCGAACTTCTTGACCTTGCCCTTTTGAATGACGGTCTGCACCGCCGTCACTTCGACCTTGAACATCAACTCGACCGCCGCCTTGATTTCAGGCTTGGTCGCGCCGCGCAGCACCTTGAAAGTGATCTGGTTGCGCTTCTCGCTGATGTAGGTCGCCTTCTCCGACACGATGGGCGCCACGAGCACTTGCGCCAGACGGCCCTCGTCGAATTTGGTTCGGGTGACAGTTGCCGTACTCATGACAGCATCTCCTTGATTTGCGCCATTGCCGCCTTGGTCATCAGCACTTTCTTGAAGAAGACCAGCGACAGCGGATCGGCGTAACGCGGCTCGACGATCAGCACGTTGGCGAGGTTGCGCGATGCCATCAACAGGTTGTCGTCGACTTCGTCGCAGATCACCAGCACCGAGTCCAGGCCCATCGCCTTGAACTTGGCCGCGAGCAGTTTCGTCTTCGGCGAATCGACCTTCATCGAATCGACCACTGCCAGACGGCCATCACGCGCGAGCTGCGAGAAGATCGCCGCCATGCCGGCGCGGTACATCTTCTTGTTCACCTTGTGCGTGAAGTTCTCTTCCGGGCTGTTCGGGAAAATCCGTCCGCCGCCACGCCACAGCGGCGAAGACGTCATGCCGGCGCGGGCGCGACCGGTGCCCTTTTGGCGCCACGGCTTCTTCGTCGAGTGTTTGACTTCGGCGCGATCGAGTTGCGCCCGCGTGCCCTGGCGTGCGTTCGCCTGGAAGGCGACGACGATCTGGTGCACCAGCGCTTCGTTGTAGTCGCGCGCGAAAACCGTGTCCGGCGCGTCGACTTTCGATGTCGCCTGGCCTTGCTCATTGAGGAGCTCGAGTTGCATCACTTCGCTCCCGTCTTCGAGATGGCCGGCTTCGGGCCTGCCTTGACCGCCGGACGCACCACGACGTGGCCGTTCTTCGCTCCCGGCACGGCGCCGCGCACGAGCAGCAACTGGCGCGCCTCGTCGATGCGGATGATGTCGAGGTTTTGCACCGTGCACGTCACGTCGCCGCGATGTCCCGACATCTTCTTGCCCGGGAATACGCGGCCCGGATCCTGCGCCATCGAGATCGAGCCGGGCACGTTGTGCGAACGGCTGTTGCCGTGCGACGCACGCTGCGACTTGAAGTTGTGGCGCTTGATCGTTCCGGTGAAGCCCTTGCCGATCGACGTGCCCTGCACATCGACCATCTGGCCGACGGCGAACACGCCCACCGGCACCGATGCGCCGGCCTTGTAACCGGCGAGCACATCGGCGGGAACGCGAAACTCTTTCATTGCCGTGCCGGCCTGCACACCGGCCTTGGCCAGATGCCCGGCCTGCGGCTTTGTGACGCGCGAGGCCTTGCGTGCGCCGAACACGACTTGGAGGGCGTTGTAGCCGTCGGCTTGTTCGGTCTTGACCTGGGCGATACGGTTGTCGGACACGTCCAGCACCGTCACGGGAATGGCGGTGCCATCGTCCGTGAAGATGCGCATCATGCCCACCTTGCGGCCCAGCAATCCCAGGCGCTCAGCTGCGCTAGCTGCTGTCATGGTTTTTCTCCAGCCGCGCCTGCGCGAGCAGGTACAGCCTTTGTTGCACATGCCCGACAGCGATTGGCCGGGCTGGATAATTTGGCGTTCGCGGCGCGACTGTGTCGCGGTGCGTCGCCGGAAACGCCTGCGAGTGTAGCAGCCGCGTGCCGCGACGCAAGAGGCGCCGCGACTATTGCAGCTTGATTTCTACGTCAACGCCTGCGGGCAGGTCGAGCTTCATCAGCGCATCGACCGTCTTGTCAGTCGGGTCGACGATGTCCATCAGGCGTTGATGGGTGCGAATCTCGAACTGGTCGCGCGAGGTCTTGTTCACGTGCGGCGAGCGAAGAATGTCGAAGCGCTGCATGCGCGTGGGCAGCGGTACTGGGCCCATGACGATGGCGCCGGTGCGCTTGGCGGTGTCGACGATCTCAAGAGCCGACTGGTCGATCAGCTTGTAGTCGAACGCCTTCAGGCGGATTCGAATTTTTTGCTTTTGCATGATGGGTCTTTCAAAGAGCGATGCGATTCTTCAAATCGCGGGGGTTGATTCGGGCCGCACGCACATCGCGCGCGGCCTGATGCAAATTCTGCCGGCCTTTATTCGATGATCTTCGCCACCACACCGGCGCCGACGGTTCTGCCACCCTCGCGAATCGCGAAGCGCAGGCCTTCTTCCATCGCAATCGGGTTGATCAGCTTGACCGTGATGCTCACGTTGTCGCCCGGCATCACCATCTCC
>JANOLJ010000032.1:0-13438 GCA_031419715.1 Burkholderiales bacterium | reverse complement strand
GCGCGGGTGACTGGCTGGTGGCGTGTCGCACGGGCCTGGGCATGCAGGCCGTGACCGACGCGGCGAGCCTGCCGATCACGAATGGCGCGTTCGTCGACTGGATGTGATGTGACATTGATCTGACCCAACGCCCCATGAAATACACCGTCGTCATTCCCGTGCTGAACCAGTTGAAGTACACGCAGCAGTGCGTGCAAAGCCTGCTTGCGCACGGAGTCGATGCGGCGTCGCTCTTGATCATCGACAACGGCAGCAGCGACGACACGCCCGCCTGGCTCACCTCGCGGCCCGACATCCGCTCCGTCCGCAACCCGGTGAACCTGGGCTGCGGCGGCGCCTGGACGCAGGGCGCGCTGCTCGCCAACAGCGAGTGGGTCGTGCTGCTCAACAACGATATCGTGTGCAGCCACAATTTCATCCAGGCGCAGCTCGACGCGGCCGAGCAAGCGGGCCTGGACGTCGTCAGCCCATCGTTGGTGGAGTTCGACCTCGACTACGACCTCGACGCGTTCACGCCGCAGTTCCTGGCGAAGATGAGCGGCACGGTGCGCCACGGCTGGTTCCATGGTGTGTGCTTTTCGGTACGCGCTGCCGTGTTCCAGAAAATCGGCTACCTCGACACCGACCGCCTGCTGTACGGCCGCGAAGACGCCGAATTCCTGGCCCGCTGCAAGCGCCACGGCTTGGCCGTGGGCACGGTGGGCGATGCATTCATGCACCACTTCGGCATGATCACGCAGAACGCGATGAAGAAGGAACAAGGCGTGTCCAAGTTCGGCGACCACCGCTACTTCTACAGCAAGATCGGCCTGAATTGGTGGGGCCGGCAGAAGGCCAAGTTCGCGCGCAAGACGCAGGTGCGGCAGTGGGTCGAGGCGGAACGTGGGCGCACTGGGTTTTCGCTGCACATGGTGCATCGTGGTGGGCAGGTTGAGTACCGCTGAGCTTGAACAACATGGCCACCTTCACCGATGCCTTTCGCGCCTGGCGGCGCAATGCCAAGGCGGCGATGCCTTACGTGCGCCGACGCGAGCACCGTATCTTGCAGCGCAAGTATGACGACGTGATCGACGGCCTGGGCTGGACCGCGCCGCCAGCCACGCAGGCGCGGCTGCACGCACTCAAGCCGCTGGCGCCCGCGCTCGGCGCCGAAGTGTGCTTCTTCGTCAGTCATGCGTCCGCACCGCAGATCAAGGTCCACGTCAAAACGCACATCACGCACCTGCTGCGTGCAGGCCTGAATGTCGTGCTGATTTTGAATACCGACCTCCCGCCGCAGAGCATCGTGATCGACGCCGACCTGCTCGACAAGCTCAGCGGCGCATTCGTACGCGAGAACGTTGGCTTCGACTTCGCCGCCTGGGCGCATCTGTTCGAGTTGTGCCAGGACAAGCAGCGTTGGACGCGGCTGTTCCTCGTCAATGACAGCATTGTCGGGCCACTGAACGCACAGCATTTCGACCAGATGATGGATCGCGCGCGCCGTTCCACTGCCGACGTCGTGGGCCTGACCGAAAGCCAGTCGCCGCTGCGCCATGTGCAGAGTTTCTTCCTGGTGTTCAACGCGACCGCTTTGCACAGCGCTGTGCTGCGACGCATTTTCGACCGCATGCTGAGCCTGCCGATCAAGGGCCAGGTGATCGATGTGTACGAGACCCGCCTGACCCAGGTGTTGACGCAGCAAGGGTTGCGCTGCGAATCGCTTTTCCCACCCCTGTCGGACGATCCTCACAGTTCGAACGACACCTCGTTTCGCTGGGCGCAGTTGATCCGTGCCGGTTTCCCCTACATCAAGACCAGCATCCTCGCCCGATACGCCGGCAGTGCGCAACTCGCGGCCGTGGTACCGGCCGAGTTCTTGCCTTCCCAGGCCGGGCGCAATACTTCGGATCTCTGACACCATGTTGTCCAGCATCATCCGCACCCTGTCCCGGCGCACCGGCAAATGGCGCCGCTCGATCGTCAAGCGGTTGCTCGTCGAGCCACGCATGAAGGCGGTGCCACGTGACGCGGTGATCCTGGAAATCGGCGGCGGCTACAACCCGCGCTACATGAAGGCCACGCATCCGAACGTCTACCACCTGGATCATTGCAGCACCGAAGAGCTGCGCGCCAAGTACGCCGCTGAGCCGACGGTCGCTCACCAGGTGGACAAGATTCAGCCGATCGACTTCGTCTTCATCGGCACGCCCATAGAAACGCTGGTGGCCACGGAACTGAAGTTCGACCTGATTTACGGCTCGCATGTTCTTGAGCACCAGGTCGATCTGATCGGCCACTTGCAGTCGCTAGAAAAACTGTTGAAACCAGGCGGTCGGGTGATCGAGATGATCCCCGACCTGCGCACATGCTTCGATGCGCTGCGCTACCCGAGCGTCACATCGGATGCGTTGCTGGTGCATTCGAAGCGCCCGCTGATTCACCAGGGCAAGCAGGTCTTCGAGGGCCTGTCACGAACGATCGACAAGAATCTCGGCCACCAAATGCGCGACGCCGACTTCGACGGCGTACATTTTTGCGGCAGCCTGCGCGCTGCTTATGCCGCAATGCTCGATTCGGAAACGCCGGGGAAGCAGTACACCGACACCCACGCATGGCTGTTCACACCAGAGTCGTTCCGGCTTTTGATGATCGAATTGCGTTTGCTCGGCCTGTCCCGGCTGGTGCCGACCTACCTTTCGCCGCAATACGGGAACCAGTTCTGCGCTGTACTTGAGCGATCCAGCCAGGGGGTGGACGAGATGACGCACGATGCGCTGCAAAACCTGGAACGCGAACGGTTTTCGCTTGCGCGGCAGCTTCGAGTGTGAGCAACCAATGAGCGATCGTTCGTCTCCCAGTGTGTTGGTTGTCGGCGCGGGTTTCGCGGGAGCAACATCAGCGAGGATTCTTGCCGACGCCGGTTGCAGAGTGCGCGTCATTGACAAGCGTCCGCATGTCGCCGGCAATGCTTACGACAGGCTGGACGCGGACGGCGTCCTCATCCATGAGTACGGCCCGCACATTTTCCATACCAACAGCAAGAGAGTCATCGCGTTCCTGTCTCGATTCACGACCTGGCGCTTCTATGAACATCGCGTCCTCGCCGATGTCGATGGCAAGCGAGTCCCCATACCGATCAATCGCACAACCGTGAATCGCTTGTACGACCTGAATCTCGACGAGAAAGGCGTCGCTGAATTTCTTGAACGCGTTCGCGAGCCGCGCGACCCGATTCGCACGTCAGCCGATGTCGTTATCGGGAGCGTCGGTCGCGAACTTTGCGATATCTTCTTTCGTGGATACACGCGCAAGCAGTGGGGTCTCGAACTTGAGGATCTCGCCGCGGGTGTTGCTGCTCGAATTCCGACTCGTACCGACACGGACGATCGCTACTTCACTGACACCTACCAATTGATGCCCGCCGACGGTTACACGCACATGTTCGAGCGGATGCTCGAACACCCCGGCATTGAAGTGGAGCTGGGTGTCGCGTTTGTTGCCACCGCTCCCCATGCACCGGTGGACCGCGTCATCTATACCGGCCCGATTGACGCCTATTTCGATCATCGTCTGGGCCGGCTTCCGTATCGCTCATTGCGTTTCGACCACGAGCACCTGCCCAGCGTGACGCAGTACCAGTCGACCGGCACCGTGAATTTCCCCGGCACGGAGCCCTTCACCCGCATCACCGAGTTCAAACACCTCACGGGCCAGGTACACGCGGGGACTTCGATCGTGAGGGAGTACCCCTGCGCCGAAGGAGACCCGTACTACCCGATTCCGCGCGAAGCCAATGAAAAGCTTTTCAAGGCCTACCAAGCGCTGGCGGAACCGCTGGAGCCGTCGGTGACATTCATCGGCCGCCTGGCCCAGTACCGCTACTACAACATGGATCAGGTCGTCGCAGCTTCGTTGACCAGCGCCGAACGCGTTCTCGAATCGCTCGGCATCGCGAAGCCGGAGGGGCCAGCATGAAGCTTCAAATGCTCTGCTCAGCCAGGCTCGTCACCGGCGGCGCGGAGGCAATGCATCAGCTCGCTCACATGGCGCGCCGTCTAGGCGCCGATGCGAGCATGGTCTACATTGACTCCAAAGGTCAGGTTGCGTCGATTCCGACGCCAACTGCTTATGCGATCTATGGGGTTCCGGTCGAACTTTCCATTGCCGATACTTCAGGTTCGCTGCTCGTGGTCGCAGAAACTGCCACGCACTTGTTGCGCGATATCCGGCACGCGCGCCAAGCCGTCTGGTGGCTCAGCGTGGACAACTATTTCGCGGATCTGAAACAGCGCCGCAAGAAGCGGTTCCGTTGGTGGACAGGCCTTCGGCCTATTGCCCTGGATCGGCCGGACCGCGCACTGCACCTCGCGCAATCCGCCTATGCAAGTGATTTTCTCGCCCGGCACGGTCGGCCCGGCGCGATGATGCTCACCGACTATCTTCGCGACGATTTCATTGAACAGACCGCGCAAGCTGCGTCGCCCGTTCGACTGCGACGTGTCGCATACAACCCGCTGAAGGGCATCGAGACGACTCAGCTCCTGCTGTCTCGGGCCAGCGCCGACATCCAATTCGTCCGGCTGGAGAAAATGAGCCCGGCGCAGGTGATCGAAACGCTACGAAGCTCCGCCGTCTACATCGACTTCGGTCAACATCCCGGCCGGGACCGCTTTCCGCGCGAAGCGGCGCTGTGTGGCTGCTGCATCGTGACGGGAATGCGCGGGAGTGCTGCCTTCGAACGGGATGTTCCTATTCCGTCGCAATACAAGATCGACGAATCGCGATCCGACTTCGCGCAGACGGCCAGCCAAGTCATTGAACAACTCGTTCGGGATCCCGGAAAGTACACGCATGACTTCGATTCCTACCGGCGCATCGTGGTGCAGCAAAAGCAGCAATTCGAGGCTGAGGTATCGGCCATGCTGCACGCGCTGGCGCATGCCCCTGCATCCCTGACACTCTGAATCCGCCCATCGAAGCAGCCGAAATGACCTTGAAGATTTCCACAGCAGACAACGACATTCGCTACGTGCCGGACGAAGCGTCCGTCGAAAGCGCCACGTTTTGCTCCATCGCCCATGAATCCCGCTATCTTTGGGCGCGCAACACGTTTGCGTTCACGGGCGCCCGGGTTCTGGACTTCGGTTGCGGATCGGGATACGGTTCGGCCATTCTCGCGCAGAGCGGTGCAAAACACGTTCTAGGATTGGACATCTCGTCCACATCCATCGACTTTGCGACTCGGCGCTACGGGGGTCAAAGTATCGAGTTTCGTTGCATGAATCTCGAAGCGCCAGACCTTCCACTGAGTCTCGACGAGCGATTCGACTTCGTTGTTTCCTTCGACGTCGTCGAACATACGGAGCACTACTGGAGGTTCGTGGAAAATGCCGCCGCGCTGTTGAATCCAGGAGGCACCGCGGTGATCGGCTGTCCGAATCGGCATGAAACGTTCGACTTCAATTCGCAGTGGAATCCGTATCACGTCCAAGAGTTCACTCCGGATCAATTCCGCTGGCTCCATTCCTTGTATTTCGCGAACTGTGAACTTCTCGGACAGGGCTTTCGAGACAAGGACGTCCGAGCCCGCTATACGGTATCTGCCACTGCGACCACTGTTTTTCGCCACGGCTTTGCCCGTTTGTTCTCGAAGTGGCGCAGATCCGTGGCAAAGAGAATTCCATGGGGATCTTTCGCAAAGCAATCGAATGCCGATGGACCGTCAGTCGATGATCTTCAGTTCTTTGCGATTCAACCCAACACTCCCCTGACTTTCGATGCTTTTGGGCTGATCGCAGTTTGTAGTGGCCCACGGACGACCGGCGCAAAGCAACACGGTAGCTGATTCACATCAACACAATGTCATACAACTCCGGCGAAGCAAACGCCTCCGCCTGCAACGAAATCGGCTTCCCAATGAAGTCGGACAACCCCGCAAGGTGTTGCGACTCCTCATCAAGCAGCATCTCCACCACCGCCGCCGAGGCGATGACGCGAAACTCCTTGGGGTTGAACTGGCGCGCCTCGCGCAAAATCTCGCGCAGGATGTCGTAGCACACGCTGCGCGCCGTCTTCACTTCGCCCTTGCCTTTGCAGGTGGGGCACGGTTCGCACAGGATGTGCGCGAGCGACTCGCGGGTGCGCTTGCGTGTCATCTCCACCAGGCCGAGCTGGGTGAAGCCGCTCACCGTGATCTTGGTGCGGTCCTTGCTCAGTTGCTTGCGCAACTCGCTGAGCACCGCCGCCTGGTGCTCTTCGCGCGTCATGTCAATGAAGTCGATGATGATGATGCCGCCGAGGTTGCGCAGGCGCAGTTGCCGCGCGATCGCCTGCGCCGCTTCCAGATTCGTCTTGAAAATCGTGTCGTCGAAGTTGCGCGCGCCGACGAAGCCGCCGGTGTTCACGTCCACCGTCGTCAGCGCCTCGGTCTGGTCGATGATGAGGTAGCCGCCGGACTTGAGGTCCACGCGCCGTGCCAGCGCGCGCGCGATTTCTTCGTCGATGTTGAACAAATCGAAGATCGGCCGCTCGCCCTTGTAGTGCTCCAGCTTGGCCACCGAGGTCGGCGTGAACTCGCGCCCGAAGCTCTGCAGTTGCTCGAACTGCATCAGTGAGTCGACGCGGATCGCCTGCGTCTGGTCGTGCGCCATGTCGCGCAGCACACGCTCGATCAGGTTCAGGTCCTGGTGCAGCAGCGAGCCCGGCGGCAGCGTGAAGGAGCGCTCGCGCACCGCCGCCCAGGTCTTGCGCAGGTAGGCAATGTCTTCCGAGAGTTCGGCGTCACTCGCTTCTTCGGCATTCGTGCGCAGGATGAACCCGCCCGTCAGGCCGCTCGCATCGGGCAGCATCGCCAGCGCATTCATGCGCGCGCGCAGTTGCTCGCGCAGCTCGGGCGAGCCGATCTTTTGCGAGATGCCGATGCGGTCATCCTGCGGCAGGAACACGAGCAGGCGCCCGGCGATCGACACCTGCGTCGACAAGCGCGCGCCTTTGCTGCCGATCGGGTCTTTGATGACTTGCACGGTCAGCGTCTGGCCCTCGAACACGAGGCGTTCGATCGGTGTCGGCGCCGCGCCTGCCGCGTCGCCACGGCCGCCCAGGCCGATGAAGCCAGTTGAGCCGTTCGCCGCGTTCGACGGATTCGCGCCACTCGTGCCGCTGACGTATACATCGGCAACGTGCAGGAACGCGGCGCGCTCCAGGCCAATGTCGATGAACGCCGATTGCATGCCGGGCAATACGCGCGCCACACGCCCGGCGTAGATGTTGCCGACCAGGCCGCGTTCGAGCGCGCGCTCGACGTGCAGCTCCTGCACCGCGCCGTTCTCGACGACGGCGACGCGCGTCTCCTGCGGCGCCCAGTTGATCAGTATGTCTTGCATGGGTGGCGATTGTGATTGATGCGCTTCAAGAGCCCCCCAGGCCGACGACTACGTCGTCCGCCCCCCGAGGGGGATTGAGTAGCCCGGCAAAGCCGGATCTACTCAAGAGTTGCGCCGTCTCGAACAGCGGCAACCCCATGATGCCGGAGTAGCTGCCGGCGATGTGTTCGATCCAGCGCGCGGCTTCGCTCTGGATGGCGTAGGCGCCGGCCTTGCCGAAGGGTTCGCCGCTAGCGATATAGGCGGCGATCTCGGCGCTTGAGATCGCACCGAAGCGCACGCGCGACGTGTTCAACCGCGACGCCGTGCGCGTGCCGTCGAACAGCGCCACGCCGCTGATGACGCGATGCGCCCGCCCGGCCAACTGCGTCAACATGCGCGCCGCTTCGGCCGCGTCGGCCGGCTTGCCGAGGATGCGCCTGCCCAACGCGACGGTGGTGTCAGCGCACAGAATCGGCGCGACCCGCAGGCCACGGCGCGCGAGCCGCGCACGCGCGGCGCGCAGCTTGGCGAGTGTCACGCGCTGCACGTAGGCTGCGGGCAACTCGCCGCGGCGCGTGGCCTCAAGTGCCTCGGCGTCTTCATCGGCATCGGCGACGAGCAACTCATGGCGCACGCCGAGCTGATCAAGCAGTTGGCTTCGCCGCGGGCTGGTTGACGCGAGGTAGATGAAGTCAGGGCCTGGCATCGGCGTGGCGGCGATTCGTTTCACTCGCGGTGGTAGGGGTGATTGATGGTGACGGTCCAGGCCCGGTACAGGGCCTCGGCGAGCAGCACCCGCACGAGGGCATGGGGCAGCGTTAGGTCCGACAGGCTAATGCTTTCGTGGGCAGCGGCCTTCAGCGCCGGGTCCAGGCCGTCGGGCCCGCCGACAAGCAGCGCCACGTCGCGCGCGTCATGCGCCCAGGCCTGGAGGCGGCGCGCGAGTTGCACCGTGCTCAGGCGTTCGCCGTGCTCGTCAAGCACGATGCGCCGCACGCCCTTCGGACACGCGGCCTCGATGCGCGCCGCTTCAGCCGCCAACACCTGGGCAGCGCTGCGCGAGCCCCGCACCTCGGCCTTCACCGCCTTCAGCTCCAGGCGCAGCTCGGGTGGAAAGCGCTTCGCGAACTCGCCGTAAGCCTGCTGCGCCCACGCGGGCGGGCGCTGGCCCACGGCGATGAGCAGCAGCTTCATCCGCGGCGCCGCGCGCTGCTGCTCAGCGCTTGGCCGGTCGCTTCGCGCCGCTCTTTGCCGGGGCAATCGGGCGTGCGGTCGTCTTTCTTGGCGGTGTCTGCTTCGTCGCAATCTTCTTCGCCGCAGTCAGCGGCGCGCGTTGGGCCGTCGCAGCCGGCTTTGACGCTGCCCGTCGCGCACCTGCCGCCTTGGGCGCAGGCTTGCGCGCCGCCGGTTTGCGCGATTCGGCTGTGCCGCGCGCCGGGCCCGAGGCTGCGGCTCGCGGCGGCGGTTCGGCCGCAGACGCCTTGACCAACCTGACCGGCGCGGTATCGATCTTCATGCGCACCGGCTTCTCGCCCCACAGCTCCTCCAAGTGATAGTAGTCGCGGATCGCCGGTTGCATGACGTGCACGACGGCGGCGCCGCAGTCCACGATGATCCATTCGCCGTTTTCTTCGCCCTCGGTGCGCAGCACGTCCATGCCGCGGTTCTTGACGGTTTCGCGCACGCTGTTGGCGAGCGACTTCGTCTGCCGGTTGCTCGCCCCGGTGGCCACGATGACGCGCTCAAACAGCGGCGTCAGGTGCTCGGTGTTGAAGACCAGAATGTTCTGGGCCTTGACGTCTTCCAGACCATCGACGATGGCGCGTTGCAGTTTGCGGATGTCCATTCAATTCCTGAGTGGGCCCCGGTAGAGGCCATGTTGTTCAATATAACTTGCCACGGCAGGGGGCACCATGGCGGAAACGTCCTGCCCCAAACCGATGCGCAACCGCACCCCGGTGGCCGAAACACTGCTGGGCGGCAACGGCAGCTCGACGACCTGGCCGCTGGCGGCGCTCACCTCGGGGTTGGAGCGCGGCGCTTCGCCCGCGCGGTTTGCCACGGCCAGCGTCACCATGCGCACCAGCTCTTCCCAGCCATGCCAGGTGTGAAACTGGGCAAACTGGTCCTGGCCGACGATGAGAAACCATTGATGGGCCGCTCCGCCTTCGCGCTCGCGAAGTTCGCGCACGGTGTCCACCGTATAGCTCGGCCCGGTGCGCAGCAACTCGCAACTCTCCAGCTTGAAGCGCGGCTCATCCGCGATCGCCAGCGCGACCATCGCCGCCCGGTCCGCTGCACGAACCAGTTGGCGCGCCTTCTGCCACGGCTGGCCCACCGGCACCCACAACAATCGATCGAGCTTCAAGTGGTGCAACGCGACATCGGCCAGCGCCAGGTGCGTGTTGTGCACCGGGTCGAAACTGCCCCCGAAGATGCCGATGCGGCTCAAGCGCCCGCCTTGCCTGGGCCATCGCCATCAGCGCCCAGCCAGTCGCGCGGCCGCAGAAACTCGCTGTAAAGGCGCGCCTCCGGCGTGCCGGGCTGGGGCGCCCAGTTGTAGCGCCACTTCACGATCGGCGGCATCGACATCAAAATGCTTTCGGTGCGCCCGCCCGACTGCAGACCGAACAGCGTGCCGCGGTCGAACACCAGATTGAACTCAACGTAGCGGCCGCGCCGATACGCCTGGAAGTCACGCTCAGCCTCACCGAACGGCATGGCGCGGCGCCGCTGCAGTATCGGCAAGTAGGCGCCCAGGAACGCATCACCCACTGATTGGGTGAGCGCCAGGCCGCCGTCAAACCCCAATTCGGCGAGGTCATCGAAGAACACGCCGCCGATACCGCGCGGCTCATTGCGATGCTTCAAGTAGAAGTACTCATCGCACCACTTCTTGAAGCGCGGGTACTTGTCGTCACCGAACGGTTGCAGCGCGTCGCGATTCACGCGGTGGAAGTGGCGCGCGTCGTCCTCGAACCCGTAGTAAGGCGTGAGGTCCATGCCGCCGCCAAACCACACGACCGCAGCGCCGCCCGCGGGCAGCGCCGCGAGCATGCGCACATTCATGTGTACCGTGGGCACATACGGATTGCGCGGGTGCAGCACGAGCGACACGCCCAGCGCCTCGAACGGCGCGCCGGCAAGCTCGGGGCGGTGTTGTGTGGCCGACGGCGGCAGGGTCTTGCCCTTGACGTGCGAGAAGTTGCAGCCACCACGCTCCAGCAACACGCCACCTTCAATGAGGCGCGAGCGGCCATCGCCTTCGAGTTTTCCGCCGGGTTCGCGTGTCCAGGCGTCGCTGAGAAACGGTTCACCGCCCTCGAGTTGCAGAGCATCGATGATTTTGTCCTGCAAGCCGAGCAGGTAGGCACGCACCTGGGGGATATTCATACGTCCAACCGTATTGGCGAGGCCTGTGCCGGGTTGCGCCCTGTGCACGAGCCCAGAACCGCGGCGATGTGGGCCATGTCGCGTGTCATGTCGCCGCTGAGGTTGAAGAAGTTTTGCACGCCGACGACGCGCTCGCGATAGTCAAAACCCACCAGGCCCAAGGGTACGCCGGCACGCAGCGCCACATGATAAAAACCCGAGCGCCAGGCGCCGCGGTATTTGCGTGTGCCCTCCGGTGTGAGCGCCAGCCAGAGGAATTGATTGTGTTCGCGCGCCTCGATCAGCGCCTGCACCATCTGCCCGACGATGCCGTGCGGCGCGGACCGATCCACCGGCACCCCACCCAACCAGCGCAGCCACGTGCCCAGCAGCGGCACGCGGAACAGCGTGTCCTTGCTCCAGAACGTGGCCTGGAGGCCGATCGTCCACTTGGCGAAGATGCCGACCACAAAGTCCCAATTCGACGTGTGGGGGTAGACGATGAACACGCCTTGGCGCGCCGGCAGGCCGTCGAACATGACGCGCCAACCGGCCAGGCGCATCAGCGCACAGGCGATGGCGCTGCCCTTGAGTTGAACCGGCAATGCGTCAGCCACGGGCCGGTCGATTCATCGCTTGATGGCACGGTGGCCGATGTCGTGACGGAACTGCACGCCGTCGATCGCGATGCCCTGCACGAGCTGATAGGCCTGCGCCTGCGCGGTTTTCAGCGGCTCACCCAGCGCCGTGACACACAACACGCGTCCGCCCGATGTGACCAGGTTCTTCTTGTCGCGCAACGTGGTGCCGGCGTGGAACACCACTGCCTCGGGCGTTTCCGCCGGCAACCCCGTGATCGCATCGCCTTGGCGCGGCTGCTGCGGGTAACCCGCGGCAGCGAGCACGACGCCGAGCGCGCTGCGGCGGTCCCACTGCATTTCAATGTCCTTCAGCGTGCCGTCGGTGGCGTGCAGCAGCACCTCGAGCAGGTCGGTTTTCAGGCGCATCAGGATCACTTGCGCTTCCGGGTCGCCCAGGCGGCAGTTGAACTCCACCGTGCGCGGTTGGCCGTGCGCGTCGATCATCAGGCCGGCGTACAGAAAACCGGTGTAGACGATGCCTTCAGCCGCCAATCCGGCAATCGTCGGCATGATGATTTCATGCATCACCTTCGCGTGCACATTGGGCGTGACGATTGGCGCCGGTGAATACGCGCCCATGCCGCCGGTGTTCGGGCCGGTGTCTGCGTCACCCAGGCGTTTGTGGTCCTGGCTGGTTGCCAGCGGCGCGATGCTCTTGCCGTCGCACATGACGATGAAGCTCGCCTCTTCGCCGCTCATGAATTCTTCGATGACGATGCGCGGCACGTTGCGGCCGTCATCAGCTGCGTTGTGTTGCACGCCGAGCGGGTTGTTGCCGGGGTGGCCGGGGTCGGCGGGGCCGGCGGGGCCGCTGGCCAGCATCCAATCAATCGCCTGGTGCGCCTGCTCCAGCGAGGTCGCGACCACCACGCCCTTGCCCGCCGCCAGCCCGTCGGCCTTGATGACGATGGGCGCGCCGCTCTTTTGATGACAGGCGCTCACATGCGCGTGCGCCTGCGCGGCATCGGTGAAGGTCTCGAACGCCGCGGTCGGGATCTTGTGGCGCTGCATGAAGGCCTTGGCGTAGGCCTTGGAGCTTTCCAGTTGCGCCGCGGCACGCGTCGGGCCGAACACACGCAAGCCGCGCTCGCGGAACAGATCGACCGCGCCTGCGGCCAGCGGCGCCTCGGGGCCGACGACGGTGAGCGCGATCTTCTCGCGCTGCGCGAAGTCCGCCAGCTCCGACAGATCGGTGATCGGCACATTGCGCAAGCGGTTGTCGGCCGCCGTGCCGCCATTGCCCGGCGCCACGTAGATCATCTGCACGCGATTGGACTGGGCGAGCTTCCAGGCGATCGCGTGTTCGCGCCCGCCGCTGCCGATGACGAGGATTTTCATTCCAGCACCGCGTTGTGATAGACGGCCTGCGTGTCGTCCAGATCCTCGATCACGTCGAGCAGCTTTTGCATGCGCTGCGAGTCCTCACCCGACAAATCGACGTTCGCCTCGGCCCGCATCGTCACCTCGGCGATTTCGGGCTTCAGCCCGGCGCGCTCCAGCGCGGCCGTCACGGCATCGAAGTCGATCGGCGCGCACAACACTTCCACGGCACCGACGTCGCCCGTCACCACATCTTCAGCGCCCGCATCGAGCGCCACTTCCATCACCCGGTCCTCGTTCGTGCCCGGCGCGAAGACGAACTGCCCGCAATGCTTGAACTGGAACGCGACCGACCCTTCCGTGCCGAGGTTGCCGCCGTACTTGCTGAAGGCGTGACGCACCTCGGCGACGGTGCGAACCCGGTTGTCCGTCATGCAGTCGACGATCACCGCGGCGCCGCCGATGCCGTAGCCCTCGTAGCGAATCTCTTCATAGCTCACGCCTTCCAGCGCGCCGGTGGCCTTGTCGATGTTCTTCTTGATCGTGTCGGCGGGAATGTTCGCGGCCTTGCCCTTCTCCACCGCCAGCCTCAGGCGCGGGTTCATGCCCAGATCGCCCCCGCCTTGGCGTGCGGCGACGACTATCTCGCGGATGATGCGCGTCCAGACCTTGCCGCGCTTTTCGTCCTGGCGGCCCTTGCGATGCTGGATATTGGCCCATTTGGAATGGCCGGCCATTGATGCTCCTGCGGCGCGGGCG